>NZ_JBEZWU010000003.1:0-495515 GCF_040637655.1 Streptomyces sp. NPDC028722
TTTGGCACGCTGTTGAGTTCTCAAGGAACGGTCGCTTCCTTTGTACTCACCCTCTCGGGCTTTCCTCCGGGCGCTTCCCTTCGGTCTTGCGTTTCCGACTCTATCAGATCTTTTCTCGACCCGATTTCCTCGGTGCTTTCCAGGTTCCCGCTTCCGCGTTTCCCTTTCCGGCGGTTCCGACTTTATCAGAAGTTCTTGGCCGGTTTGACCGGCCGTTCATTTCCGAATAATCGGGGGGTGCTTCTTGGAATGCCGTTCACGGCTTTTGAAGAAGCTAGTGGATTCTATCGGCCGTCACCGGACGCTGTCCAGCTCTAGGCAACTGTTTGAATCTACCTCCCCACGAGCTCCGTGTCAACGGCTCTTGCGGGGCGAAGAGGAGACTAGCAGCTCGCGCGGGCCGGATGCACATCAGGCGGCCATGGGCACGGAAGCGCTGCGGTCCACCGCCTCGAGGTCGCCCGTCTCGCCCGCGCGTGCCGCGCGGCCGCCCAGGACGTAGACGTACGCCAGGAAGGCCAGCTCGGCCACGATCCCGATGCCGATGCGCGCCCATGTGGGCAGGCCGGAGGGGGTGACGAAGCCTTCGATGGCGCCGGAGACGAACAGCACCAGGGCGAGACCGATCGCCATGCCGATGGCGGCCCGGCCCTCCTCCGCGAGGGCGGCACGCCGGGTGCGGGGACCGGGGTCCACGACGGTCCAGCCGAGCCGCAGTCCCGTACCGGCGGCGACGAACACTGCGGTCAGTTCCAGCAGGCCGTGCGGGAGGACCAGCCCGAGGAAGGTGTCGAGGCGGCCGGCCGAGGCCATGAGACCGAAGCCGACGCCCAGGTTGAGCATGTTCTCGAAGAGGATCCAGAGGACCGGCAGGCCCAGGAAGACTCCCAGGACCAGGCACATCGCCGCCGCCTGGGCGTTGTTGGTCCACACCTGGGCGGCGAAGGCGGTCGCGGGATGGCTGGAGTAGTACGTCTCGTATTCGCCACCGGGGCGGGTCAGCTCGCGCAGCTGGCTGGGGGCGGCGATGGAGGACTGCACGTCGGGGTGGGTGCCGATCCACCAGCCCAGGAGGACGGCGATCGTGGTGGACACGAGTGCAGTGGGGACCCACCAGTGCCGGGCGCGGTAGACGGCCGCCGGGAAGCCCCGGCCCAGGAAGCGCGTGACATCACGCCATGAGGCGCGGCGGGTGCCGGTGACGACGCTGCGCGCGCGTGCCACGAGTTGGCTGAGGCGTCCCGTCAGTTGCGGGTCCGGGGCGCTGGACCGGATGAGGGAGAGGTGGGTGGCGGTCCGCTGGTAGAGGGCGACGAGTTCGTCCGCCTCGGCGCCGGTGAGACGGCGCCGGCGGCGCAGGAGAGCATCGAGACGGTCCCATTCGGCTCGGTGCACGGAGACGAAGACGTCCAGGTCCATCGGGTCTGCCTGCTCCTCGGCTGATCGCCCACGGCTCGTCGTGGATGCTCGTGGATGTTGTCAGCTTGTCGTACTGGGACGCGATGCGCCCACAGCTTGGCAGACTTGCGCTTCAGGGGTGGACCAGGGAAGGGCGGCGGGCGTGAGTGAGTTGGTGACGGGCGAGGCGGTGGCGCTGGAACTGCGGCCCGCGAAGCTGCCGAGCAGGGCGCTGGCCGTGTTGCTCGACCTGGTGGTGGCCGTCTTCGCCTATCTCGTCGTGCTCATGGCGTTGGCGTTGTCGACCGCTTCGCTGGACGAGGCGGCGCAGGTGGCGTTGTCGATCGCGTCGTTTCTGCTGGTGCTGGTCGGCGGGCCGATCGCGGTCGAGACCCTCAGTCACGGGCGTTCACTGGGGAAGCTGGCCTTCGGCCTCCGGGTGGTACGGGACGACGGCGGACCGATCCGGTTCCGGCACGCGTTGGTGCGGGGCGCGGTCGGGGTGATCGAGATCCTCATGACGTTCGGGGTCGTGGCCTGTATCGCCTCGCTGGTGTCGGCGCGGGGGCGGCGGCTCGGGGACGTGTTCGCGGGCACGCTGGTCGTGCGTGAGCGGATACCCGCCGGGCGGACCGGGTTCGTACCGCCCCCGCCTCCCTGGCTCGCGGGGCGCTTCGCGGGACTGGATCTGTCGGCGGTTCCGGACGGGCTGTGGCTCGCCATACGGCAGTACCTGACGCGGATGCGGCAGCTCGATCCGCAGGTGTCGACGGGGATGGCGCAGCGGCTCGCGGCCGACCTCGCGGCATGTACGGGGACTCCGGCGCCGGTGGATCTTCCTCCGGCCGCGTTCCTGGGGGCCGTGGTGCACGAGCGGCAGTCCCGCGAGGTCAGGAAGGCGTTCGGCGGCGGTGGGTTCGCCCCGCCGCCGGGACAGCCTGGTGCCCCGGGCGGTCATCAGCCCCGGGCCGCCCATCCGGCCGCCTACCCGCCGCAGGCCGTTCATCAGTCTCCGATGGTCCCGCCGCGGGGCTCGGTTCAGGCTCCCGCCGCTCCGCCGGCGGCGCCGGCGCGGGGCGAACCGGCGGGCGGCCGGCCGGCCACCGGGTTCGCGCCGCCGGCGTAGCGCGCCGCGCGCCCGGGACCGAGGCCGCGGCGGCCGGGTGCGTGGGCCGCGGTCAGGTGAAAGCCGACGGCGGTGACTGGAGGTCTTCCAACTCGATGCCGGGCGCGGCCAGGACGACGTCTCCGGCGAGGTGCACGGTGTGCCGTTCGCCCGTGTCCAGGGCTGTGACCTGGTAGGCGTCCACGGTCAGGGGGCCGTTGTCAGTGGCGTGTGTTTCGCTGTCCACCAAGGCCCAGGACTGGTCGACGGTGCGGGGGGCGAGGACCGGGTCGGTGAGGGCCACGAGGCGTACGCGGGTTGCGGCGGACGAGGGGGTGAGGCGCAGGAGACGGGCGGTCGCGACGAGGAACGCGGGGGACGTGCCGGTGAAGGCGTGGGCGCGCACATTGCCTTCGGTGGCATCGGTGCCGGTGGGGTCGGTGCGGACCCAGGTGACGCCGTCGAGGGCGGCGCCGCGTACCTGCCAGCCACCCGCGTGGAGTTCGAGGCGGATGGGGCGGCCGAGGTCGTCCAGGGTGAGGTCGACCGAGCCGCGGTGATCTCCGGCGGGGGTCGTCAGCTGAGAGACGTAGCGCCAGCCGGACGGGCCGGGGGCGCACTGGAAGTGTTCTTCCGCGAGGGGGGTGTGATCGTGCGGATCGTGGAGCGAATAACGGCCGCGGGGCATGAGGGTCCTGGGTCTTGACGGGCTGACGGTCCGGCCGGGCCGTCGACCCGGGCCGGTCGGTCGGTGAGCCGGTCGGTCGGTGAGCCGGTCGGCGCGCGCCGCCGGGGCGGCGGGTCAAAGGGGCAGGCCCCCGGCACGGGGGTGCGGGGGCCTGCCTCGGAGGACCTGCCGCCGGGGTGAGTGGGTCGGTGCGCCGACGCACTTATCCCGGCGGGCCGGGCTACGCGGTCACCGGCTCAGTAGCGGTAGTGGTCCGACTTGAACGGGCCGTCGACCTCGACGCCGATGTAGGCGGCCTGCTCCGGGCGGAGCTTGGTGAGCTTGACGCCGAGCGCGTCCAGGTGGAGGCGGGCGACCTTCTCGTCGAGGTGCTTGGGCAGCACGTAGACGCCGGTCGGGTACTCGTCGGGCTTGGTGAACAGCTCGATCTGGGCCAGGGTCTGGTCCGCGAAGGAGTTGGACATCACGAACGACGGGTGACCGGTGGCGTTGCCCAGGTTCAGCAGGCGGCCCTCGGAGAGCACGATGAGCTTCTTGCCCTCCGGGAACGTCCAGGTGTGGACCTGCGGCTTGACCTCGTCCTTGACGATGCCGGGGATCTTGGCCAGGCCGGCCATGTCGATCTCGTTGTCGAAGTGACCGATGTTGCCGATGATCGCCTGGTGCTTCATCTTCGCCATGTCCGACGCGAGGATGATGTCCTTGTTGCCGGTGGTGGTGATGAAGATGTCGGCGGTCTCGACGACCTCGTCCAGGGTGGTGACCTGGTAGCCGTCCATCGCCGCCTGGAGGGCGCAGATCGGGTCGATCTCGGTGATGATCACGCGGGCGCCCTGGCCGCGCAGGGACTCGGCGCAGCCCTTGCCCACGTCGCCGTAACCGCACACGACCGCGGTCTTGCCGCCGATCAGGACGTCGGTGGCACGGTTGATGCCGTCGATCAGGGAGTGGCGGCAGCCGTACTTGTTGTCGAACTTCGACTTGGTGACGGCGTCGTTGACGTTGATCGCCGGGAAGAGGAGGGCGCCGTCACGCTGCATCTCGTACAGGCGGTGGACACCGGTCGTGGTCTCCTCGGTGACACCACGGATCTCGGAGGCCAGCTGGGTCCACTTCTGGGGGTCCTCGCCCAGGGTGCGGTGCAGCAGCTGGAGGATGACGCGGTGCTCGTCGGACTCGGCGGTCTCCAGGCCGGGGACCTTGCCGTCCTTCTCGTACTCGACGCCCTTGTGGACGAGGAGGGTGGCGTCACCGCCGTCGTCGAGGATCATGTTCGGGCCGCCGGTGGGGGTGCCCGGCCAGGTCAGCGCCTGCTCGGTGCACCACCAGTACTCCTCCAGGGACTCGCCCTTCCAGGCGAAGACCGGGATGCCCTGCGGGTTGTCCGGCGTGCCGTTCGGGCCGACGGCGATGGCGGCGGCCGCGTGGTCCTGGGTGGAGAAGATGTTGCAGGAGGCCCAGCGGACCTGGGCGCCGAGGGCGACCAGGGTCTCGATGAGCACGGCGGTCTGCACGGTCATGTGCAGCGAACCCGTGACGCGGGCGCCGGCCAGCGGCTGCGCCTCGGCGTACTCCTTGCGGAGCGCCATCAGGCCGGGCATCTCGTGCTCGGCGAGGGAGATCTCCTTGCGGCCGAACTCGGCCAGCGAGAGATCGGCGACCTTGAAGTCCTGTCGGTTGTCGACAGTCGTCATTGCGAGCTGCTCCTCGGGATCGGGGCGAGGTGGGTACGGCTGGTCTGCGCGGCGGCGGACACAGGGGTGCCCGAGAAGAGGACACAGGCATGCCCACGTGCGCGCAGCGCAGTCCGTCGGAGGCCCTCTCTCCCTCGGCCGGTCCACGGGGACCGCCCGACCGCCATCAGCAGCGACGTCTGGCTCCGTCCCAAGCTACACCGGAGGGCCGGTCCGCCCCCAGTCCGCCTTCGTGGGCTTCGGGCCGTACGGACGGCGGCCCGGGGGCCGGGTCCGGTGGTCGGCGGGTGGGGGTGAAACGTGCGGCCGGGGCCGATGCACCGGCCTGATCTGGGCTTCTCGCCCCTTGGGGGGCGGAGGTGGTGATTGGTGCGGTGCGGTGCGCGGGGTGTGCGGGACACGGCGCGCGCGGCCGGAAGCGTGAGGAGATCGACGTGATCGGTCCGGCCGGGGCCGACGCCGGTGATCTTCCGCCCCCGGCGGCACGGAGTTCGCGGAGGGCCGATGTCGTCCGCGCCGCGGAGGGGCCGCGTGGGGGAGGACGGGAGATGGCGGACAGAGGGCGGGGACTGGGGATCGGGGCGCTGGTGGCGGGGGCTGGTGGGGTTGTTGCCGGCCGGCGGGAGTTACCTGTACGGGCACGGGGCGTACGGCACCGGCAGCCTGCCGAGCCGGAGCATGGAGCCGACGTACCGGCGCGGTGACCGGATCGCCTGGGAGCGGGTGGGCGGGAGCGAGATGCGGCGCGGTGACGTCGTGACGTTCTCGGCGGCGGAACGCTACGGGAACCCCGGGCCCCTGATGCAGCGGGTGATCGGGATGGGCGGCGACCGTGTGGTCTGCTGCACGGTCGTGGCGGGCAAGGAGCGGATCACCGTCGACGGGCGGCCGCTGAAGGAGCCGTACGTCTGCGGGGGCGACGCCGACGGGCTGCACCGGTCGTACGACGTCAGGGTGCCGCGTGGCCGGCTGTTCCTCCTGGGGGCCACCGGTCCGACTCGATGGACTCGCGGTTCTTCGCCTCCGACCGGGACGGGGCGCTTCCGGTGGCCGCCGTGCGGGGGCGGGTGACGGACGGCCGTGCGGTCCTGTCCCTGCTGGGTGCGGCCGCGGTGCTCGGCGTGGTGCTGAGCGTCACCGGTGCCGGGCCGGGGACCGGTGCTCTGGCCGTACGGCGGCGGAGGGCGCCGGCTGTGCCGCCGGTGCCCCGGCCCGTGCGGCCCGTCCGACAGCGGCCGGCGGGGCTCAGTGACCGGTCGCGTGGGGGTTCGGGCCGCCCGGGGTGGCCATGGGGTCCGGCCCCTTGGCGGCCTCGGCCTCGCTGTAGATGTCCGGTTCCAGATAGATGACGCGGGCGATGGGGACGGCCGTGCGGATGCGGGTCTCCGCGGCGTTGATGGCGTTGGCGACCTCGGCGGCCGTGTCGTCGTGCCGGACGGCGATCTTGGCGGCGATCAGCAGTTCCTCGGGGCCGAGGTGCAGGGTGCGCATGTGGATGATGCGGGTGACCGTGGCCCCGTCGACGATCGCGGCCTCGATCTTCTTGACGTCGTCCAGGCCCGCGGCCTCGCCGAGCAGCAGCGACTTGGTCTCGGCGGCCAGGACGAGGGCGATGAGGATGAGCAGGACACCGATACAGACGGTGCCGATGCCGTCCCAGGTGCCGTCGCCGGTGAGCAGGGAGAGGCCGACGCCGCCGAGGGCGAGGGCCAGGCCGATGAGCGCGCCGAAGTCCTCCAGCAGGACGACGGGCAGTTCGGGTGCCTTGGCGCGGCGGATGAACTGGGCCCAGGAGAGCGTGCCGCGCGTCTGGTTGGATTCCTTGATGGCCGTGCGGAAGGAGAAGCCCTCGGCGATGATCGCGAAGACGAGGACGCCCACCGGCCAGTACCAGTGCTCCAGTTGGTGCGGGTGGCGGATCTTCTCGAAGCCCTCGTAGACGGCGAACATGCCGCCGATCGAGAACAGGACGATCGAGACGAGGAAGGCGTAGATGAACCGTTCGCGGCCGTAGCCGAAGGGGTGTTGCGGGGTCGCCTCGCGCTGTGCCTTCTTGCCGCCGACGAGCAGCAGGAACTGGTTGCCGGAGTCGGCGAGCGAGTGGACGCCCTCAGCGAGCATCGAGGAGGAGCCGCTGAACGCGAACGCCACGAACTTCGATGCCGCGATCGCGAGGTTGGCGCCGAGTGCCGCCACGATCGCCCTGGTACCGCCTGACGCGCTCATGTGTCCGCGTTGTCCCTTCGCCTCTGTCGCCTCGTACGTCCCTGCCGTCAGGACGTGTGCCCGGCTTTGCCCGGCCTTTGCCGGTGGATCATTCTTGCAGTCCGGCCGGGCCGCGCCGCGTCACCCGTCCACAGCCCCGGTCATACGATCACAGTGGCGCGGAAGACCGTGCCGGCGCCCGAGATCTCCGCCTTCTCGTCGGCCGGGACGAAGACCGACTGACCGGGGCCCAGTTCGTGTTCCCCGGCCCGGACGGTACCCGCCGTGCAGAGCAGGATCTGCGGGGTGTCCCGGGTGAGGTCGTGGGCGCTGCCGGCCTGCGGGAGGACGTATCGCGAGAGGCGGAACTCGTCGATCGGCGTCTCGTAGACCTCCTCGCCGTCCGGGGACGCCTCGGGGCGCAGCACGCCCGGGTCGCTCGGCTCGAAGCGGACGATCCGCAGGAGCTCGGGGACGTCGACGTGCTTGGGGGTGAGGCCGCAGCGCAGGACGTTGTCGGAGTTGGCCATGATCTCGACGCCGAGGCCGTTCAGGTAGGCGTGCGGGATGCCGGCGCCCAGGAAGAGGGCCTCGCCGGGTTGCAGGCGGACGTGGTTGAGCAGCATGGCGGCGAGCACGCCGGGGTCGCCCGGGTAGTGGTGGGCGATGTCGGCGTAGGGCGCGTAGGCACCGCCGAGGCGGGTGCAGGCGGTGGTGGCCTCGGCGACCGTGTGGGCCATCTCCCGCGGGTCGGCGCTGAGGACGGCGGTGAGGACCTCGCGCAGGGCCGCGTCCTCGGGGTGGGCGCGCAGCAGGTCGACGTACGGCTCGAGGGAGTCGACGCCGAGGCCGGCGAGCAGGTCGGCGGCCTGGGCCGGGTCGCGGAAGCCGCACAGGCCGTCGAACTCGGTGAGGGCGCAGATCAGTTCGGGCTTGTGGTTGGCGTCCTTGTAGTTGCGGTGCGGGGCGTCGACGGGGACGCCGCGGCGCTCCTCTTCGGCGTAGCCCTGCCTGGCCTGTGCCAGGTCGGGATGCACCTGGAGGGACAGGGGCGCGCCGGCGGCGAGGATCTTGAGCAGGAACGGCAGGCGCGGGCCGAACCTGGCGACCGCGCGGGAACCCAGTTCGCGCTCCGGGCCGGCGTCGATGACCTCGGCGAGCGTCCCGCGCGTGGTGCGCGAGGGGGCGCCCGGGTGGGCGCCCATCCACATCTCCGCCTGGGGTTCCCCGGTCGGTTCGGTGCCGAGGAGGTGCGGGATGGCGGTGGGGGAACCCCAGGCGTAGGGGCGGACGGTGTTGTCGAGGCGGTCCATGTGTCTTCTCTGTCTCCGTACGTACGCTGCTCGGCCGGCGCCGGTGGCTACGTCGGTCGCGGCGCCGGTACGGGCACGGCTGGTGCGGCCCGGAGCAAAGATCAGGCTCCGGAAGCGAGCGCCAGGTAAACGGCGGCGAAATCCGTGACGGCGATCAGTTCCGCGAGGGTCTCGAGTTCGCCGCCTTCCTCGGGTTCGAGCTCGCTGATCGGCGTGTCGTGGTCGAGGGCCAGGTCCCGGGCGGCGGGCGCGGCGGTGAGCCCGCCGGTCGGGCGGTCGCGGAGGAGCACCACGCGCGCGTGCAGCGCGGGCGGCTCCTCCACGCGGTCGCGGAAGAAGTCCTCCGGATCGGCGCCGGCGGCCAGTGGGCCGGCCAGCAGAGCGGCGTGCGCGGCGAGCGCCTCGGGCAGTTCGGCGACCAGGGAGGGCCGGCCGGCGAGTTCGGCGAGGGCTGCGGCGAACCGGCGGCCGGCCGGGCCCGCCGAGGTGCCTTCCGTCCAGATCACGGGGAGCCCGTCGGCGAGTTCCGCGGCCAGGGTCTTGGCCGGGTTGCCGTAGGTCGCGATGGCGGGGCCGCAGCGTTCCGCGATGCGGTCCAGGCGGTCGGCGATCCGCTCGATGGCCTCCGGCGGGGCGTCGAGCAGGCCGACGCGGTCCAGGAGGGCCAGGAGCGGGGTCAGCAGGGCCCAGAAGACGCCCGGGGCGGACCCGGCGAGCGGTTCCTGCTGGTCGTACGGTGCGGTCGCCATCGGTACGAACAGGCCGTGCGCGCCGGCGACGGCCTCGGCGAGCGGGGTGCTCTGCGGGGCCACGGCGACGACCGAGCAGCCGCGCCGGTAGGCCTGCTCGGCGAGGAGGGAGAGGCTCGGTTCGGTGCCGTCGGGAGTGGTGATCAGCAGCAGGTCCACCGAGCCGGCCCAGCCGGGCAGTTCCCAGCGCAGGGCGCCCGGGGCCGGGGCGACGCCGGTGGGGGCCAGCCGGACCACGGGGCTGCCGGGGCCGGCCAGCGTGCCGAGGAGGTCGGCGGTGTGGGTGGCGGCGACGCCCGGGCCCGCGATCAGGACGGCGCGTGGACGGCCGTCGGGGGTGAGGCCGCCGACGCCGGCCTCGGCGGTGTGCCGGGCGGCGGTGCGCACACGGGCACCGGCCTCCGCGGCGCCGCGGAGCAGGCCTCGGCGGTCGGCCTCGGAGAGACCCTCCGGGGTGTCGAGCAGCGATTCGTCCAGCATGGGCGGCAGCCTCCATCGCCGGGGGTCCTGGGCAGAGCCTTTGCGGGGGGTGGCGCGGGGCGCCTCGCCGCCACGGGGACAGGGCCTCGTGGCCGCGACGTGCGGGGCCTCGCTACGGCGTACGGGGTCCCGTCACCCGGGGCGGCGGGCCTCGTCCACGAGGAGGACCGGGATGTCGTCGCGCACGGGGTAGGCGAGGCCGCAGTCCTGGCCCGTGCAGATCAGCTCGGTGTCCTGCTCCTCGAGGGGGGAGTGGCAGGCCGGGCAGGCGAGGATCTCCAGGAGGCCGGCTTCGAGCGGCATGGGGTGTCCCTTCGGGGGCGTGCGGGTGTCTGTGGATGCCCGGTCAGCGTACCGCTGGTGGGCAGACCGCTCAGCCCCTGATGATCGCCAGGGCCTCGTTCCTGATCTTGACCATCGTGGCCCCGTCCTTCGCCTCCGCGTTCAGGCGCAGGAGCGGCTCGGTGTTGGAGGGGCGGACGTTGAACCACCAGTCGGCCGCGGCGACGGTGAGGCCGTCGAGGTCGTCGAGGGTGACGTCGGCGCGACTCTCGTACGCGGTGCGGATCGCGGCGAGCCGGGCGGTCTGGTCGGCGACGGTGGAGTTGATCTCGCCGGAGCCGGCGTAGCGGTCGTACTGGGCGACCAGGCCGGAGAGCGGGCCCTCCTGGCCGCCGAGGGCCGCGAGGACGTGCAGGGCGGCCAGCATGCCCGTGTCGGCGTTCCAGAAGTCCTTGAAGTAGTAGTGGGCGGAGTGCTCGCCGCCGAAGATCGCGCCGGTGCGGGCCATCTCGGCCTTGATGAAGGAGTGGCCGACCCGGGTGCGGGCCGGGGTGCCGCCGTTCTCCCGTACGACCTCCGGGACCGTGCGGGAGGTGATCAGGTTGTGGATGACCGTGCCCGTGCCCCCGTTGCGGGCGAGTTCGCGGGCGGCGACCAGCGCGGTGATCGCGGACGGGGAGACGGGGTCGCCGTTCTCGTCCACGACGAAGCAGCGGTCGGCGTCGCCGTCGAAGGCGATGCCGAGGTCGGCGCCCTCCGCCGGGACCCGCTTCTGGAGGTCCACGAGGTTCGCCGGGTCCAGCGGGTTGGCCTCGTGGTTGGGGAAGGTGCCGTCCAGCTCGAAGTACATCGGGACGAGGGTCAGGGGCAGGCCGGCGAAGACCGGGGGGACCGTGTGGCCGCCCATGCCGTTGCCGGCGTCGACCACGACCTTCAGGGGGCGCACGGAGGTCAGGTCGACCAGGGAGCGCAGGTACGCCGCGTAGTCCTCCAGCGTCTCGCGCGAGGAGAGGCTTCCCGGCCGGGCCGCGGGCTCGGGAGCGCCCTCTTCCAGCCAGCGCTCGGCCAGCTCGCGGATCTGCGCGAGACCGGTGTCCTGGCCGACAGGGGCGGCGCCCGCGCGGCACAGCTTGATGCCGTTGTACCGGGCCGGGTTGTGGGAGGCGGTGAACATGGCGCCCGGGAGGTCCAGCGCGCCCGAGGCGTAGTAGAGCTGGTCCGTGGAGCACAGGCCGATCTCGGTGACGTCCACGCCGCGGTCCGCCGCGCCGCGCGCGAAGGCGCGGGAGAGGCCGGGGGACGAGGGCCGCATGTCGTGGCCGACGACGATGGCCGCCGCCCCCGTCACCTCGGCGAAGGCGGCGCCGAACAGTGCGGCCAGTTTCTCGTCCCACTGGTCCGGGACCACACCGCGCACGTCGTACGCCTTCACGAGCTGCGACAGATCAGCAGTCACGGCCAACCCTTCCGAAGTCCTATGGGTGCCCACAAACTACCCGTCCGGGGTGCGGGGTCGGTGCGCGGACGCCGGGTGGACGCGCGGCGAGCCCTGCGGCGGTGACGCCCGCGGGAGGAGAACCGTCACGCCTGGCAGGGTGGCGGGGGGTGGCGCTCAGTTGTCCGGGGAGCGCAGAACCCTCAGGTGACCGCGGCGGGCCACCTCCATGGGGTCCACCGAGCGGCTTCCGCCGCCGGCCGCCCCGGCCGCGCGCTGCTGCGGGCGCGCCGCCTCGCGTACGGCGTTGGCAAGCGCTTCCAGATCGTCTCCGCTGGGCCGCGCGGGAGCGGAGCCGTCGAGGAGGCGGACGACCTCCCAGCCGCGCGGGGCGGTGAGGCGCTCGGAGTGCTCGGCGCACAGGTCGTAGCAGTGGGGTTCGGCGTAGGTGGCGAGCGGGCCGAGGACCGCGGTCGAGTCGGCGTAGACGTACGTCAGCGTCGCGACGGCGGGTCGGCCGCAGGCGGTGCGCGAACAGCGACGTACAGGGCTCACGACGTTGGACGGTACCGCACTCTTGAGCGGGCCGCGACGACTCTCCCCCAGGTCACTCCACCGTGTCGTGCTGTGAAACGCCCCACACACCGCTCCGGGTGGCCCCCGCTGACCTGTGCGGAGGGCCTTCCCGCTGGTGCCGGGCGGTGGGACGACCGGTCATATGTGGGTACAAACACCGCCGATCGCCTGGAGTTCGGTGATCCGGGAAGGGTATGGGAACGAGCCAGACCTTGGCTGGAACGGTCATCCTGCGACACGAGTGATCGACGCCGGTTGCCGTGTGGAGACGGACGGGCACAGGGCGCGGGGACTACGCTTCACCGGTGATGGACAACCGTGTACCGCCCCGTGCCGCCGGACCCGGACCCCGTCGCCGTGATCGCCACGGGCGGGGCATGCGGGGGCCGATCGCACCGCCGCAGGTGCCGCTCGCGGCCAGCCGCGCCGAGGTGTTCGCGGACCTGGTGCAGGACTCCGTGGACCGTCTCGAGCGGCGCTGGCCGCAGCTGGCCGACTTCGATTTCCTCGTACTGGAGGTGCCCCGGCTGGAGGGCCGGGGGGAAGAGGCGGCCTGGAGCGACGAGGCCGTACCGCTCGGCGGGACCGTCCCCGCGCGGGAGGGGCGGCGGGCCCGGGTCGTCGTGTACCGGCGGCCGGTGGAGATCCGGACCAAGGGGCGCGACGAGCGGGCCGCGCTGGTGCACGAGATCGTGGTGGAGCAGGTGGCCGAGCTGCTCGGGCTGACGCCGGAGACCGTGGATCCGCGGTACGGGGAGGACTAGGGCCTCTCGTTCGGCGGGGCGCCCCGCCGGTGCTCGGCCTGGTCCGTCCCCCGGGGCGGCGGGGCGGCCTCCCGCGCCACCGCCTGCGGCGGCCTGTCCCGCTTCCGCCCGCGGCCACCCGCTCGGCTGGGCCCGCCTGCTTGCGTACGCCCGCCCGGCCGCCTACTTCTGGAGGATCGTCAGGTCCTCCTCCGCCTGGGGGACCGCCACCGTGCCGTGGTCGTTCGGCAGGGTCTGGACGGTGAAGGCAGGGACGTCCGTGCCGGTGGCGGCGAGGGTGCGCGCGGCGTAGACGGGGCCGCCGGACGTGGGCTCCACCGTGAGGGCGTACGTGCCCTTCAGGCCGGCCGGGACCGGGGCGGCGATGTCCTGTGTGGTGCCGGACTTCACCGTGTACGTCCTGGTGACCGGCGTTCCGCCCTCGCTGCCGGCCGACGCGGTGACCTTGACCGTGGCCGTGGCGGTGGGGGCCGTCAGGGCGAGGGTCGTGCCCTTCGCCCGGTTGTCGGCCGACGTCGCGCGCGTGCCGACGGCGGTGGTGGCCGGGATGAACGCCGTTTCCTTGTTGCCGCCCTTGCCCCGGACGACCTGGAGCGCCGCGACGACCGGGGCCGGCCGGCCGGTGGGCGTCAGGACCAGGGAGCCGGCCTCGCCGCGGGTGACGTCGCCGAGGTCGACCGCGCCGGTCATGCCGGACTTGACGTGCAGGGTCTCGTTCCCGGCCGGGGTGATCAGGCCGGCGGGCGAGGCCAGGCGGATCTTCAGGTCGGCGTCGTCGTCGCCGGGCGTGAAGGCGATGAGACGGACGTCGGTGGCGTCCTTCGGGATACCGGGCAGGACCAGGCTGCCGGCCGGGTCGGCGGCCGGGGCCAACCAGTCGCCGCCCGCCTTGTCGTCCAGGGCCTGCACGGCGGCGCCGACCCGCCCGCTGCGGACGCCGACGTGCACGGTCAGGTCGGCCTGCCGCTCGTCGGTGAGCGTGGAGAGCAGGAACGCCTTGCTGGTGTGCGGCTTGACGGTGAGGTTCTCGCCCAGTGGGGACTTGATCGCCCCGTCCTTGCCGAACAGCTCGATGTCGACGACGGCGGCGGAGTCGTCGGGGTTGGTCAGGTGGACGTAGTCGGTGCGGCCGGCGGCCGTGGCGGCGCCCGGGAACCAGAACTCGGTGTCCGCGCCGGTGCAGTTGACGCCCTGGAGGCCGCGGCCGGTGCCGGCGGCGACGTCGGTCGTCTCCTGGAGGGTCCAGCCGGGGGCGAACCCGCCGTCCGCCGTGCCGATCAGTGCGGGCGCGGCGCCGGAGGTGTCGCCGGTGACCGGCGTGCCCGGCGCCTTCGGGGTGAGCACCGGCCGGCCGGCGCTCCGCTTGCCGCCCTTGCCCTTCCCGCTCCCGGCCGCGTCCCCGTCGGCCGCCTGGAGCCGCGCCGTGCCATTGTGCGCGGCGCCCTTGGTGACGGGGGTGAACGACGTGTACGTCGTGTCGGCGATGTCCGAGTCGCTGGGTGCCGGGCACAGCAGGCCGGTGCGTTCGACGGGCAGCCGGGCGGCCGTCCGGGGGGTGGCGGCGCCGGACGCGGCCGGTGTGGCGACCGCGGCGAACGCGGTGACGGCGGCCAGCGCGGCCGTGCCGGCGAACAGGGACAGGGTGGTGCGGTTCACTGCTGGCTCCCGTCGGGGCGCTCGTTGCCGGTGCCGTGGGGATGGGCCGGGTCGTAACCCTGCCGGGCGGGGTCCTGGGCGGGGTCGTAGCCCTGCCGGGCGGGGTCGTGGGCGGGGTCGTAGCCCTGCTCGTACCCCTGGTCGTAGCCCTGCTGCTGGTATGCCGCCGGGTCGTACGGGGGTTGGTCCGCGCCGCCGTTGTAGGCGTACGGGTCGTAGGGGGCCGCCTGGTAGGGGTCGGGCTGCTGGTACGTCTGCCGGCCGTAGCCCGCCGCGGTGCTGTACGGGTCCGTGTAGCCGTCGTTCGCGGTGTCGCCGCCGTAGGTGGCCGGGTTCCACTCGTCGTAGGACTGCTGGTGGGGTACGGCCACCGGGGGCTGTTCGGGGGGCGCGGGCGCGGCGGGCGGGTTCCCGGCGGGCGCTTCCTCAGCCTGGGCGCGCAGGCGGCGGGCGCGGCGGCCCTCGCCGGTGGTGGCCTGCGCGGGCACGGGCTGCTCCTCGGGCAGGTCGTCGTCGACGTCGCGGCGGCGGCCGGGCAGGGCGAGGACGACCAGGACGACGGCGAGCGCGCCCTGGGCCCACAGCCAGGCGGTGTGGGCGAGCGGTGCGTCGTAGGTGACGTCGAGCCTGCCGCCGGTGGACGGCAGCCGGAAGCCCTGGGCCCAGCCGTCGACCGTCGTCGGGGTGAGCGGCTTGCCGTCCAGGGTCGCCGTCCAGCCGTCGGCGGCGCTGTCGGCCAGGCGCAGGACGCGGCTGCCCGAGCCGGCGGGGACCGTGGTGTGGATCTCCACCGGTCCCGCGGTGACCGGCTGGGCCCGGCCCGGGCCGGCGGCGGGCACGATGGCCGCGCGGGAGACCTCCTGGTCGACGCGCCACAGGGCGTTGCCGCTCTGCCGGCTGAGCCGGGACAGGCCGGGGGTCGCGTCCAGGACGCGGGTGGTGTCGCGGGGGGTGCCCTGGTGCACGAGGACGTAGCGCACGGCGAAGCCGCCGAGTTCGTCGGCCTGGTCGGCGCCGGAGCCGGCGACCAGGTTGGCGACCACCTTGTCCAGGCGGGCGTTCTCGCCGTCGGCGGCGGCGAGTTCGGCGTCCCCCATGCGGGCGCCGGAGCCGCGGACCAGGGTGTAGCGCACGCGCGCGGTGGAGTCGCTGTCCAGGATCAGGGTGCGGGCCTGGTCGCCGCCGGCGGAGTCCTCGGCGACGAACGCGGGCACCTGCGACGGGTCGCGGCGCTCCAGGGGGCCGTCGGCGCCGCGGATCATCCAGCCGGCGGCGACGAGCAGCGGGCCGGCGGCCGAGGCGAAGGCGATCAGGGCGGCGACGGGCTGACGCCAGCCGAAACTCTGCTCGGCCACACGCGCGCGTGCGCCGTCGGCGCCGAGCGCGGCGGCGGCCAGCAGGGCGATGCCGTAGACGAGGGTGGCCGGTCCGGCCCAGGCGGAGCGGTTGGACAGGACGGCGGACACGAGGCCGACGAGGGCGACGGCCCAGGCGGTACGGATGCCGAGCTGCCGTTCGGAGCGCAGGAGGGCGGCGAGGGCGGCGAGCACGATGCCGATGAGCATCAGGCCATGCACGGTGCCGGGTCCGCCGGGGCCGGCACCGAGCAGATCCAGCGCGGAGGCCGCCGAGGGGCCGTACTCCAGGCCGGCCTCCCGGAAGAAGCCGGCCGGCAGGAGGGTCAGCGACCAGGGCGCGAGGAAGAGCAGCGGGGTGCCGAGCTGGACGAGGAAGCGCAGGCCGTGGGCGACGAGGTCGCGGCGGCGCAGGACGAGGACGCCTAGGCCGAGGAGCAGCGCGACGGGCCAGACGATCGGCGTGAAGGCGGTGGCGATGCTCAGCAGCAGCGCGTACGCCCAGGTGGCTCGCCAGCTGCCGGGGGCGCCGGCGCGGTGGGCGAGGCCGCTCGCGGCGACGCCCGCGCGCGCGATGAGCGGCAGCAGGACGGCGAGGACGGCGGTGCCGATGTGGCCGCCGGCCAGGGCGCCGGTGGTGGCCGGCAGGAAGGCGTAGCCGATGGCCGCCCAGGCGCGCAGCAGCCGGGAGGTGACCAGGGGGCGGGACGCGAAGTAGGCGGTGCATCCGGCGAGCGGTACCGAGCAGACCAGCAGGACGGTGACGGCGAGCCCGGTGGAGCCGAACAGGAGGGAGCCGAGGGCCGCGACGAAGGCCAGGTAGGGCGGTGCGGACGGGGTGCCGCCGGAGCCGACCGGGTGCCAGGCGTCCAGGTAGCTGGACCACAGGTCGCCGGCGTCGGCGGGGGCGGGCAGCAGGGCGCCGCCGCCTAGCGCGCCGCTGCCGAGCAGGGCGCGGCAGGCGGCGAGGGAGACGAGCAGCAGGGCGAGGAAGAGCACCGGGCCGGGCCGGCGGGCGATCCGCCGGAGCCGGGCGAACTGCTCGACCTCCAGGAAGTCGGCGTCGTCGCCGCCGGGCCCTGACTCCACGGCGCCGCCGTGCCGGCCGGCCGAGGTGGTGTCGATGTCGGAGTCGCTGGTGAAGTGGCCCGCGAGCTGTTCCACGGTGGCCCGGACGGTGGCGCCGG
Organism: Streptomyces sp. NPDC028722; assembly: GCF_040637655.1. NCBI lineage: Bacteria > Bacillati > Actinomycetota > Actinomycetes > Kitasatosporales > Streptomycetaceae > Streptomyces > Streptomyces sp. NPDC028722. Next base: position 16,888 of record NZ_JBEZWU010000003.1, read on the forward strand.
GCGGCGGGAAGAGGGCGCGCAGTTCGCCCTTGTCGGTCTGCGCGGGGCCGCGGCGGCGCCGGGCGGCGATGATCCGCTCGGGGCGCAGCAGCGTGCTGAGCAGGCCGCGGATCTCGTCGAGGGCCTGTCCGGGGACCTTGCCGACGAGGTAGGCGAGGGTCCGCAGGACGGTGCCGAGGACGATCCGCGTGAGCACCCAGGGCAGCGCGGCGGTACGGGTGTTGACGAGGAGGGTGTAGACGGCGCCGGCCTTGTCGACCTTGTGCGGGGAGGCGGTGGTGCGGCCCGCGCAGTCGACGGCGCGGCGCTCCCGGGAGGCGGCCTCGGCGTGCCGGACGACCGCGTCGGGGGCGACCAGGACGCGGTGGCCGGCGGTGTGGGCGCGCCAGCACAGGTCGACGTCGTCGCGCATCAGGGGCAGCCGGCGGTCGAAGCCGCCGAGCTGTTCGTAGACGTCGCGGCGGATGAGCATGCCGGCGGTGGAGACGGACAGCACGGTGCGGACGTGGTCGTGCTGGCCCTGGTCCTGTTCGCGGCGGTCCAGGCCGGTCCAGCGGCGGCCGGAGTTGGCGAGGGTGACGCCGACCTCCAGCAGCTGGCGGCGGTCGTACCAGCCGCGCAGCTTGGGGCCGACGACCGCGACGTCGTCACGGCCGAGTTCGAGTTCGGTGTCGACGACCCGCAGGAGCTGGGCGAGGGCGTCGGGTTCGGGGGCGCAGTCGTCGTGCAGCAGCCACAGCCACTGCACGGGTTCGCCGTGCGGCAGTTCGGGCAGGTCGTAGGCGTCGTCGCGCCAGCTGCGCGTGACCGGGTCCCAGCCGCTGGGGCGCTTGAGGTACGGCAGTTCCTCCGGGGTGAGGACGGGCGCGGTGCGGCTCGCCTCCTCCACGGCCTGGCCGAAGCCGGTGCGGCGGGCGAGGTGCAGCACGTTGGCGTCGCCCAGGGCATCGGTGAGCAGCTGGGCGGAGCCGTCCGCACTGCCGGTGTCGGCGGCCACCGCGTACTGGACGGGGCGCTCCTGGCCGAGCAGCCCGGCGAGCGCGTCGGGCAGCCAGCGGGCGCCGTCGTGGGAGACGAGGACCGCGGTCACCACATGGCGCGGGAACTCAGGGATGGCGGTGCCGTCTTGGGCCGCCGTATGGCTGTGCACGGACATCGAGGTACGGGCCCCGGTTCGATGGACTGCGGTGGACGCCCGCGCCTCCTCGTGCGTCGAGGGGACGGCGGGGCGTCTCGGACGAGCGACCACACTATCGGCTGGCCATGACGACGGCCCGCCGCCTGTGGACAACCCACCGGCGCCGGGCCGTTCGTGACGCTCCCGTGTGTACGCGCGCGTGTGCGCATACGCGTACGACTGTGCGCGTGCGGCCGTACGCGTGCGACTGTGCTCAGACGGCGGCCTTCTTCAGCCGGCGGCGTTCCCGCTCGGACAGGCCGCCCCAGATGCCGAAGCGCTCGTCGTTGGCGAGGGCGTACTCGAGGCACTCGGAGCGGACCTCGCAGGCGAGACAGACCTTTTTGGCCTCTCTGGTGGAGCCGCCCTTCTCGGGAAAGAAGGACTCGGGGTCGGTCTGGGCGCAGAGCGCGCGCTCCTGCCAGCCGAGTTCCTCGTCCGCGTCGTCGACCAGCAGTTGCTGCACCAGCTCGGTCATGTGCGCCCCTCGTCCGTCTCTCACGTCCCCGTGCGTGGCCGTTACCGATTCCGGCTGAACGACACGAGTGAAATTACAAGTGTGCTGCTCCGGGCGAGTCAAGCCGAGATCTGCTATTGGGCCCGTTATTCACTCTGCGGAACCAAGGCCGTGCGGAAAGTGTTCAAATCGGCCTAAACCTTGACACGCAGACGGACCCACGGGGTGGCCGAAACCCTGTACACCTGTCTGTACGGAGAAGGACGTCCCCGTGTTCGATCGCGTTCCGTGAAGCTCGAGCGCTCGGATGTGCCCCATGTGTCCCGGCATCCCGGTGAACAAACCTTTCACCTGCCAGAAGAACCGGATGAGGTGAAACATGTCCCACATACCGGGCGACGAGTTGACAGTGCCGGTGTGAACCGGTGTCCTAGTGGGCATGCTCGCGAACTCGGCGCCCGCCTCGACCCGCTCCGCCGGGTCCCTCGGTGCCGCCCGCGCGCGCTGTAGCTGTTGTTGCTGTCCCAGCTGTTGAGCCCACCCCGCTCCGGCTGTCCCCGAGTCCGTTCCGGCTCGGCCGCGTTCCCCGCTCCGTGATCCCGCACCGGGGCACCCGCCCGCCCGTGACCCGGGCGGACCGCACGCGTCACCTGGCTCCACACCCCAGCTCCAGCCCCCCACTCTTCGCCGAGGACCACCGCACCCCGATGAACAGCGACAACGACCTCCAGATCGCCGGCGACATCCTCGAAGTCCCGCACCTGCTCCAGCCGCCGCGCGAGCATCCGGCCACCATCGCCGAGTTCGTGGGGCTCGCGCGCTCGATCGCCGCCGACCGCGCCCAGTGGGCGCACCTCGTCCGCTACGACGCCACCACCCGCTGGTACCACCGGCTGCGCACCGGCCCCGGCTACGAGGTGTGGCTGCTGTCCTGGGTGCCCGGACAGGGCAGCGGGCGGCACGACCACGGCCGCTCCTCCGGGGTGCTGACCGTCCTGGAGGGGACCCTCACCGAGCGCACCGAGCACGGCACACGCGCGCTGACGGCGGGCACGCCGCCGCACGGGGGCGACGGGGAGTGGGGACGGGTGTTCGCACCGGGCTACGTCCACGAGGTCGTCAACGACACGCTGGAGCCGGCCGTCAGCCTGCACGTGTACTTCCCGGGGCTGACCGAGATGCCGATGCACGGCTCCCCGCACTGCGAGGCGCGCCCCGGGCCGCGTCCGGTGACCGCCTGACACTCGGCCGGAACTCGGCCGTCCGGACCCGGCTGCCCGAAATCCGTCGGCGTCGCGTCCGGTGACTGCCTGACACGTTGTCGTACCCGCCTGCGAGACTTGCCCCATGCGCATTGTGGTTCTGGCAGGCGGCATCGGCGGTGCCCGTTTCCTGCGTGGTCTGAAGCGGGCCGCGCCGGACGCGGACGTCACGGTCATCGGCAACACCGGCGACGACATCCATCTCTTCGGGCTGAAGGTCTGCCCGGACCTCGACACGGTGATGTACACGCTGGGCGGCGGCATCAACGAGGAACAGGGGTGGGGGCGGGCCGACGAGACCTTCCACCTGAAGGAGGAGCTGGCGGCCTACGGCGTCGGGCCCGAGTGGTTCGGGCTGGGCGACCGGGACTTCGCCACGCACATCGTGCGGACGCAGATGCTCGGCGCCGGTTACCCGCTGAGCGCGGTGACCCAGGCGCTGTGCGACCGCTGGCAGCCGGGCGTGAAACTGATCCCGATGACCGACGACCGCGTCGAGACGCACGTGGCCGTCACCCTGCCCGGCAGTGGTTCCGCCGCGGGCGAGGGTGAACGCAAGGTGATCCACTTCCAGGAGTACTGGGTGCGGCTGCGTGCCTCCGTCCCGGCCGAGGCCGTCGTCCCGGTCGGCGCGGAGCAGGCCAAGCCGGCCCCGGGCGTCCTGGAGGCCATCGCCGCGGCGGACGTCATCCTCTTCCCGCCGTCCAACCCGGTCGTGTCCATCGGCACGATCCTGGCCGTGCCCGGCATCCGCGAGGCCATCGCCGACGCGGGCGTGCCCGTGGTCGGCCTGTCCCCCATCGTGGGCGACGCGCCCGTGCGCGGGATGGCCGACAAGGTGCTCGCGGCGGTCGGCGTGGAGTCCACGGCCGCCGCGGTCGCCGAGCACTACGGCTCCGGCCTGCTGGACGGCTGGCTGGTCGACACCGTGGACGCCGGCGTGGTGGAGCGGGTCGAGGCCGACGGCATCCGCTGCCGGGCCGTGCCCCTGCTGATGACCGGCCCGGAAGCGACCGCGCAGATGGCACGGGAGGCGCTGGCGCTGGCCGAGGAGGTGCGGGGAGCGTGAGCGCGGAGCGGCCCGGGCACGAGCGCCCGGAGTACTCGGTCCGGGCCCTGCCGGGCATCCCCGAGGTGCAGCCGGGCGACGACCTGGCCAAGCTGATCGCCGCGGCCGAGCCGCGCCTGGCCGACGGGGACGTGCTGCTCGTCACCTCCAAGATCGTGTCCAAGGCCGAGGGCCGGGTCGTCCGGGCGGCCGACCGGGAGGCCGCGATCGACGCCGAGACGGTCCGGGTGGTGGCCCGGCGCGGCATGCTCCGCATCGTGGAGAACCGGCAGGGCCTGGTCATGGCCGCCGCCGGGGTCGACGCCTCCAACACCCCCGCCGGGACGGTGCTGTTGCTGCCCGAGGACCCGGACGCGTCCGCGCGCGCGATCCGCGCCGGCCTGCGCGACATCCTCGGCGTCGACGTCGGTGTCGTCGTCACCGACACCTTCGGGCGGCCCTGGCGCGCCGGACTGACGGACGTGGCCATCGGCGCGGCCGGAGTGCGCGTGCTGGACGACCTGCGCGGCGGCACGGACGCGCACGGCAACCCGCTCAACGCGACCGTCGTCGCCACGGCGGACGAGCTGGCCGCCGCCGGTGACCTGGTCAAGGGCAAGACGGCCGGCCGGCCCGTGGCCGTGGTGCGCGGCCTGCCGCACCTGGTGACCGCCGCCCAGGGCGGCACGGGCGGCCAGGACGGTGCCGGGAACGGAGACGGAGAGAGTGCCGACGGCGCGCGGGCGCTGGTGCGCACCGCGCGGGACGACATGTTCCGGCTCGGCACCTCCGAGGCGGTCCGGGAGGCGGTGACCCAGCGGCGCACGGTCCGGGCGTTCACCGACGAGCCCGTCGACCCCGGCGCGGTACGCCGCGCGGTGGCCGCGGCGGTCACCGCGCCCGCCCCGCACCACACCACGCCGTGGCGGTTCGTGCTGCTGGAGTCGGCGGAGTCCCGGACCCGGCTGCTGGACGCGATGCGGGACGCCTGGGTGGCCGACCTGCGCCGGGACGGCAAGAGCGAGGAGTCCGTCGCCCGGCGGGTCCGGCGCGGGGACGTGCTCCGCAACGCGCCCTGTCTCGTCGTGCCGTGCCTGGTCATGGACGGCTCGCACACGTACGGGGACGCGCGGCGCGACGCCGCCGAGCGGGAGATGTTCGTCGTCGCGATGGGCGCGGGCGTGCAGAACCTGCTGGTCGCGCTGGCCGGGGAACGACTGGGCTCGGCGTGGGTGTCGTCCACGATGTTCTGCCGGGACGTGGTGCGCGAGGTGCTGGAACTGCCGGCCGGCTGGGACCCGATGGGCGCGGTGGCGGTCGGCCATCCGGCCGGGGAGCCCGCACCGCGTCCGCAGCGGGACGCGGAGGCGTTCCTGGAGGTGCGGTGAGCGGGCCGGACAGCGCCTAGTCTCTTAGGACAGCCCCGGCAGCTCTAGGACCCCCAGTGGCAGGACGTTTTCCCCAGCGTCCCACGCGTACGACCGTACGCGGCGGGCATGCCGGCGTACCCGCGGGCGCCGGGGCCGGGGTGCCGCGGCAGGCGAGCGCACCGGTGCGGGTACGGCGGTGGGTGCCGGACGGGCCCGTCGACCTCGGGCTGGTCCTCGGACCGCTCCGGCGCGGGCCCGGCGACCCCACGTTCCGGGCCACGGCGGACGGGTCCGTGTGGCGGGCCGCCCGTACGCCTGCCGGACCGGGCACGCTACGGGTGCGCGCGTACGGCGGTGAGGTGCTCGGCGAGGCGTGGGGGCCCGGGGCCGAGTGGCTGCTGGAGCAGCTGCCGGAGTTCCTCGGTGCCGCCGACGATCCCGGCGCGTTCGTGCCGCGGCACCGGGTGGTGGCGCTGGCCCGGCACCGGCGGCCGGGGCTGCGGCTGACCCGGACCGGGCTGGTGCTGGAGTCGCTGATCCCGTCCGTGCTGGAGCAGAAGGTCACCGCGGACGAGGCGTACCGGGCGTGGCGGCTGCTCGTACGGCGGTTCGGTGAGCCCGCGCCGGGGCCCGCGGGAGCGGGGGGACGGCCGATGTCCGTGATGCCCGCGCCGCGGACGTGGGCGCTGATTCCCTCCTGGGAGTGGCACCGGGCCGGGGTCGACGACAAGCGGGCCTCCACGATCCTGCGGGCCGTGCGGGTCGCCGCGCGGCTGGAGCAGGCGGTCGGGATGCCGGCGGAGGCCGCTCGGGCCCGGTTGGAGGTCGTGCCGGGGGTGGGGCCGTGGACATCGGCCGAGGTGGTGCAGCGCAGTCACGGGGCGGCGGACGCGGTGACGGTGGGGGATCTGCATCTGCCGGGGATCGTGGGGTGGGCGCTGGCCGGGGACCGGGACGCGGACGACTCCGTGATGCTGCGGCTGCTGGAGCCGTATGCCGGGCAGCGGCATCGGGCGGCTCGGCTGATTCTGTTGAGCGGGTGCGTGCCGGCGCGGCGGGTGCCGAAGATGCCTCGGGTGGATATCGGTCTGCTGTGAGGGGGCTGTGGTGTCCGGTGGGTGGCTGCCGGGTGGCTGCCGCCGGGATGCTGCCGCCGGGTGCCGCGTGGGGACGCTCGCCTGTGTCGGCCAGGCCGCGGCCGGACACCCGGCAGGGACGCTCGCCCGCACCGGTCAGGCGCCGCCGGACGACGGGTGGGGACGCTCGCCGGCGCCGCCCGGGGGGCCGCTGCGCCCACCCGTGCCGCCCCAGTGGCACGACTGCCCGCAGCTGGGCAGGGTGGGGCCGGTGTGTGTGATGGCGGCCGGCCGCACCTGGGATGAGGGCGCGGGCGGGTGTGCCGCTGGAATCGGGGGTCCTGTCGGCCGGTGCCGGGGCGGGATGTGGCTGGTCGTTGGAGGCGGAGTCCGTTACTGGTCGGGGGAGAAGCGGAGTGCGGCCGGGGGAATGTGGGCATCGCACCAGACGCGTGCTCCCTCGCGGAGTTCGTTGTCGGCGCCCACGATCGCGCCGTCGCCGATGACCGTGCCGGTGAGGACGGAGCGTTCGCCGACGCGGGCCCGGGCGCCGATGAGGGAGTCGGTGATGACGGCGCCGGGCTCGATGACGGCGCCGGGGAGGATGGCCGAGCCGGAGACCCGCGCGCCCGGTGCCACGTACGCGCCCTCGCCGACCACCGTGCCGCCCGTCAGTTTCGCATCCGGCGCGACGGTGGCCGTGGGGAGGATCAGGCGGTCGCCGCGGCGGCCGGGGACGGCCGGGGACGGCGCGCGGCCGAGGACCAGGTCGGCCGAGCCGCGGACGAACGCGGCGGGGGTGCCGAGGTCCAGCCAGTAGGTGGAGTCGACCATGCCCTGGAGGTGGGCGCCGGCGGCCAGCAGCCCGGGGAAGGTCTCGCGTTCGACGGAGACGGGGCGGCCCGCGGGGATCGCGTCGATGACCGAGCGGCGGAAGACGTACGCGCCCGCGTTGATCTGGTCGGTGAAGATCTCCTCGGGGGTCTGCGGCTTCTCCAGGAAGGCCTGGACGCGGCCGGTCGCGTCCGTGGGGACGAGACCGTAGGCCCGCGGGTCGGTCACCTTCGTCAGGTGCAGGGAGACGTCCGCGCCCGTCGACTCGTGGGTGCCGAGGAGGGCCCTGATGTCCAGGCCGGTCAGGATGTCGCCGTTGAAGACCAGGACCGGGTCGTCGGGGCCGGAGTGCAGGCGGGAGGCGACGTTGCGGAGGGCGCCGCCGGTGCCGAGGGGTTCCTCCTCGGTGACGTACTCCAGGTGCAGGCCCAGCGCGGAGCCGTCGCCGAAGTACGGTTCGAACACCTCGGCGAGATAGCTGGTGGCGAGGACGATGTGCTCGACGCCCGCAGCCCCGGCCCGGGCCAGCTGGTGGGTGAGGAAGGGCACCCCGGCGGCCGGGACCATCGGTTTGGGCGTGTGCACGGTGAGCGGCCGCAGCCGCGTGCCCTTGCCGCCGACCAGGAGGATGGCTTCTGTCACCTGTCGTCTCTGCTTCCTGCCGGTCCGGCCGCACCACTCGTCGACTGTCGTTTCGGCCGGTCAGTGTATGCGGACCGGGCGGTGACACTCGCAGTGGCCGCGCGGAGTCCCGTCGGGTGGCGCGCGGTTTCCCCGGCCGACCCCGGTCGGGACCTTTGCCGCCCCTCCCCCGCCGGCTCCAGCCTCAGCGGCCCTGGTAGCGGGCCGCGCCGGAACGGGCCGTGCCGAGCTTGCCGTAGAGGCGCTTGCCGGGGCGCTCGGTGGCGAAACCGTCCCGGTGCCCGGAGATCACGTGGAGCCGTACGGTCCTGCCCCGGGGGTAGCGGTCGCCGCCGCCCGACGTGAGCGAGGCCTTTCCACGCGGATCGCCGCTGTAGAGCCCGAGTTCCCGGGCGGTGAGCCGGGCTACGGCCTTCACCGCGGCGGATGTACGGTTTCGCCCGCGCGTGTCCCGTCAGGCGGGTCAGTTCCTGTTCGGTGTCCCGCCGGTTCAGCTCCCGGATCGCGGTGGCGCCGGACCGGGTGATGCCGGTGCCGGCGGCGGAGGCGGCCGACGCGGCCTTCCTGCCGGGGGCGGTGCGCGGCGAGCCGGGTCCGTCCTGCTGCCGGGACTGCGCCCCGGCAGCGACTCCCGCGGGTTCCCGGCCCCCACCGCGGCGCTCCGGCACGCCCGTCCGGGGCCCCTCCGGTGTCGGAACCGCACACCTCTGTCCATCGGGGAACTGGCGGGCCGCCGTGGGCCGTTCCGCCGGACCGGTGGCCTCGGCACGCGGTGCCCGCACCGGCCCGCGCGTACCCTGTGCCGGGTGAACGCCACCGATCGCACCCCTGCCGACCTGCTGACTTCCGCGCTCGCCGCGGACCCCGGCCGCCCGCTGGTGACCTTCTACGACGATGCCACGGGCGAACGCGTCGAACTGTCCGTGGCCACCTTCGCCAATTGGGTGGCCAAGACCGCCAACCTCCTTCAGGGCGACCTCGCCGTCGGGCCCGGTGACCGGGTCGCGCTGCTGCTGCCCGCGCACTGGCAGACGGCGGTGTGGCTGCTGGCGTGTTCCTCGGTGGGCGCGGTCGCGGACGTCGCGGGGGATCCGGCGGCGGCCGACGTCGTCGTGAGCGGACCCGACTCCCTGGAGGCCGCGCGGGCCTGCCGGGGTGAGCGGGTGGCGCTGGCGCTGCGGCCTCTGGGCGGGCGGTTCCCGCGGACGCCGGAGGGCTTCGCCGACTACGCCGTGGAGGTGCCGGGGCAGGGAGACCGGTTCGTTCCGTTCGCGCCGGTGGATCCGGAGGAGCCGGCGCTCATCGTCGCCGGGCGGGAGTTCAGCGCGGCGGAGGTGGTCGAGCGGGCCTCTGCGCAGGCGCCGTCGCTGGATCTGACGGGGCCGGGGGCGCGACTGCTGTCGGGGCTGCCGTACGACACCTGGGAGGGGCTCAGCGCCGGGCTGTACGCGCCGCTGGCCGTCGGGGGGTCCGTGGTGCTGTGCCGGCATCTGGAACGGGTGGACGAGGACCGCCTCGCGGAGCGGGTGGAGAGCGAGAGGGTGACGGCGGTCCGGCGGTAGTGCCGGAACCGTGACCGCGAGGGCGGGGCCCCGCGGGCCGCGGACCCCGGGACGGCCCAAGGGCCCGGGCCGCGCCGTTCCCCCGATCGGCGTAGCACAGGGCGCCTCCCGCCCCGGCCCCCGCCATGGTCGTAGGAGCAGGCCGTGACGTGACGCTCGTACGCCATGAGGGGGTGGCCCCACCGTGACCGACACCGCAGGCAGGTCCCTCGGTCCCGGTCCGGGAGCCTCCGCCACCGGTGCCGGGCTGTCCCGGCGCCGGCGGCGGCGCTGGCTGCGGTACTCGGCGCTGGGGGCCGCCGTGCTCGCCGTCCTGGCCGGCGGGGCCGGCTGGGCCGTCTACGCCAAGCTCAGCGCCAACATCACCGCCGACGACGCGGCGGCGGCCGAGCTGGCGCGCTACGAGCGGGAGCGGCCCACCGCGCTGGTGCGGGACGCGCAGAACATCCTGCTGATCGGGTCGGACACGCGGGCCGGGGAGGGCAACGGCAAGTACGGGCGGGACCTGGGCAGCGAGCGGTCGGACACGACGATCCTGCTGCATCTGGCCGCCGACCGGGACAGCGCCACCGCGGTGTCGCTGCCCCGGGACCTGATGGTGGACGTCCCCGGCTGCCGGCAGCCGGACGGCACCCGCAGCGACCCGGTGTTCGCGATGCTCAACCACGCCTTCCAGGTGGGCGGTTCGGCCTGCACGATCCGTACTGTCGAGAAGCTGACGAACATCCGCGTCGACCATCACATGGTCGTGGACTTCAGCGGGTTCAAGGACATGGTGGACGCCGTCGACGGTGTCCAGGTGTGCCTGCGGGAACCCGTGGACGACGCGGCGGCGAAGCTCAGACTGCCCGCCGGGAAGGTCACGCTCGACGGGGAGCAGGCGCTCGGGTACGTGCGCGCCCGCAAGACGCTCGGCGACGGCAGCGACACCGAGCGGATGGAGCGGCAGCAGCGGTTCCTCGGGGCGCTGGTCAGCAAGGTGCGCGGCGACGACGTCCTGCTGAACCCGGTGAAGCTGTATCCGGTGCTGGACGCGGCGACGTCGTCACTGACCACCGACCCGGAACTGGCGAGTCTGCACGGTTTGTACCAACTGGTGCGCGGACTGCGCGACATCCCTACCGAACGGGTGCAGTTCCTGACCGTCCCGAGGGAGTCGTACGTCTACGACTCCAACCGTGACCAGCTCGTGGAGCCCGCGGCCGAGCGGCTGTTCGCGCGGCTGCGAGCCGACCGGCCGGTCGCGGTGACCCAGGACGCCCACAGCGAGGACACAGGGAAGGACGCGGGTCAGGACGGCAAGAGCGACCCCTCGCCAGTGCCGACCTTCCGCGGGAACACCGCCGCCGAACACCCCTGTGAGTAAGGGGCTCACCAAGACAACGGCCCTTCGTTCGGAATATGAGAGGGATTGCCCAGTTGTAGGGAGGTGGAATTTGTCACCGGCGTCGCCCGACGCTGAACTGGGCGGATAGTGTGAGCGATCCGGTGCACCTGGCCGCGAGGTCCGACCTGGGGTCGTGCACTGTTTCACCGAGACCCGAGCGCCGTAGGGGGAAGGCGCCGCGTGGCCCCGACGGAGGATTCGGACAACCGTGGACGCGCAAGGCCGTGGGCGGGCGGACAACATCGACCCCGCAGACCAGTGGGTACTCAATCCGGACACCGGCGAATACGAACTGCGACTGACTCCTTCCACAGCGCAGTCACCGGTCCCCGGACCGCGTCGCCCCTCTCCCCGCGACGGCGGTCGCGCGGCGGGCGCCCGCGCCCGGCAGCCGGGCGGCGAGACCCGGCCGGAACCCCGCACGCGCGGCACCGAAGTGCCGCAGCCGCGCTCGGCCCGGCGCCGGGGCGCTGAGCCGGAGCGGGAGCCGGAGCCGCCCCAGGGGCGGCGCGCTGCCCGGCGGCCGGTGAAGAAGAAGTCGAGGACGAAGAAGGTCCTGCTGTGGACCGGCGGGACCGTGGCCTTCGTGCTGGTCGCCGTGACGGCCGCCGGCTACCTCTACATCCAGCACCTCAACGGCAACATCACGTCCCTGTCCGACGACGGCGCCAGCACCGGCGGCTTCAGCAAGGATCAGGCGATCAACATCCTGCTGATCGGCACCGACAAGCGCACCGGCAAGGGCAACGAGGGCTACGGCGACGCGGGCAGCGTCGGGCACGCCGACACCAACATCCTGCTGCACCTGTCCAAGGACCGGTCGAACGCCACCGCGCTGAGCATCCCCCGGGACCTGATCACCGACATCCCGGACTGCCCGACGCAGCAGGAGGACGGCACCCGGAAGGTCATCCCCGGCTCGGTCGGCGCCCGTTTCAACCAGAGCCTCGGGCAGGACGGCCGCACGCCGAGCTGCACCATGCGCACGGTGACCGAGCTGACCGGGATCACACCGGACGACTTCATGGTCGCCGACTTCAACGCGGTCAAGACGCTGACCGAGGCGGTGGACGGCGTCGACGTCTGCCTGGCCAAGGACATCGACGACGCCGACTCGCATCTGAAGCTGTCCAAGGGCACCCACACGATCTCCGGTGAGCAGGCGCTGGCGTTCGTCCGCACCCGGCACTCCGTGGGCTTCGGCGGCGACCTGAGCCGGATCGGGCTCCAGCAGCAGTTCCTGGGCGCGCTGATGCGCAAGCTGAAGGGGAACTCCACGCTCACCAGCCCGACGAAGATGCTGAAGCTGGCCGAGGCGGGCACCAAGGCGCTGACCGTGGACGACAAGCTGGACAGCATCGGCAAGCTGAAGGACCTCGGTCTGGAGCTGGGCAAGCTCAACCCGAAGAACCTGACCTTCACCACGGTGCCGGTCAAGGACAACCCGGCGGAGAAGGTCCATGCCACCGTGGTCCTGGACGAGGCGAAGGCGCCCGCGGTCTTCGACGCCGTCCGCAACGACGTCTCCTTCAGCGACGTGAAGAAGAAGCAGAAGGCCGCGAAGGACGCCCAGGCCGCCCGGCTCAAGGGCAGCAAGGCGCCCGCCTCCGAGGTGCGGGTGCGCATCCTCAACGGCGGTGCCGTCAACGGCAGCGCCCAGGCGGTGCTCAACTGGCTCCAGAACGACGAGGGCGTGACCAGGTCGGAGAACGACGGCAACGCCCCGGCGCCGGCCACCCGGACGACGCTGGAGTACGCCCCCGGCCAAGCGGCCCAGGCACGCCGGCTGGCCGCCCTCATGGGGATGTCCGGATCGGCGCTGAAGCCGGGCAAGAGCGTGACCAACTCCCAGGGGCTGCCGGCGATGACGCTGACCCTGGGCAAGGACTTCAAGGGGGCGGGGGTCTCCCTCACGGTGCCGTCGAAGGCGCCGGAGGTCGACAAGTCCACGGCAGACAAGGTCAAGTGCGCCTCGTAGGTAACCCGACGGGCCCGTCGTGCGTCTAACCGGACGCGGGACGGGTCCGTTGTCCGGCGCAAGGGGTGGGGAGGGCAAGGAGTTGGCGCAGAGTGAGGTGCGCGGACGGGCTGCGGTGGTCGAGGACGAGAAGTCGCTCACGCCGCGGACCGCGGACGCGTCGGCGGGGCGGGGCCGGGGCGGCGGGCGGCGGACCGGTGGTCCGAAGACCGAGCCGAGACGGCGCAGACGGCGAGCCATGCGCTGGTCGGCGACCGTGCTGGCGGTGCTGATACTCGGCACGGCAGGCGCCGGCTATCTCTACTACCAGCATCTCAACGGCAACATCAAGAAGGGGGCGCGCGCCGGCGGGGACGACTCCAAGGCGCACCGGACCGAGCCGAACGCGGCCGGTCAGACCCCGCTGAACATCCTGCTGATCGGCTCCGACAGCCGCAACAGCGCGGAGAACCTGAAGCTCGGCGGCAGCAAGGACCACGCCGGTGACCCGCCGCTCGCGGATGTGCAGATGCTCATCCACCTCTCCGCGGACCGCAGAAGCGCCGCCATGGTCAGCATCCCGCGGGACACCCGGGTGGACATCCCCGAGTGCAAGGACCCCGTGAGCGGCAAGCGGTATCCGCCGACGAACGACATCATCAACGTCACCCTGGCCCGCGGCGGCGCCGGCTGCACCCTGCTCACCTGGGAGAACCTCACCGGGGTCTACATCGACCACTGGATGACGATCGACTTCGCGGGTGTGGTGCGGATGGCGGACGCCATCGGCGGTGTCGAGGTCTGCGTGAAGCAGAACGTGTGGGACCGCCCGACGCCGGACGTGTCCGGCGGCTCGGGACTGAAGCTGCGGGCCGGCACGCACAAGATCTACCACGAGCAGGCCCTCCAGTGGCTGCGCACGCGGCACGCCTGGGGCGACGACCTGATGCGCGCCCGCGCCCAGCACATGTACCTGAACTCGATGATGCGCACGCTGAAGAAGCAGAACGTGTTCACCGACACCGGCCGGCTCATGGACCTGGCCGACGCGGCCACCAAGTCGCTGAAGGTGTCCGAGGAGATCGGTACGGTCAAGAAGCTCTACGACCTCGGCATGCAGCTGAAGTCCGTGCCGGCCGACCGCATCACCTCGGTGACCATGCCCAACAAGCAGGACCCGCTGGACCGCAACCACGTCGTGCCGGACAAGCCCAACGCCGACAAGATGTGGCAGATGCTCCAGGACGACGTGGCGTTCGACAAGAACGGCGGGCAGTCCGCTGCGAAGAAGAACGCCAAGGGCGCGAAGGACGACAAGCCGACCAGGCAGCCGTCGGTCGAGACGGACCGGCTCGGGGTGCTGGTGCGCAACGCCACCCGGACCACCACGCAGGCCGCGGTACCGCAACGGGCCTCGGAGATCACCCGGACACTCGTGGGCAAGGGCTACGCCCGGGCCCAGGCCGACACCTCGGGCAGCCTGGCCGAGGACAGGACGGCCGTACGGTACCCGAGCGCCGACCTGGAGGGGGACGCGCAGGCCCTGGCCGCGGCGCTGGGCATCCCGATGAGCGCGGTGCAGAAGTCGACCGACGTCTCGGGGGTCACGCTCGTCGTGGGCGCGGACTGGCGCACCGGCACGTCCTACCCCGGCAAGTCCGAGCCGAAGGCGGGCGACCTGCCCGACAACTCCGACGCGGTCAACGGCTCGGACACGAAGTCGTGCATGCCGGTGTACAGCGTGTACCGGTGGTAGCGGGATGAACGGCGAAGGGCCCCTCCCGAAAGGGACGGGGCCCCGTTGCACGCCCTTCCCGGTGGGTGGGGCCGCGTGGCCTCCGGCCGGTCAGGCGGCGTCCAGGACGGCCGGCCGCCGGGAGGCGATGACCTTCCTCGCCAGGGACCGGGGGCTGGTGAGGAAGCCCCAGCCCCAGCACATGTGCATGGTGGCGAGGGCCACCGGGATCTGTATCCGGGCCTTCAGGGGCAGCCCCCGGCCGGCCGGGACGGAGCCCGCGGCGATCGCGGCCAGGTAGCCGCCGGGGACCAGCAGGCCCCACGGCGTCAGGGCCGCGCCCACCACGATCCCCGCCGCGATCGCGCACACCGCGGTCGGCGGGGCGAGGTAGCGCAGGTTGATGGAGCCCGAGTGGTAGCGGGCGACGACGTGCCGCCAGCGGCCGTAGTCCTTGTACTGCTTCGCCAGCGCCCGCACGGACGGCCGCGGCCGGTACGACACCCTCAGCTCGGGCGAGAACCAGATCAGCCCGCCCGCCTCACGGATCCGGAAGTTCAGCTCCCAGTCCTGGGCGCGGATGAACTCCTCGTTGTAGCCGCCCTGCCGCTCCAGGGCCTCCCGGCGGAAGACACCGAGGTAGACCGTCTCGGCGGGGCCGGCCTGGCCGCCGGTGTGGAAGGCGGCGTTGCCCACGCCGATCTTCGAGGTCATCGCGGCGGCGACCGCGTGCTCCCAGTCGGTCTCGCCCTCGGCGTGCATGATGCCGCCGACGTTCTGCGCGCCGGTCTCCTCCAGGAGGCGGACGGCGGTGGCGATGTAGTCCGGCGAGAGCATGCCGTGGCCGTCGACGCGGACCACGACCGGATGCCGTGAGGCCTTGATCGCCGCGTTCAGCGCCGCCGGCGTGCGACCGGTCGGGTTGGGGACGGTGTGCACGCGCGGGTCTTCGTGCACCAGCTCGGCCGCGATCTCGTCCGTGCGGTCCGTTGACGGACCGAGGGCGATCACGACCTCCATCTCGCCGGGGTACTCCTGCGCGAGGATCGCTTGGACGGCCCCGCGCAGATGCCGCTCCTCGTTGAGGACGGGCATGATCACGGACACAGCGGGGAGCCGCACGTCGGGCTTGGCGTTCATAGGAGAGTCACGTTACCGCGAACGGGGGACACCGGTGCGCGCCGCCGGGACAGCACAGCGGGCTGGAGATCGTATCGCCCTACTGTGCTCACGGATCCCACGTACGGACTCGTCCGGAGGTGTCCCCCTTGCCCAGCCCGCCTCGGTCGCCCGCGCGTCCGCAGCCCCGACCGCAACCACCCCGCCGTGTACCGCGCCCGCCCGAGCGGCCCGTGCGCTCCGTCCGGCCACCCCGGCGGCCACGCTGGGCCATGCGGGCGGTGACCACCCTCTCGGTCGTGGTGCTCGCCTCGGCCGGCATCGGACACGCGGTCGTCAGCAGCCTGGATGCGGGCATCGCCCGGATCGACGCCTTCAAGGACATGAAGAACCGCCCCCGGGCCGGCCACGGCATGAACGTCCTGCTCGTCGGCACCGACGGCCGCGACAAGATCGGCGAGCGGGAGCGGCGCGCGTACCGGCTGGGCGGTGAGCCCTGCCACTGCACCGACACCATGATGATCGTGCACATCGCGGAGGGCCGGGAGCGGGCCACCGTGGTGAGCCTGCCGCGCGACTCCTACGCCGAGATGCCCGCGCACGTCGACCAGAACTCCGGTCAGCGCCACGGCCCGCACCCGGTCAAGCTCAACGCGGCCTACGCCGAGGGCGGCCCCCAGCTGACCATCCGCACCGTCGAGAGCATGACCCACGTGAAGATCGACCACTACCTGGAGGTCGACTTCAGCAGCTTCATGCGGACCGTGGACGTGCTCGGCGGGGTGAAGGTCTGCACGCCGACACCGCTGAAGGACGCGTACACCGGCCTGGACCTCCCGCCCGGCACGCACACCCTCATGGGCGGGCAGGCCCTCCAGTACGTGCGCGCCCGGCATGTCGACGGGGCCAGCGACCTGGGCCGGATGAAGCGGCAGCAGCGGTTCCTGGCCGCGCTGATCGAGAAGGCGACCTCCTCCGGGGTGCTGCTGAACCCGATGCGGTTCCGGGACGTGACCCGGGCGGTGCTCGGCTCGGTCCGTGCCGACGTGGGGTTCGGCACCGACGAACTGCTCGACCTCGGCCGTGCGATGCGGAACTTCTCCCCGTCGTCCTCCGAGTTCACCACCGTTCCCCTCGCGCAGATGAACTACCAGGTCAAGGGCATCGGCTCGACCCTGAAGTGGGACCAGGCGAAGGCGGCCAAGCTGTTCCAGGCGCTGCGCGACGACAAACCGCTCACCGTGGACCGCCCGCACCACGGCCCGGCACCGGTGCCGGTGGAGGTGGCCCCGGCCCAGATCCGGGTGCAGGTGCAGAACGGCTCCGGCACGGCCGGGCTCGCCAAGCAGGTCGACGCCGCGCTCGCGGCGAACGGTTTCGCCACCACCCGGCAGCCGGTGACCGCCCCCGCCCGCGTCGGGCACACGGTGATCTCCTACGACCCCCGCTGGGACCGCTCCGCCCGCTCCCTCACCGCGGCCCTGCCGGGCAGCGAACTGCGCGCGGCCCCGGGCCAGGGCCCGCTGCTGAGGGTGATCGCCGGACCCGAATTCGGCGACGTACGCAAGGTGCGCAAGGTCCGCTTCGAGGACCCGGCGCAGCCGGAGCAGGACGTGGTGCGGGGCAACGAGGTGGTCTGCTCCGGGAACGCGTAGGACGCGGGAGCGGGACCCGTAGGACGCGGGAGCGGGACCGTGGGGCGGCGGGGACCGGCGGCGGACCGGGCCCGTGGCCAGGGGCTTTCGTTCCGAACGACGGGCCCTAGTCCTCGAAGCCCTCCGCGGCGCGCTTCTCGCGCAGTTCGCGGATCGCCCGGCGGCGGGCCAGACGGTGGGTGCGGCGGATCTGGGCCTCCTGGTAGCGGCGGCGGTCGCGGTCGGTCTCGGGGAGGACCGGCGGCACCCGGCGCGGGCTGCCGTCGGCGTCCACGGCCGCGAAGACCAGGTAGGCCGAGCCGACCTGGGTGGCCGGGTCGGACTCGTTCCAGCGTTCGGCCAGGACCCGGACGCCGATCTCCATGGAGGTCCGGCCGGTCCAGTTCACCTGGGCCTTGACATGGACCAGGTCGCCGACGCGGACCGGCTCCAGGAACACCATCTCGTCCATCGACGCGGTGACGGCGGGGCCGCCGGAGTGCCGGCCGGCCACCGCGCCCGCCGCGTCGTCGACCAGCTTCATGATCACCCCGCCGTGCACCGTACCCAGCAGGTTGGTGTCGTTGTGGGTCATGATGTGGCTGAGGGTGGTGCGCGAGGAGGACGTGGGCTTGCCCGGGATGTCCGTTTCCCTGTCCGTGGCCTGATCTGTCATGCCCTCCACCTTATGCCGAGCCCCCTTCGCGGACTTTGTGTCGGGTTCGCAACAGCGGCGCTCTGATTTTCCGACAGCCCTTGTGGAGCACATGGCGGGGCCCTGCACACTGGGGCCCATGAATGACTGGCCCGAGGGATGGTCCGACGACAACCGCGGCACGCGCCACGGACGCGGCAGTGCCGGCGCGCAGCCTGAGGGCGCGCGCGTGATGCGCCAGGTGCGACGGGGGCCGTCGGCGCCGCCGTACGGGGCCGGCGTGCCGCAGCAGCCCTCGTACGTCGACGGCCGGGGGCACGACGACGGCGGCCACGACGCGTATGACGGCGGCTACAACACCGGCCAGGTCTACGGCGCTCCCGGCGGCCGTGGCCCGGGCGCCCCCGGCGCGGCGGCCGGCCGCGCCCCGCGCCCCGCGCCGAACTGGCGGCGCCGGATCAAGTGGACGGCGATCACGGTGGCGACCGTGGTGGTCGTCACATCGGTCGCGACCTACTTCTGGGCCGACTCCAAGCTGCGCCGCGAGGTGGACCTCTCCACGGTCATCGACCGGCCGGAGGGAGGCGACGGCACGAACTACCTGATCGTCGGCTCCGACAGCCGGGAGGGCATGTCCAAGCAGGACGAGAAGAACCTGCACACCGGTGGCGCCGAGGGCAAGCGCACCGACTCGATGATGATCCTGCACGTCGGCGGCAACGGCGACACACTGGTCTCGCTGCCGCGCGACTCCGACGTGGAGATCCCGTCGTACCGGGGCTCGACGTCCGGGAAGACCTACCCCGCCAGAGGCCGGCACGAGAAGCTGAACGCGGCCTACGCCGAGGACGGACCGACCCTGCTGGTCCGCGCGGTCGAGTACAACACCGGGCTGCACATCGACCACTACGTGGAGATCGGCTTCCAGGGCTTCGCCAACATCGTGGACGCGGTCGGCGGGGTCGACATCACCATCGACAAGGGCTTCAAGGACAAGTGGTCGGGCGCCGACTTCAAGGCCGGCAAGCAGACCCTCGACGGCCGGCAGGCCCTCGCCTTCGTCCGCACCCGGCA
Organism: Streptomyces sp. NPDC028722; assembly: GCF_040637655.1. Lineage (NCBI taxonomy): Bacteria > Bacillati > Actinomycetota > Actinomycetes > Kitasatosporales > Streptomycetaceae > Streptomyces > Streptomyces sp. NPDC028722. The sequence goes on from NZ_JBEZWU010000003.1 coordinate 35,877, forward strand.
CGCGTTCGCCGCGTCCGACCTCCAGCGCACCAAGAACCAGCAGAAGTTCCTGGCCGCCCTGGCCCACCAGGTGGCCACCCCGTCGACGGTCCTCAACCCCTTCAAGCTCTACCCGACCATGGGTGCGGGCCTGGACTCCCTCATCGTCGACAAGGACATGTCGCTGTGGGACCTGGCCTCGATGTTCTGGGCGATGAAGGGCGTCAGCGGCGGTGACGGCACCTCGATGAACATGCCGATCTCCGGCTCGGCCGGCGGCAACCTGCTCTGGGACAAGGCGAAGGTGAAGACCCTCGTCAAGGAACTGAACAACGACGAGAAGGTCACCGTCGCCGGCAACTGACGGCCGGCGCGGACACGGTGCAAGGGCACCCGCGAGGGTGCCCTTGACGCGTGGCTCAGCGGAGCCGGGTCACATCGTGGCGCCCGCCATCGCGCGACAGCTCTCGGCGCAGCGGCGACACGCCTCCGCACAGCGCATCATCTGCTGGTCGTCCGGCATGGACATACACGCCTCGGCGCACATGTCACAGACCTTCGCGCAGAGCGCGCTCATCTCGCCGGCCATGGGCGAGCGCCGCATCATCATGTCGGCGCACATCCGGGTCGCCTCGGAGCAGTCCATGAGCGCGCGCATGACCTGCATCTGCGCCTGACCGCCCTGCTGCATGCAGGAGCTCATGGTCTCCTCGCACATGCTGTGGCAGCTCATGCAGGCCTCGATGCAGTCCTGCATCTGCTGGCTGATGGCGGGCATCATCCGGGACTGGGTCATGGCTCCTCCTCGGAGGCGGTGGGGATCCGGGGCGGCCCCCGTCTGCTTCCGTCCTACGTCCCGCACCGCCGCACCGCACGTCGGCCTACGGCCCTACGGCCCTACGGCCGACCGGGGTCGACCGGGGCCGACCGGTGCGCCGGGTGACGACAACAGCCCCCGGCGAACACGCCGGGGGCCGGGGAGATCCGTGCCGTCCCGCTACGGCAGGTTCCTCGCCATCACGATCCGCTGAACTTGGTTCGTGCCTTCGTAGATCTGGGTGATCTTGGCGTCGCGCATCATGCGTTCCACCGGGTAGTCGCGGGTGTAGCCGTAGCCGCCGAGGAGCTGGACCGCGTCGGTGGTGACCTCCATCGCGGTGTCGGAGGCGAAGCACTTGGCGGCTGCACCCAGGTAGGTGAGGTCGGCATCGCCGCGCTCGGAGGCGGCGGCGGCCTGGTAGGTGAGCGCGCGGGCCGCCGAGATCTTCATGGACATGTCGGCGAGCATGAACTGGATGCCCTGGAAGTCGGCGATCGGCTTGCCGAACTGCTTGCGCTCCTGGACGTAGCCCTTGGCGTAGTCGAGGGCCCCCTGGGCGACACCGAGGGCCTGGGCGGCGATGGTGATGCGGGTGTGGTCCAGGGTCTGCATGGCGGTGGCGAAGCCGGTGCCCTCCTCGCCGATCATGCGGTCGGCGGGGATGCGGACGTTGTCGAAGTAGACCTCGCGGGTCGGCGAGCCCTTGATGCCGAGCTTCTTCTCGGGCGCGCCGAAGGAGACACCCTCGTCGGACTTCTCGACCACGAACGCCGAGATGCCCTTCGAGCGCTTCGACGGGTCGGTCACGGCCATCACCGTGTAGTACTCCGACACGCCCGCGTTGGTGATCCAGCGCTTGACGCCGTTGAGGATCCAGTGGTCGCCGTCGCGGACCGCCTTGGTCTTCATGCCGGCCGCGTCCGAGCCGGCGTCCGGCTCCGAGAGGCAGTACGAGAACATCGCGTCGCCCTTGGCCAGCGGGCCGAGGTACTTCTTCTTCAGGTCCTCGGAGCCGGAGAGGATCACCGGGAGCGAGCCGAGCTTGTTCACGGCCGGGATCAGCGAGGAGGACACGCAGACGCGGGCCACCTCCTCGATGACGATGACCGTGGCGAGCGCGTCGGCGCCGGCGCCGCCGTACTCCTCGGGGACGTGCACGGCGTGCAGGTCGTTGGCCACCAGGGCGTCGAGCGCCTCCTGCGGGAAGCGGGCCTCCTCGTCCACCGCGGCGGCGTAGGGCGCGATCTTCGCCTCGGCCAGGGCCCGGACGACGTCACGGAGCATGTCGTGCTCCTCGGACGGGCGGTACAGGTCGAAGTCAGCCGATCCGGCCACGGTCTCTCACGCTCCAAAGACGCAGTGATACTGACGCTAATTACCGTTAAGTAACTGAATTTTAGAGCGCTGGCGCGAACACGCCTACGTGAGCTTGGTGACAGCGGGAAATCTGCCCGGTGAGCGCCCCGACTATGCTCTTGCACCGCATGACCGAAGGACCGACGGACCGGAGCTGGAGCACTCGCATGAGCCTGAAGATCACCGTGATCGGCACCGGCTACCTAGGCGCCACCCACGCCGCGGCCATGGCCGAGCTGGGCTTCGAGGTGCTGGGCCTGGACGTCGTACCCGAGAAGATCGCCATGCTGGAGCGCGGCGAGACCCCGATGTACGAGCCGGGTCTGGAGGAGCTGCTGCGCCGGCACGTGGCCGGGATCGAGGGCGCCACCGGGCGGCTGCGGTTCACCACGGACTGGGCCGAGGTCGGTGCCTTCGGCGACGTGCACTTCGTGTGCGTGAACACACCGCAGAAGCACGGCGAGTACGCCTGCGACATGTCGTACGTCGACTCCGCGATCGCCTCCCTTGCCCCGCATCTGCGCGGCCCGGCCCTGGTCGTCGGCAAGTCGACGGTGCCGGTGGGCTCCGCCGGCCGGCTGGCCGCCTACCTCGCCGAGCACGCCCCGGCCGGCGCGGACGCCGAACTCGCCTGGAACCCGGAGTTCCTGCGCGAGGGGTTCGCCGTCCAGGACACCCTGCACCCGGACCGGATCGTCGTCGGCGTGCACAGCGAGCGCGCGGAGAAGCTGCTGCGCGAGGTGTACGCCGGCCCGGTCGGCGACGGCACGCCGTTCGTCGTCACCGACTTCCCGACCGCGGAGCTGGTGAAGACCGCCGCGAACTCCTTCCTCGCCACCAAGATCTCCTTCATCAACGCGATGGCGGAGGTGTGCGAGGCCGCGGGCGGTGACGTGGCGAGGCTCGCGGAGGCCATCGGGCACGACGACCGGATCGGGCGGAAGTTCCTGCGTGCCGGGATCGGCTTCGGCGGCGGCTGCCTGCCCAAGGACATCCGGGCGTTCATGGCCCGCGCGGGTGAGCTGGGCGCGGACCAGGCGCTGACGTTCCTGCGCGAGATCGACTCCATCAACATGCGCCGGCGCGGCCAGATGGTCGAGATGACCCGGGAGGCGCTCGGCGGGGGCTCCTTCCTGGGCCGGCGGGTGGCGGTGCTCGGTGCCACCTTCAAGCCGGACTCGGACGACGTCCGTGACTCCCCCGCGCTGAACGTGGCCGGCCAGATCCACCTCCAGGGCGGCCAGGTCACCGTGTACGACCCGAAGGGCATGGCCAACGCCCGCAAGGTCTTCCCGACCCTGGGCTACGCCGACTCGGCGCTGGCGGCCGCCCGGGGCGCGGACGTGGTGCTGCACCTGACCGAGTGGCAGGAGTTCCGCGAGCTGGACCCGGTGGCGCTCGGCGAGGCCGCGGAGGGCCGGGTCCTGCTGGACGGGCGCAACACCCTGGACCCGGAGCTGTGGCGGCGGGCGGGGTGGACGTACCGGGCGATGGGACGCCCGACCGCGTAACCGGACAGGCTGTCGCGGGTGACGCCGGTTCGGCCGAGGCTCAGTCGGCCGAACCGGCGTCTTTCCGCATTCTGCACCACATCGCGCCGGCTCAGGATCCCTTCGCGCGGTACCGCCGCATCTTCGCGCGGGCCCCGCACACCCGCATCGAGCACCAGCGCCCGCGCCCGGCGGGGCTGCGGTCGTAGTACGCCCAGTGGCAGGTGTCGGCCTCGCAGGCCTTCAGCCGGGTCCAGGTGTCCGCGACGAGCGCCTCGGCGACGGCGGCGGCGACCCGGGAGAGCAGCGGGCTCTCGTCGGCGGGGACGAGGCGGGCCGAGCCGTCGTGGCCGTCGACGGTGACGTGGAGCGGGGCCCGGGCCAGCAGGGTGCCCAGCGGGGTCACCGTGCGGTGCGGCGGGTGGCCGGCGTGGGCGAGCAGCGCGGCCCGCAGCGACTCGCGCAGCTCGCGGGTGTCGGCCAGCGCGGCCCGTGTGATCCCGAGGCGGGCGCGGCCCTGCGCGGTGTCCAGCGAGTCGGCGCCCGTCTCGATGTCCAGCGTGTTCACGAGGGACTCGATCAGGGCCAGGCCGCCGGGAGCGGCCGTTCTCTCGCTCATGTTTGCGACGTTACCCCCGATGCGGGAGCATGCGGTGACCGTTACCGGTTACCCGGGCATACGGGTAACACAAGGAGGTTCGTCATGGCTCTCGCCAAGCTCGGTGTCGTGGTCCTGGACTGTCCCGACCCCCGTGCGCTGGCCGGTTTCTACGCCGGTGTGCTGGGCGGCGCGGTGGAGGGGGAGGGAGAGTGGGTGGACCTGAAGGTGCCCGGCGGGCCGGCGCTGGCCTTCCAGCGGGCGCCGGGGTTCGTCCCGCCGCGGTGGCCCGCCCCGGACGACTCGCAGCAGTTCCACCTGGACCTGGTGGTGGAGGACCTGGACGCGGCCGAGAAGGGGGTGCTGGAGCTGGGGGCGAAGCCACTGGACGCGGCCGACCGCTCGCGCGGCTTCCGTGTCTACGCCGATCCCGCGGGGCACCCGTTCTGCCTCTGCGCCTGCTGACCGGGGCGCAGGCCGGTCCCGGAGCCGTTCCGGAGTCGCTTACGAAGCCGCTTGTGAAGCCGAAGCCGTTCGGGAGTCGTTCCCGAAGTCGTCCTGAAGCCGTTTCCCGAGTCCTTTCCGAAGGAGGACATCATGGCGTCCGTCGCCCGTCTCCGTTCCGTCGTGCTCGACTGTCCCGATCCGCACGCGCTGGCCGCTTTCTACGCGGCGGTGGCCGGGGGCACCCCGCAGGCCGAGGACGACGACTGGGTCGTGCTGCACGTCCCGGACGGGCCGCGGCTGGCCTTCCAGCGGGCGGAGGGGCACACCCCGCCGGAGTGGCCGCGCGCGGACCGCAACGGCCAGCAGTTCCACCTGGACTTCGACGCGGGCAGCACCTGGGCGGAGTTCGACGCGGCGCACGAGCGGGTGCTGGCGCTCGGCGCCCGCCCGCTGGACGTGGCGGACCGGGAGAAGAAGGACTTCCAGGTGTACGCGGACCCGGCCGGGCACCCGTTCTGCCTGTGCCGGATCGAGTGAGACCCTAGGGCGCGTCCAGCTCGGTGATCTTGGCGTTGGACGGCTCCCGGCGGTGCTGCGCGGCCCGGGCCACGAAGTCGGCGCTGCGCAGCACCCGCTGCACGTTGCCCCAGGTCAGCAGCGACAGTTGCGTCTCGGACCAGCCGCGCCGCAGCAGTTCGGCGATCAGGTGGGGGTAGCGGGAGGTGTCGGCGAGGCCGTGGGGGTGGGCGGCGCCGGAGTCGTAGGTGCCGGACAGGCCGACGCACTCGGGGCCGGCGGCGTCCCGGACGTGGTCGAGGTGGTCGGCGACGTCGTGGACGGTCGGTCCGGTCTGCTCCGCGGTCAGCGGCACCATGCACAGGCCCCCGGCCCCGCCCAGCGCGGCGAGCAGGTCGTCGGGCAGGTTGGCGGGGTGCGGGCGCAGGGCGCGGGCGGCGGAGCGGGTGCACAGCACGGGAGCCTTGGACAGGGCGACGGTCCGTTCCACGGTGGCCGGGGAGGCGCCGGAGACGTCGGCGAGCACGCCGAGCCGGTTCATCTCGCGCACCACCTCCTCGCCGAACCGGGTCAGCCCGGGCCGGTCCGTCCAGGCCGTGCCCGCGAGGCTGAGCACGCGCAGGCCCAGGGCGCGCAGGACGCGCAGGATGCCGAGGGAGTCGCCGAGCGCGGTGCCGTGCGCGGGGCCCGGCACGACCGCGACCCGGCCGCAGTTGCGGGCGTCGATGATCTGGCCGGCGGTGTGCGCCAGGCGCAGTCCCTCGGGGTGGCTCTCGACGACCGTGCGCACCTGGTCGAGCTGTTCCAGGGTCGCCGCCACGACGCGCTCGCCGCCTGGGCCCTCGGGCAGGTGCAGGGACCAGAACAGGGCGCCGACGTGGCCCTCGCGCATCCGCGGCACGTCCGTGTCGATCGCGGCCTCGCCCAGTTCGAGGTCGTACCGGGGCAGATGGCGCAGGGCCCAGGGCAGGCCGCTGTAGCCGTCCGCGACCGGATGGGCGGCGAGCAGGGCGTGTGCCCGCTCCAGCATCTCCCCGGCCGGCGCGTGCGGCGGAGGGAAGGGGTCGTCCGGCAGGCCGTCCTCCCCGCCGACCTCGGCGGGGGCGGGGACGTCGTCCTGGAGGTCGGCCATGGCGGGCTCCGTACGTCGTGGGCCACGTCGTTCGTGAGCTACGTCGTGACGTGGCTGGCGTACCGCCCACGGTCGCACGGGGAGGACGAACGCTTCCTGGTGAGCGGGGCGTTCGGGGGTACGGCGGTCAGGTCTCGCGGGCGGTGCGGATGACCTCGTCCAGGGTCTCCCGGGTGCGCCGGAGGTCGGCGATCACGCGGTCGATGCGGTCGCGTTCGGCGGTGAGGTCGGTGACCAGCCGGGGGGTGGCGATCGCGGAGGGGCCGCCGTCCCGGTCACGCATGCAGGGCAGCAGCTGCCGGATCTTCTCGCTGTTCAGGCCGGCCGCGTACAGCTCCTGGACGCGGATGACGCGGTCGACGGCCGCGTCCGGGTAGTCGCGGTGGCCGCCGGGGGTGCGGTCGCTGCTCAGCAGCCCGCGGGTCTCGTAGTACCGCAGCGAGCGTTCGCTCACACCGGTGCGCCGGGCCAGTTCACCGATTCTCATGCCGGTACCTCCGGGCTTGAATCTGACATCAGTGTCAGGTTCTACCGTGCCGGCATGACGCGGACAACTGACTTCCTGGCCCCGGCCCGGCTCGGCCGGCTGACACTTCCGAACCGCCTGGTGATGGCGCCGCTGACCCGCAACCGTGCGGAGCCGGACGGCACCCCGGCCCCGCTCATGGTCACCCACTACGCCGAGCGCGCCACCGCCGGACTGATCGTCGCCGAGGGCTCGACGCCCAGCCCGGCCGGGCAGACGTACCCGGACATCACCGCGATCCACACCGACCGGCACACGGCCGGCTGGCGGCGGGTCACCGACGCGGTGCGGGCGGCCGGCGGGCGGATGTTCCTCCAGCTCCAGCACGGCGGCCGGGTCGGCCACCCGGAGACCACCGGGCTCACCCCGGTCGCGCCCTCGCCCGTTCCGCTGCCGGAGACGATCTTCACTCCGGGCGGGCACCGGCCGGCCGCCGTGCCCCGTGAGATGACGGCGGACGACATCCGTGCGACGATCGCCGACTTCGCCGCCGCCGCGCGGCGGGCCGTCGAGGCGGGTTTCGAGGGCGTGGAGGTGCACTCGGCCAACGGGATGCTGCTGCACCAGTTCCTCGCGGACAACACCAACCTCCGCACGGACGGCTACGGCGGCTGCGTCCAGCGGCGGGTGCGGTTCGCGGTGGAGGTGACCGAGGCGGTGGCCGACGCGATCGGCGCGGACCGGGTGGGCATCCGCGTCTCCCCCGCGAGCACCGTCAACGGCGTCCGGGAGGACGACACCGACGCCCTGTACGACGCGCTCCTCGCCCGTCTGAAGGGGCTGGGCCTGGCCTATCTGAGCCTGGTGCGCTCCGATCCGGGGGCCGGCTGGTACCGGCGGATCCGCGCCGGCTGGCCCGGCGTCCTGATCGGCAACCCGGATCTCACCGACCTGTCGGGCGAGGCCGTCACCCGGGCCGCGCGGGAGATGCTGGCGGCCGGCGCCGACCTGGTGGCACTCGGCCGGCCGTTCCTCGCCAACCCGGACCTGGTCGAGCGGCTGCGCGCCGGCGCGCCGCTCAACCCGGTCCGGGACCGGTACTTCATGTACGTGGGCGGGGCGGAGGGCTACAACGACTACCCCACCCTGGACCGTCAGCCGTCGAGCGAGTCGATGGTGGCGAGGGACGGCGCCCGGGTGGCCTGAAGGTCACGGGCCACGTCCTCCGCGGCGCCCAGCACACGGACCGCGTTCTGCCAGGTCAGCTTGGCCAGGTCAGCCTTGGACCAGCCTCGGTCGAGCAGCTCGGCGAGCAGGTTCGGGTAGCCGGAGACGTCGCTGAGGCCGTCCGGGGTGAACGCGGTGCCGTCGTAGTCGCCGCCGATGCCCAGGTGGTCGACGCCGGCCACCTCGCGCATGTGGTCGAGGTGGTCCGCCACCGTCGACACCGTGGCGACGGGACGCGGGGAGCGCTCCTCGAAGGCGCGGTGCAGCCTCATCGCCTCCGGGCCGGTGTCCAGGTGGTGGAGGCCGTGGGCGCGCAGGTTCTCGTCGGCCGCGGCCGTCCAGTCGACGGCCGCCTGGAGCACGAACTTCGGCACGAACGTCACCATGGCCACCCCGCCGTTGGCGGGCAGCCGCTCCAGGACGTCGTCGGGGATGTTGCGCGGGTGGTCGCAGACGGCGCGGGCGGAGGAGTGCGAGAAGATCACCGGTGCCGAGGCCGTCTCCAGCGCGTCGCGCATGGTCGTGGCCGCGACGTGCGAGAGGTCGACCAGCATGCCGAGCCGGTTCATCTCCCGGACGACCTCACGGCCGAACGCGGTGAGGCCACCGGCCCTCGGCTCGTCGGTCGCGGAGTCCGCCCAGTCGACGTTGGAATTGTGGGTGAGCGTCATGTAGCGCACGCCGAGCGCGTGCAGACCGCGCAGGGTGCCCAGCGAGTTGGCTATGGAGTGGCCGCCCTCGGCGCCCATCAGGGAGGCGATACGGCCGTCCCGGCGTGCCTGGCGCATGTCCGCGGCGGTCAGCGCGGGCGCCAGGTCCGCCGGGTAGCGGGCGAGCAGCTGCCGGACGCAGTCGATCTGCTCCAGGGTGGCCGCGACCGGCTCGGGCTGCTCGGCGGGCACGTACACCGACCAGTACTGCGCGCCGACGCCGCCCTCGCGCAGCCTCGGCAGGTCGGTGTGCAGGTGGGCGTCCTGGTGGGCGGCGATGTCGAGCTTGTCGAGGTCGTAGCCGGCCGTCTGGCGCAGCGCCCACGGCAGGTCGTTGTGGCCGTCGACGACCGGGAACTCGCGCAGCAGTTCCCGGGCCCGGGCCAGGGACGTCGCCGCGGTCACTTCCCGAAGCCGAAGCCGCTCGCGCCCTCCACCTTGGCGCGCAGCCGCTTGCCCTTCTCGGTGGCCTGGTCGTTGAGGTCCTGCTGGAAGTCGCGCATCCGGTGCAGCAGGTCCTCGTCGTGCGCGGCGAGCATCCGGGCCGCGAGCAGACCGGCGTTGCGGGCACCGGCGACGGAGACCGTGGCGACCGGGACACCGGCCGGCATCTGCACGATGGACAGCAGCGAGTCCATACCGTCCAGGTACTTCAGCGGCACCGGCACCCCGATGACCGGCAGCGGGGTGACGGAGGCGAGCATGCCGGGCAGATGGGCGGCGCCGCCCGCACCGGCGATGATCGCCTTCAGTCCGCGGTCGGCGGCCTGCTCCCCGTACGTGATCATCTCGCGGGGCATGCGGTGCGCGGAGACGACGTCGACCTCGTAGGCGATCTCGAACTCGTCCAGGGCCTTGGCGGCGGCTTCCATGACGGGCCAGTCGGAGTCCGACCCCATGACGATGCCAACAACGGGGCTCATTCGGTGATCGTGCCTCTCAGGTAGCCGGCTGCGTGACGGGCGCGCTCCAGCACGTCGTCCAGGTCGTCGCCGTAGGTGTTGACATGTCCGACCTTGCGGCCGGGCTTCACGTCCTTGCCGTACATGTGGATCTTGAGCTTGGGGTCGCGGGCCATGCAGTGCAGGTACGCCCCGTACATGTCCGGGTAGTCGCCGCCCAGGACGTTGACCATGACCGTCCACGGCGCGCGGGGACGGGGATCACCGAGGGGGAGGTCGAGGACCGCGCGGACGTGGTTGGCGAACTGCGAGGTGACGGCGCCGTCCATGGTCCAGTGGCCGGAGTTGTGCGGGCGCATCGCCAGCTCGTTGACCAGGATGCGGCCGTCGCGGGTCTGGAACAGCTCCACGGCGAGGTGGCCGACGACGCCCAGCTCCTTGGCGATGGTCAGCGCCAGCTGCTCGGCGTGCAGGGCCAGGGCCTCGTCCAGGTCGGGCGCGGGGGCTATGACGGTGTCGCAGACGCCGCCGACCTGCTGCGACTCCACCACCGGGTAGGCGACGGCCTGGCCGTGCGGGGAGCGTACGACGTTGGCGGCCAGCTCGCGGACGTAGTCGACCTTCTCCTCGGCGAGGACCGGCACGCCCGCCCGGAACGGCGCGGCGGCCTCCTCGGCGGAGCCGACGACCCACACGCCCTTGCCGTCGTAGCCGCCGCGGACGGTCTTGAGGACGACCGGGAAGCCGTCGCCCTCCGCCGCGAAGGCCGCGACGTCCGCGGGATCGCGCACGATCCGGTGCCGCGGGCACGGGATGCCGATCGCGTCGAGCCGCGCGCGCATCACGCCCTTGTCCTGGGCGTGCACCAGCGCGTCCGGTCCGGGACGGACGGGGATGCCGTCCGCCTCCAGGGCACGCAGATGCTCGGTGGGCACGTGTTCGTGATCGAAGGTGATCACGTCACAGCCCCGCGCGAACTCGCGCAGCGTGTCCAGGTCGCGGTAGTCGCCGATGACGACATCACCGACGACCTGCGCCGCGGAATCCTGAGGAGTGTCACTGAGAAGCTTGAACCTGATGCCCAACGGGATGCCCGCCTCGTGCGTCATACGCGCGAGCTGCCCCCCGCCGACCATGCCGACTACCGGGAACGTCACACCCCTAGCGTATCGGCCACGGCGGGGCGGCCGGATCCCGTCCCGCCCTCGATCTCTTACCCAGCGCTTTCCCGGCTCTTTCCGACCTGTTTCCGGGACGTGGTCCGGCCCACGGGCATCGGCGCCCCGGCCCGGATAGCATGGCGGCGTTGACGGAACCTACCGACGGGAGCTGCCCAGCCATGGAACCTCGTTCCTCGGGGCTGCAACGGCTCGTAGGCGAGATGGCCAAGTTCGGGGCCGTCGGCGGCGCCGGCGTCCTCGTCAACCTCGGCGTCTTCAACCTCGTCCGGCACGTCTCCGGGCTGCCGGTGGTGCGGGCCGGCGTCATCGCGACCGTCGTGGCGATCGTCTTCAACTACGTCGGCTTCCGCTACTGGACCTACCGGGACCGCGACAAGCACGGCCGCACCAAGGAACTCACGCTGTTCCTGCTGTTCAGCGCGATCGGCCTGGTGATCGAGAACGGCCTGCTGTACCTGGCGACCTACGGCTTCGGCTGGGACAGCCCGCTCCAGAGCAATGTCTTCAAGTTCGTCGGCATCGGCGTCGCGACCCTGTTCCGGTTCTGGTCGTACCGCACCTGGGTGTTCCGGGCGCTGCCGTCCCGCGAGGCGGAGTCGATCCTCGCGGCCGAGGCGCACCCGGCGCCGCACGCGTCCGAGCCGCAGCAGCGCGTCCGCTGACGGGAGCGCCCGCGGCGCGCCCTGAAACGCTCGCGGCGCGTCCTGTGACGGACGCCCTCAGCGCACCGTCGGGCGGTCCTCGTCCGGGGTGCGGGCCGGGGGCGTGCGGGACAGGAACAGGCCGAAGACCGGGGGCTGCGCCTGGAGCAGCTCCAGGCGGCCGCCGTCGGCCTCCGCGAGGTCCCGGGCGACGGCCAGGCCGATGCCCGTGGAGTTCCGCCCGCTGATCGTGCGCTCGAAGATCCGCGCGCCGAGGTCGGCCGGCACACCGGGCCCCTCGTCGGTGACCTCGATCACAGCCTGGTTGCCGGTGACCCGGGTGCGCAGGGCGACGGTCCCGCCGCCGTGCATCAGGGAGTTCTCGATCAGCGCGGCCAGCACCTGGGCGACCGCGCCCGGGGTGCCCACCGCCTGGAGATGCCGTTTGCCGGAGCTGACGACCGCCCGGCCGGCGCTGCGGTAGGCGGGCCGCCACTCGGCGAGCTGCTGCTGGATGACCTCGTCGAGGTCGAAGGTGACGGCGGAGCCGGTACGCGGGTCGCGGGAGTTGGTCAGCAGCCGCTGGACGACGTCCGTCAGCCGCTCCACCTGCGTCAGCGCGATGGTCGCCTCCTCCTTCACCGTGTCCGGGTCGTCGGTGAGGGTGATCTCCTCCAGCCGCATGGACAGGGCGGTCAGCGGCGTACGGAGCTGGTGGGAGGCGTCGGCGGCCAGGCGCCGCTCGGCGGTCAGCATGCGCCCGATCCGCTCGGCGGAGGAGTCCAGCACATCGGCGACCCGGTCCAGCTCGGGGACGCCGTAGCGCTTGTGCCGGGGGCGCGGGTCGCCGGAGCCGAGGCGCTCGGCGGTCTCGGCGAGGTCGGTCAGCGGGGAGGCGAGCCGGCTGGCCTGGCGGACGGCGAGGAGCACGGCGGCGACCACGGCGAGCAGCGCCACCAGGCCGATGATCAGCAGGGTGCGGCCGACCTCGCGGGTCACCGCGGAGCGCGGCTCCTCCACGGTGACGGTCTCACCCTCCTCGCCCGCCTGCCGGGCCCGGATGACGTCACCCTCCGGCGGGGTGCCGATCTCGATGGGCGGCCGGCCGGGCATGCGGATCACCGCGTACTGCTCTTTGCTGACCGGATTGCGCAGCACGTCCGCGTTGACGTTCTCGGCGGCGAGTATCCGGCTGTCGACGATGCTGGCCAGCCGCACCGCCTCGGAGTACACCCGCTCCTGGGCGCTGTTGCTGATCGTCCGCGTCTCCACGATCACCAGGGAGACACCGAAGACGGCGATCACCACCAGGACGACGGCGAGGGTGGACTGGATGAGACGTCGGCGCATGGTCGGTCACCTGTGCTGTCGCTGTCGCTGGTCCGGGCTCAGCTCTTCTCGAAGCGGAAGCCCACACCGCGGACCGTCGCGATGTACCTCGGGTTCGCCGCGTCGTCGCCGAGCTTCTTGCGCAGCCAGGAGATGTGCATGTCGAGGGTCTTGGTCGAGGACCACCAGGTGGTGTCCCACACCTCGCGCATCAGCTGATCCCGGGTCACGACCCGGCCGGCGTCCCGCACCAGCACCCGCAGCAGGTCGAACTCCTTGGCGGTGAGCTGGAGTTCCTCGTCGCCCATCCAGGCCCGGTGCGACTCGACGTCGATCCGTACCCCGTGCGTGGCCGGCGGCTGCTGCGGCTCGGCGGCGCCGCGCCGGAGCAGGGCCCGGACCCGGGCCAGCAGTTCGGCGAGCCGGAAGGGCTTGGTGACGTAGTCGTCGGCGCCCGCGTCCAGGCCGACGACGGTGTCCACCTCGTCGGCCCGCGCGGTCAGGATGAGGATCGGCACGGTGTGACCGTCGGCGCGCAGCCGGCGGGCGACCTCCAGGCCGTCCATGCCGGGCAGTCCCAGGTCCAGCACGACCAGGTCGACACCGCCCTGCATTCCGGCGTCGAGCGCGGCGGGTCCGTCCTCGCGCACCTCGACCTCGTAACCTTCCCGGCGCAGGGCGCGGGCCAGCGGCTCCGAGATGGACGCGTCGTCCTCGGCGAGCAGTACACGGGTCATGAGGTGATGGTAGACCGCTCGCGGAGGGTGCCGGGGCGTGATCGCTTCCCGGACTTCTTACCTTCGCGGCCCACTGGTACGAACCATTGACCTGGGGATGGGATCGTAGAAGGAGCCTTCGAATTCCCTCGTGCGGTTCCCATGACACCTGTGATCCGCGTCTCAAGTCCTTCCATATCCGGCGGTGTCCTGCCGTATGGTGACCTGAACGCCTGTAGTACACCGGGGGCCTTTGGCGGGCAGTGACGCTGAAGGTCTCTTTTGTGTGCGGGCTGATGAAGATCAGCCTTGAAAGGAATGACCTCTGGCCGGGCTCCGGACGCAGTGACGCGTCGGGGCGTGGATCCCGGTGGTCGCCGCCCACCGCTCCGCGATCCGGAACGGACTCCCCCTGGGCGTGGGGGTGGACGGCCGACCCCGCCGGTGCCGGCCGCACCCCCACCGGGCGCGCACGCTCGACCGCGCGTCCCGACCAGCAAGGAACGACCATGGCGTCCAGCCTGACGAAGGACTCGGTCCGCCCGGGCACCCCCGGGTCCGAGAAGACCTTCTTCGGCCACCCCCGCGGACTGGCCACTCTCTTCATGACCGAGATGTGGGAGCGTTTCTCCTACTACGGCATGAGGGCCCTGCTCCCGCTGTACCTGGTGGCCCCGGGTGGCCTGCACATGAACGCGGGCACGGCGACCGCGATCTACTCCGTGTACGTGTCGCTCGTCTACCTGCTCGCCCTGCCCGGCGGCTGGTTCGCCGACCGGGTGCTCGGCCCCCGCAAGACGGTCGCCGTCGCCGGTCTGGTCATCATGCTCGGCCATCTGTGCCTGGCGCTGCCCGTCGCCGCCAGCTTCTTCGTCGGCCTGGGTCTCGTCGCCATCGGCTCCGGCCTGCTGAAGGCCAACATCTCCACGATGGTCGGCCACCTGTACAAGGGCCCGGACGACCCGCGCCGCGACGCCGGCTTCACGCTGTTCTACATCGGCATCAACCTCGGCGCCTTCGTCGCGCCGCTGGTCATCGGCACCGTCGGCGAGAACGTCAACTGGCACCTGGGCTTCGCGCTGGCCGCCCTGGGCATGGCGCTGGGTCTCGTCCAGTACCTGCTCGGCGGGCGTCACCTCAGCCCGCGCAGCAGCGAGGTCCCCACCCCGCTGTCGGCCGCGGAGAAGGCCGCCACCCTGCGCAAGGGCCTGATCTGGCTGGCCGTCGCCGCCGTCTTCTACGGCGCCGTGAGCTTCTCCGGCCACTTCACCCTGAACTGGGCGCTGATCCCGCTCACCCTGATCGGCCTCATCGTGCCGATCCTCGTCATCACCCGGATCCTGCGCGACAAGGACCTGGAGCCGGCGGAGCGTTCGAAGGTGTCGGCGTACATCTGGTTCTTCGTGGCCGCCGCCGTCTTCTGGATGATCTACGACCAGGGCGGCTCGACCATGTCGATCTTCGCCTCGGACTCGGCCAAGAACTCGGTCCTCGGCTGGGAGTTCCCGGTCTCCTGGTACCAGTCGGTCAACCCGGTCATGATCATGGCCCTGGCGCCCGTCTTCGCCTGGCTGTGGCTGTGGCTGAACCGGCGCGGCAAGGAGCCCAGCACGATCGTGAAGTTCTCCTCCGGCCTGGTGCTGGTGGGCGCGTCCTTCTTCCTCTTCCTCGCCCCGCTGTCGATCGCCGAGGGCGGCCACAAGGCCGCGGCGCTGTGGCTGGTCGCGATCTACTTCGTGCAGACCGTCGGTGAGCTGACGCTGTCGCCGGTGGGTCTGTCGGTGACGACGAAGATGGCGCCGAAGAAGTACGCCTCGCAGATGATGGGCGTCTGGTTCCTCGCGGTCACCGCGGGCGACTCGATCACCGCGCTGCTGTCCAACCCGGCCGTCGGCGGCGTCAACCTCGACAAGATGGGCTTCGTCGCCCTGGAGGCCGTGCTCGCCGTGATCGCCGGTGTCGCGGTGTGGATGTACCGCAACAAGGTCAAGAAGCTCATGGGCAACGTGAACTGACGACCACTGGACACGGCCGGAGGGCCGCCGCATCCCGGGATGCGGCGGCCCTCCGGGCTTTTTGCGGAAGGGAGAGGCGGCCCGCCGGGCGACTTGCGGGGAGGGGCGGCCTGCGGGGCTGCGGGGGCCTGCGGCAGTTTCGGGGGGCTGCGGGGTCCGCGGGTCTTGCGGGGGGGGGGGCGGCGGGCTGCGGGGTTCGGCGGGTGTCCGGAGGGGGGGGCGGGGGGTGCGGCGGCTCTGCGGGGGGGGTGCGGGCTGCGGCGGTCTGAGGCTGCCTGCGAGGTTCGGCGGCTCCCGGGGATTCGCGGGGTGCTGCGGCCTCCGGGTGCCGACCGGCGGGCGGCGGGGCCGCGAGGTGCGGTGACCTGCCGGGCACGGCAACCCTCCAGGACCTTCGCGGGGTGCTGCGGCGTGCGGGTGCCGACCGGCGGGCGGTGGGGCCGCGAGGTGCGGTGTCCGGCGAGGCGCCGGGGCCGACGGCGGGCGAGGCCGTGGCCCGGACGCCGGGCGCGGCGAAGGGGGCAGGGCCGCGGCTCGGCGCGTCCCGCGCCTCGGCAGGCGTCTGGACAGCGCCCCGCCCGTCAGGGGGGCGTGGTCACCGCCCCCGCGTGCCGTGGTCGCCGTCGCTGTCGCCGGGCCCTGCGACGCCGCCGGAGTCGCTGTCACCGCCGGCCGCCTGCTGAGTGCCGGCGTTCCCGCTCGCGGCCCGCCCGGCCGGCCGGGGCGTCAGGGCTTCTGTCCGGGGCGGCGGGCACGTCAGGGCCGTATCAGGCGCCTGGCCGTCGGGCCGTCCGGCCGGGCGGATCCACCGTCCGGGCAAGCCGGGGCTCGTGGAACTGCCGGCGTGCCGCCCACCGCCCGGGCGTCGGGAGGCAGCGCTACCGTCCTCGCCGGCAGGCACGTCACAGCCGTACCGCACGTCCTGATCCATCCGTCTGCCCGGCGACAGGAACGGCGTGTGTTTCCGCCTCGCCGGCAGGCACGCGTGGCCGTACCGCGCGTTCCGGTCGTCGGTCCGACCGGGTGGTGACGGTGTGGGGGAACGCTGGGCTTCGGTGACGGTCGGGCGGCGCTCGCGCGCCGCCTCGCGGCAACGGTCAGGCGGGGGCGCCCATTTCCGCCCAGACGGTCTTGCCGGGGCGCCCGGCGGCGCGGACCACGCCCCAGTCGAGGCACAGCCGCTCCACGATGAACATGCCGTGCCCGCCGGGGCGGCCGGCGCGGTGCGGGGTGCGCGGGGCCGGCTGGCCCGCGCCCCGGTCCGAGACCTCGACCCGGATCACCTTGTTGTCGCAGGAGAGGAACAGCTCGTCGGGACCCTCGGCGTGCAGGCAGGCGTTGGTGACCAGTTCGGAGACGACGAGCAGGACGTCCTCGGCGGCGGCCCGCTGGTCCGCGGAGTCGGCGGGCAGCCAGCCCCACGCGTACAGCGCCTGGCGGGTGAAGTCACGGGCGAGGGGGACGACCCCGCTCTCGCCCTCCAGACGGAGTCTGCGGAGCTGCGGGCTCCGTTCCTGCGGTGTGCCGCCGGACGAGCCGGACGGCACGGACGGCGCGGCTGCCCCCGTGGCTGCGCCGACGGCCGGCACAACCCTCTCGGACGCCCCGGAAGCGCCGCTGGGCTCCGGGCCGCGGTCGCCCGGCGAGTAAGGCCGGGTGGTGCTCATCAGCGCTTCACCTCACCGATTCACCAGTTCATGATCCTAAAAGTGCGGTCAAAGGTCCGGCACCACCGGTGCCGGGTCGTACGTCGTCCGGCCGTCGCCCGCACGTGGTCCGTGCGGGGTCCTGTGACCACCGGTCCGCCGAGGCAGGTCCCGTCCCAGGCCGTTCGCCGGGTCCGGCAGGGTCCGGCGGCCGGCGGCCGTCCGGTCGCCTCCTGGTTCTTCTGCCCTCTCCTGCCCGACCGATCCGGCGGAACACCCCTGTGTTCGGCGTGACGCGTGCAACGCCCGAAAGCGGCCGGCGGCGGGTGCGCGGACGGGCCGCGCTGGGCGGCGGGTCAGTCGGCACCGTCGGCCAGGGCCGCCTCCAGGGAGTCATGGACGGTGAAGACCGCCTCGGCCCCGGTGATCTCGAACACGCGGGCGACCACTGGCTGCATTCCGGCGAGGTGGACACCGCCTCCGGCGGCCTCCGCCTTCAGCCGGGCGCCGAGCAGGACGTTCAGCCCCGTGGAGTCGCAGAACTCCAGGCGTGAGCAGTCCACCACGAGCCGCGCGAAGCCCTTGGCCAGAAGGTCGTCGAGGGGCTCCCGCAGAAGATCGGCGGTGTGGTGGTCCAGCTCTCCGGCCGGTGTCACTACGGCGCTGGAGCCCTCTTCCCGCACCTCCACCAGAAGCCGGCCCGACTGTGCGCTGCCGACCGTCCCGTGGTCCATGCCGTCTCTCTCCCGAGGTCGTGGCTGCTGATGCCCTCGAACATTACGCCTTCCCCGCGCACTCCGACACCCGAACAACCGCGCACAAACGGACATATCGCAACACATTGCACTTGCGACTCGCTCGGTGCAGCGGGTAGGGCTAGTAAGGACACACATCCCTACACGTCGGCTTCGGAGGCGCCGCACACGGTAGTGCACGCACTGGCTTCGGCAGCCTTATGCCGAGAACGATGGAGGACACCCATGTCACCCCGGCTCGACGCATCGCATACCCCCATCGCGACGTCGACACCCCCACCGGAACAACTGGATCATCCCATCGGCGCCCTCGATCCCTCCGAGGGACTCCCGGAGATCCCCCCGTACGACGAGATCGGCCCGGTCGACGCGCGGGCGCTGTCCAAGACCCTCTTCGAGCGCCTGGAGTCGCTGGAGGAAGGGACGCACGAGCACGCGTACGTCCGCAACACGCTCGTCGAGCTGAACCTCGCGCTCGTGAAGTTCGCCGCCTCCCGCTTCCGCTCCCGCAGCGAGCCGATGGAGGACATCGTCCAGGTCGGCACCATCGGCCTGATCAAGGCGATCGACCGCTTCGAACTGGCCCGCGGTGTGGAATTCCCCACATTCGCGATGCCGACCATCATCGGTGAGATCAAACGCTTCTTCCGCGACACCTCGTGGTCCGTGCGCGTCCCGCGCCGGCTCCAGGAACTGCGGCTGGACCTCGCCAAGGCCAGGGACGAGCTGGCGCAGAAGCTGGACCGCGCCCCGACGGTCGCGGAACTCGCCGAGCGGCTCGGCCTCTCCAATGAGGAGGTCGTCGAGGGCATGGCCGCCTCGAACGCCTACACCGCCTCCTCGCTGGACGCCCAGCCCGACGAGGACGACTCCGAGGGCGCGCTCGCGGACCGCATCGGGTACGAGGACCACGGGCTCGAGGGCATCGAGTACATCGAGTCGCTCAAGCCGCTGATCGCCGGTCTGCCGTCCCGCGACCGGAAGATCCTCTCGCTGCGGTTCGTGGCGAACATGACCCAGTCGGAGATCGGTGAGGAACTCGGCATCTCCCAGATGCACGTGTCCCGGCTGCTGTCGCGCACGCTGGTCCGGCTCCGCAAGGGACTGACCGTGGAGGAGTGACCCTTTCCTGCACCGCGGGAGCGGCCCGGCCGACGCGCCGGGCCGCTCCCGCGTGCGCGGACAGCCTCCACCGACTGGTGGGTACCCCACCGGGCAACCGTCATGCCGCCGCAGTACGCCCCGTCCGTACACCCCCCTGAAAGATGCCCATGACTGTCACCGCGGCCCGTGGCGGCCGGCTCACCGATCTTCCCGTCCTGCTGGTCGCGGTGGTGTGGGGTTCCAGCTATCTGGCCGCCAAGGGCGTCACCACGGAGCGGACGGTGCTCGCCGTGCTCGTGCTGCGGTTCGCCGTGGCCGTACCGGTGCTCGTGGCCGCCGGCCGGCGGCGGCTGCGCGCGCTGAGCGCCGTCCAGTTGCGCGGTGGCGGGCTGCTGGGACTGCTCCTCGCCGGGATCTTCCTGCTGGAGACGTACGGGGTGGTGCACACCTCGGCGACGAACGCGGGCCTGATCATCAGTCTCACCATGGTGTTCACCCCGCTCGCCGAGAGCAGGATGAGCGGCACCCGGCTGCCCGGGTCCTTCCTGGCGGCGGCCGGACTGTCCGTGCTCGGTGTCGCCCTGCTGACCCTGGGCGCGGGTTTCACCGCCCCGAACGGCGGCGACCTGCTGATGCTCGGGGCCGCCGCCGCCCGTACGGCGCACGTCCTGGCCATGTCCCGCATGAAGTCGGTGCGGGGGGCGGACGCGCTGTCGCTGACGACCGTTCAGCTGGGCGGTGCGGTCGTGGTGTTCGCCGTTCTGGCGGCGCTGCCGGGCACCGGCGCCTCGCCCTGGTCGGCGGCGGCCGGGTTCGGCGCCGGGGACTGGCTGGGGCTGCTGTACCTGTCGGTGTTCTGCACGGTGCTCGCGTTCTTCGTGCAGATGTGGGCGGTCCGGCGGTCGTCCCCGTCCCGGGTCAGCCTGCTGCTCGGCACGGAGCCGGTGTGGGCCGCGGCCGTGGGCATCGCCCTGGGCGGCGACCGGCCGGGCCCGCTCGGGTACCTCGGCGCCGTCCTGGTGCTCGCCGGTACGGCGTGGGGCCGGAAGCCGGCGAACCGGGGACGCGAGGCCGGTGCGGACGCGGACGGCGTCGCCGCGGCCGGTGTCACGGCGGGCGAAGTCACGGCGGCCGGAGTCACGGCGGCCGGCGGGCAGGCTCCGGTGGCGGGCGGCGGACGGGCACCGGTGCCGGCCGGTGGCCGAGCGCCGGTGGCTGCCGGAGGCCAGACGCCGGTGCCGGGCGGTGGCCAGGCACCGCCGGCGACCGGCGGGCAGGCTCCAGGGACGGGCGGCGGCTGTGAAGCCACCGCGGTGGAGCCCGCCTGACCGGTCCGCGAGGACGCCGCGCGGGCACGCCGCCGGGGTGCCCGCGCCGGTCGCCGGCCGCGGCTCAGACGACGCGTACGCCCCCGCGCCACACCCCGCTGACCAGCGGCACGCCCGGCCGGTAGGCCAGGTGGACGTGGCTCGGGGCGTCCAGGAGGGTCAGATCGGCGCGGGCGCCGGGCGTGAGGCGGCCGATGTCGGTGCGGCGCAGGGCGGCGGCGCCGCCGGCCGTGGCCGACCAGACCGCCTCGTCGGGGGTCATCCCCATGTCACGGACGGCGAGGGCGATGCAGAACGGCACCGACGAGGTGAAGGAGGAGCCGGGGTTGCAGTCCGTGGAGAGGGCGACGGTGACGCCCGCGTCCAGCAGGCGGCGGGCGTCGGGCCACTGCGCGCGGGTGGAGAACTCGGCGCCGGGCAGCAGAGTGGCGACCGTACGGCCCTGGGCCAGGGCGTCGACATCGGCGTCCGTGAGGTGGGTGCAGTGGTCGGCGCTGGCCGCGTCGAGTTCGACGGCCAGCTGGACGCCGGGGCCGTAGGTGAGCTGGTTGGCGTGGATGCGCGGGTGCAGGCCCTTGGCCCGGCCGGCCGTGAGGATCGCACGGGCCTGGTCGCCGTCGAAGGCGCCCTTCTCGCAGAACACGTCGATCCAGCGGGCGTGCGGGGCGCAGGCGTCCAGCATCTCGCCGGTGACCAGGGCGACGTAGGCCGCCGGGTCGTCGGCGTGGTCCGGGGGGACGATGTGCCCGCCGAGGTAGGTGACCTCGTCGGTGTGCCCGGCCGCGATGCGCAGGGCGCGCGACTCGTCCTCGACGGTCAGGCCGTAGCCCGACTTGGTCTCGAAGGTGGTGGTGCCCTGGCGGAGCGCCTCCGCCAGGTAGCGGGTCAGGTTCGCCTCCAGTTCCGCGTCGCTCGCGGCCCGGGTGGCGGCGACCGTGGTGCGGATGCCGCCCGCGGTGTAGGAGCGGCCGGACATGCGGGCGTTGAACTCCTGCGTGCGGTCGCCCGCGAAGAGCAGGTGGGAGTGGGAGTCCACGAACCCCGGCAGCACCGCCCGGCCGCCCGCGTCGACCCGGTTGTCAGCGGCGGGTGCTTTGCTTGCTTCACCGGTCCACGCGATGCGGTCGCCGTCGATGACGACGGCCGCGTCCTGGACCAGCCCGAGGGGGGAGCCCGGGAGGGAGGGGTCGTTGGTGACCAGCGTGGCGATGTTGGTGATGACGGTGCTGCTGCTCATGGTGTCGTCCTCGTGGGGGTCGGCGTTCCTCAGCCGCGCAGGGCTTGCACGGCGGCGGCCAGTGCCCGCGGCACGTCCGGTACCAGCGTGTGCGCGCCGTCGCGTACGACGTGCCGGCCACCCACGACCGTGTGCCGTACGTCGGCCGCGCCCGCCGCGAAGACGGCCGTCTCGGCGCCCAGCCTGGGCGGCGGCCCGGCCGTCCTGACCGTGTCCAGGGCGATCGTCGTCAGGTCGGCGAGCGCGCCGGGCTCGATGGTGCCGCCGTCGTCCCAGCCCAGGGCGGCGTGGCCGTCGGCGGTGGCGGCCCGCAGCAGTGCCGCGGCGGTCCAGTGGCCCCGGGTGCGGGTGCGCAGCCGCTCGTCCAGCTCCATCGCGCGTGCCTCTTCGAGCAGGTCGATGACGGCGTGGCTGTCGGAGCCGAGGGAGAGCGGGGAGCCGGACCGTTGCAGCGCGGCGGCCGGGCCGATGCCGTCGGCCAGGTCCCGTTCGGTGGTGGGGCACATGCAGGTGCCGGTGCCCGAACCGCCGAGCAGGGCGATGTCCTCGTCGGTGAGGTGGGTGTTGTGCACACCGGTGGTGCGTGGCCCGAGGACGCCGTGGTCGGCGAGCAGCCGGGTGGGCGTGCGGCCGTGGGCGGCCAGGCAGGCGTCGTTCTCCGCGGTCTGCTCCGACAGGTGCACGTGCAGCGGGGCGCGCCGCTCCTCGGCCCACCGTGCCACGGTGGCCAGCTGCCCGGCGGGCACGGCCCGTACGGAGTGGATCGCCGCCCCGATCCGGGCGTGGTCCCGCTCCCGGAGATCCGCGCAGCGTGCGGCCCAGGTCTCCGCGTCGCCGTCGGAGAAGCGCAGCTGGTGGCTGCCGGGCGGCTGTCCGAAACCGGCGGAGAGGTAGCAGGTGTCGAGGAGGGTGATGCGGATCCCGGCCTCGGCGGCGGCGGCGATCAGCGCCTCGCCCATGGCGTTGGGGTCGGCGTAGGGGGTGCCGCCGGGCGCGTGGTGCACGTAGTGGAACTCGCCGACGCAGGTGATGCCGGCGAGGGCCATCTCGGCGTACACCGCGCGGGCCAGGGCGTGGTAGGTCTCCGGGGTCAGCCGGTCGGCGACGGAGTACATCACCTCGCGCCAGGTCCAGAAGGTGCCGCTGCCGACCTGGACGGTGCCGCGCAGCGCCCGGTGGAAGGCGTGGCTGTGCGCGTTGGCCAGACCCGGGAGGGTCAGTCCGCGCAGCACCTCGGCGCCGGGCGGCGGGGCGGGGGTCGCGGTGCGGACGGCCGTGACGCGGCCCCGTGCCACCTCGACCGTCACGCCCGGCTCGACCCGGTCGCCCAGCCAGGCGTGCTCCAGCCAGTAGGTTCCCTCGGTCACCGGCAGGCCAGTCCTTCCAGTACGTCGGCGAGTGCGCGCACTCCGGCCACGCAGTCGTCCTCGGCCGCGGACTCGGCCGGGGAGTGCGAGACACCGGTGGGGTTGCGCACGAACAGCATGGCGGTCGGAATGCTCCGGGACAGGATGCCGGCGTCGTGTCCGGCACCGGTTCCGAGGACGGGTACCCGCAGGCCGGTGTCCCGGCCCAGGATGCGGGCGAGTTCGTCCCGCAGGGCGTGGTCGAACTCGACGACCGGGGTGAAGGACTCCCGGACGACGTCGAGGTCGACGCCGTGCGCGGCGGCGTACTCGCGGGCGGCCTTCTGCACTCCCCCGACGACCGTGTCCAGGGTCTCCTGGTCGGCGGCGCGGGAGTCGAGCCAGCCGCGCACCAGCGAGGGGATGGCGTTGACGCCGTTCGGCTCGACGGAGACCTTGCCGAAGGTGGCGACGGCGCCGGCGAGTTCGGCCTCGCGGCGGGCGGCGAGCACGGTCTCGGCGTAGGACGGCATCGGGTCGCGGCGGTCGGCCAGCCGGGTGGTGCCGGCGTGGTTGGCCTCGCCGCGGAAGTCGAACCGCCAGCGGCCGTGCGGCCAGATGGCGCTGGCGATGCCGACCGGGTCGCCGGACAGGTCCAGCGCGCGGCCCTGTTCGACGTGGAGTTCGACGAAGGCGCCGATGCGGGCCAGCCGCTCGGGGTCGGCACCGATGGCCTCGGGGTCGTACCCGGCGGCCTCCATGGCGCGCGGCAGGCTGACCCCGTCGCCGTCGGTGAGCCGGTGGGCCTGTTCGACGGTCAGCTGCCCGGCGGTCAGCCGGGAGCCGACGCAGGCGAGCCCGAACCGGGCGCCCTCCTCGTCCCCGAAGTTGACGACGGCCAGGGGCCTGGTGAACTCGGCTCCCCGGCCGCGCAGCTCGTCCAGCGCGGCGAAGGAGGACACCACCCCGAGGGGCCCGTCGAAGGCACCGCCGTCCGGCACGGAGTCCAGGTGCGACCCGGTGACGACGGCGTCCCCGGCGGCCGGATCGCCCAGCCAGGCCCACTGGTTGCCGTTCCGGTCGACCTCGTACGCCAGCCCACGCGCCCGGGCCTGCTCCTCGAACCAGGCCCGGCAGTCGGCGTCGGCCCCGGTCCAGGCGTAGCGGCGGTATCCCCGGGAGCCGGGATGGCGGCCGATGGGGAGCAGCTCCGCCCACATCTCATGGAAGGAGCTGCCCACGACGGACTCGGCGGAACGCTGGGTCACGCCTGGTCACCCTCGCGCATCGGCACCCGGACCCCGCGCTCGGCGGCCACGGATTCGGCGATGTCGTATCCGGCGTCCACGTGGCGGATGACGCCCATGCCCGGGTCGTTGGTGAGGACGCGCCGGATCTTCTCGCCGCCCAGCTTCGTGCCGTCGGCCACGGTGACCTGGCCGGCGTGGATGGACCGTCCCATGCCGACACCGCCGCCGTGGTGGATGGACACCCAGGAGGCGCCCGAGGCGACGTTGACCATCGCGTTCAGCAGCGGCCAGTCGGCGATCGCGTCGGACCCGTCGAGCATGGCCTCGGTCTCGCGGTACGGGGAGGCGACGGAGCCGCAGTCCAGGTGGTCGCGGCCGATGGCCAGCGGGGCGGCCAGCTCGCCGCTCGCCACCATGTCGTTGAACCGCTCGCCGGCCTTGTCGCGCTCGCCGTAGCCGAGCCAGCAGATGCGGGCGGGCAGGCCCTGGAAGTGGACGCGCTCGCCGGCCATCTTGATCCAGCGGGCCAGGGACTCGTTCTCGGGGAACAGTTCCAGGAGCGCCTTGTCGGTCTTGGCGATGTCGGCGGGGTCGCCGGACAGGGCGGCCCAGCGGAAGGGGCCCTTGCCCTCGCAGAAGAGGGGGCGGATGTAGGCGGGGACGAAGCCGGGGAACGCGAAGGCGCGGTCGTAGCCGGCGAGCCGGGCCTCGCCGCGGATGGAGTTGCCGTAGTCGAAGACCTCGGCGCCGGCGTCCATGAAGCCGACCATGGCCTCGACGTGGCGTGCCATGGACTCGCGGGCGCGGGTGGTGAACCCGGCCGGGTCCTTGGCGGCGGCGTCGGCCATGTCCTCGAAGGCGATGCCGGTGGGCAGGTAGGCCAGCGGGTCGTGGGCGGAGGTCTGGTCGGTGACGATGTCGATGGGCGCGCCCATGGCGAGCAGCTGCGGAACCAGTTCGGCCGCGTTGCCGAGGACGCCGATGGACAGCGGACGGCGTGCGTCGCGGGCCTCGACGGCCAGCTGGAGGGCGTGGTCCAGGCTGTCGGCCGCGACGTCGAGGTAGCGGTGCTCGATGCGGCGCTCGATGGCGCGCGGGTCGCAGTCGATGCAGAGGGCGACGCCGTCGTTCATGGTCACGGCGAGGGGCTGGGCGCCGCCCATGCCGCCGAGGCCGGCCGTGAGGGTGATCGTCCCGGCGAGGGTGCCGCCGAACTTCTTCGCGGCGACGGCGGCGAAGGTCTCGTAGGTGCCCTGGAGGATGCCCTGGGTGCCGATGTAGATCCAGGAGCCGGCGGTCATCTGGCCGTACATGGTCAGGCCGAGGGCCTCCAGGCGGCGGAACTCCTCCCAGTTGGCCCAGTCGCCGACGAGGTTGGAGTTGGCGATGAGGACGCGCGGGGCCCATTCGTGGGTCTGCATGACGCCGACCGGGCGGCCGGACTGGACCAGCATGGTCTCGTCCTGCTTGAGCGTGCGCAGCGTGCGCACCATGGCGTCGAAGGAGCGCCAGTCACGGGCGGCCTTGCCGGTGCCGCCGTAGACGACGAGCTTGTCGGGGTGCTCGGCGACCTCGGGGTCGAGGTTGTTCTGGAGCATGCGCAGGGCGGCTTCCTGCTGCCATCCCAGCGCGCTGAGTTCCGTGCCGCGCGGTGCTCGTACGGGGCGGGGTCCCGACATCGTCTGCCTCCTCCGGTGCCTACGTCTATTCACATCCTGTCTGTCTGAATAGAGCTAGTCAATACATCGGGGCGCCGATGCGCGGCCCGGGGGGCGCACGCGCCCACTCGCACCACCCTTGAGCGCCCGTGCGCCGTTGACAGGCCCCCCGGCATCGGTGATCAACTCCTGCGTCACAGGGGTCAGTTGACCCACGCTAGTACGCCGGAAGCATGTTCCATCGGAAAATGCCAAACGCATCACCTCCCGCACACACGTTGCGTAGTGTCTCTGTCACTCAGCCGGATTCCCAGGCGGGAGGGGAGCCACGGTGCCCGGAATCGACGAGTGCCTGCTGGAAGCGATGCGGTTACCGGGTGCCCGGGGAGCCGCGCTGGTGGACTGGACCAGCGGACTGGCCCTCGGGACGGTCGGGGAGGCGCCCGGCGGCGACCACGAGACGACCGCCGCCGAGGCCGCCGAACTGGCCCGGATGGCCACCGAACACGGCACCTTCGCGGCGCGCGGGGACGACCTGCTGCCCGTGGAGGACGTGATCATCAGCAACGGTGACAGCTATCACCTGCTGCGGTTCCTGGACACGTCCTTCGACAGCAGCGTGTTCCTGCACCTGTGGCTCGGCCGCGAGGAGGGCAACCTCGCGCTCGCCCGGATCCGGCTCGGCGAGATGGCCGCCCGGCTGGTGCTGGGATGACCATGGTCCGAATACCGCCGTCGCCCCTGCCGGTGCGGGACAGGACGGCCCCGCGCGCGCTGTCTCCCATGCTGACCCGGCTGGCCGAGGAGCGGGCCACCGGCGTCCTGCTCCGCGAGTGCGGCACCCTGTACCTCGCCGAGGGCCGGGTGGTGCACGCCGAGAGCCCCCTCGCCCCCGGCCTCGACGTGCTCCTCACCGCCCACGGCACCCTCGCGGCCACCGCCTGGCAGTGGGCCGCCGCCCGCGCCGCGGGCCCCCCGCAGGCCGCCGGACTCCTGCTGGACTCCGGGCTGCTGCCCGCGGGCGCGCTGGAACTGTGCCACCTGGACGCCCTGTACGACGCCGGGTACTTCGCGCTGGCGCCGAGCAGCACCCCGGGCCGGTTCCGCTACGACAGCACGCCCCGGCCAGGTCCGCTGCCCTCGGTCCCGGTCGTCGCGCTGGAGCGCGAGACACTGCGGCGCCGCCTGCTGCTGCACCGGCTGTGGCCCGACCCGGCCGTCGACGGTGCCCCGCTGATCCGCGCGGACCCGGCGGCGGCCACCCCGCTCACGCCCCGGCAGCGGGCGGTCCTGGACCGTGTGGACGGCGTCCGCTCGGCCGTCGAGATCGCCCGGAACCTGGGACGGCAGGCCTTCCACACCCTCGTCGACGTACGCCGGCTCGCGGCGGCAGGCCACGTCGCCCCGGTGACGGCCGGCCACGCGCGGCCCGCACCGCCGCCGACGGTGACCGACCCCGACATCGCGCTGCTGAAGAGGCTCAGGAATGCGCTGGAGGCACTTTGAACGGCACCGCCCCGCCGAGAGGAGAGAGCTGATGGTGTCCGACGAGGATCTCCGGGCCGTCCTGGAGGAGCTGCGCCGGCTGCGCACCCGGGTGCCCCAGCTCACCGGCGCCCTGGCGGCCGGTGTCGACGGTCTCGTCATCGCCCACGACACCCCCGGGGTCGACCCGGAGGGCCTGTCGGCGCTCACCGCCGCCGCGCTCGGCGTCGCCGTACGGGTCGCCGACACCACCGGGCACGGCGGCTTCCGCGAACTGCTGGTGCGCGGCGAGCGCGGTTACGTCGCCACCTACGCGGCCGGCCGCACCGCCGTACTGACCCTGCTCGCCCAGGACCGGGTCAACGTCGGCCGGCTGCACCTGGAGGGCCGCCGCGCCGGAGCGCGCATCGGGGAGCTGCTCGACGCCGCCGAGGCCGCGGCCCGGGCCGCCCGCCCGGCCCGCAGGCCGCCCGGCGCCGTCAGCGCCGTGCCCCCGGCCCGCGCCCGCCCGACCCCCCGCACCACGAGCGCCGAAGCGCGCACCGCAACCGACAGTTGAACGATCCGAGAGGACTCACCATGGCCAACACCGAGACCGCGCTGAAAGAGGCGCTGACCTCCATCGAGGGCGCCACCGGCGTCGCGCTCGTCGACTACACCAGCGGGATGGCGCTGGGCACGATGGGCGGCAGCAAGACGTTCGACCTGAACGTGGCCGCCGCCGGCAACACCGACGTGATCCGCGCCAAGATGCGCACGATGGAGATGCTGGGCCTCAAGGGCGGCATCGAGGACATCCTCATCACCCTGTCGGACCAGTACCACCTGATCCGCCTGCTCAACAGCCGTGGCGGCAACGGCCTGTTCCTCTACCTGGTCCTCGACTCGGGCCGGGCCAACCTGGCGATGGCCCGGCACCAGCTGAAGCGGATCGAGGAGGAGCTGGAGGTCTGACGGCGGCTCAGACGAGTGCCGCGGTACGGCGACGGGCCCCGCCCGGGGCCGCGTCGCCGGCCGCCACGCCGGTACCGCGCAGGCCCCTGACGGCCTTGCCGGCCGGGCGTCCGCCGTACCGGCCGAGCCAGTCGACGCGCACCCACAGCAGCGTCTGCCCGGTCCGCTCCAGCCGGCCGAGCCACGCGGCCTTCAGCCGCAGCCCGGTGCCGAGCCCGGCCAGCAGCAGGCCGCCGGCCACGGGCACCGCGAAGGCGGACCCGAGGGCGGCGGCGCCGCCGAGCAGCAGCCACCAGCGGTGTCCCCGGCGCCAGTTGCGCACGGTCACCGCCCGGTCCTGTAGGACGTCGTACTTGCCGGCGCGGTCCGCGCCGCGGGCGAGGGCGGTGTACCGGCCCCGGCGGGCGAGGGCCACGCCGGCCGCGCCGAGCAGGAAGAGCGCCGCCCCGGCGAGGACGCCGATCCGGCGTCCGGTCAGTCCTTCCGGTACGGCGCCGATCCCCGCGGCGACCACCCCGGTCCACCAGAGCGGGGCGGCCCCCGCCCGTACGACGACGGCCACCCGGGCCAGTCCCTGTCCTCCGCGCGCCACGTCAGCCTCCCGTGTCACGTTGCAGTGAGCGCCTGTGTCTTCCAGGGAAGCTAATAGCAGAACCTGAGACGAGTCTGAGAGAGGCCGTGCGGGATTCTCACTCCACGAACAGTCCGCGTGCCGCCGCGTTGGCGTCGAACTCCTCCAGGCGGGCCTGGGCGTCGGGCAGGTCGTCGCAGACCGCTTCCAGCAGCACCCGGCCGAGCAGCATCGGCGCGCACGCGGTGTCGAAGGCCAGCCCGGTGCCGACGGCGGCGGGCAGCAGCAGGTCGGAGTACTTGGCGACGGGCGCGAACGCGGAGTCGGCGACCGTGACGACGGTCAGGCCCGCGTCCTTGGCGTAGGCGAGGGTGTCCACGACCTCGCGGGGGTGCCGGGGCAGCGCGAAGCACAGCAGGGCGGTGGCGCCCGCGCGGACGGCGGCGTCGACGCGGTCGTGGATCATGGTGCCGCCCTCGTGGAGCAGCCGTACGTCGGGGTGGACCTTGGCGGCGAAGTAGGCGAAGCCGTAGGCCTGGGAGGCGGCGGCGCGCAGTCCGAGCACCGGCAGCGGGCGGGAGGCGGCGAGGATCCGGCCGGCCTTCTGCACCGGGCGCGGGTCGGCGAGCAGCTCGGCGAGGTGCCGGAGGTTCTCGATCTCGGCCTCGACCGCCTGCTGGTACTCGTTGTAGGCGCCCGCGCCGGCGACCGGTTCGGCCGGGACGACCTCACGCAGGTGCCTGCGCAGGGCGGGGTAGCCGTCGAAACCGAGGGCGACCGCGAACCGGGTCACCGACGGCTGGCTGACCCCGGCCAGATCGGCCAGCTCCACGCTGGACAGGAAGGGCACGTCGGCGGCCCGGCGCACCATGCTGTGCGCGATGCGGCGCTGGGTCGGCGTGAGCCGGTGCCCCTCGAAGAGGGCCTGCAACCGGTTGGCCGGGCTGTCGGTCGCACTCATGACGTACTCCCCCTCTGCGAGTCCTCGACGCCCCGGGAGAGTACAGCGCCGGGGCGTGGACACACACCAGTCAATTATTCAGAGAGCGTGTCACTGCATACCGTTATACATCTCCGGGGGCCGGACCGGGGGCTAGCCCCAGTGCGCCCCCGGCCGCCGCTCCCTAGGCTGGCCCGCATGAGCACACTCGACCCGCGAGGCACCGACCTCGGGAGGGACCTCGACGCCACCGTGCGGGCCCGCCGGGAACTGGGCGACGACTACGACTCCGTGCTGGTCGACTCCTTCCTGGAGAAGGTCGAACAGCGGATCGACGACGCGGTGGACCGCCGGGTACGGCGCCGGCTGGCCGAACAGGACATGGCGGCGGCCCGCGGCACCCGGCGGCCGAAACCGGCCGACTCCTGGGCGGAGCGCTACGGCTTCGCCCTGATCACGCTGGTCCTGGCCATTCCGCTGTCCGCGATCGCCGCCGCCTTCGCGGGGCTGTCCGGGATGGTCGTCACCTGGGTCGGCATCGTCGGCGTGAACGCGGTGCAGGCGGTCCGGCTCAACCCCGAACTCCTCCCCGGCCGGAACCGGCCCACGACCGACGACTGACGGGGCCCCGGCCCGATCTCGGCGCCCCGTACGGGCCACGGGCCCTGCCCGAGACCGGCGACCGCGCGTCGCACGTCGCACGTCGCACGTCGGATCCACGACCCACGCCGGTGACTTGCGCGTCGGATGTCAGCCCCCGGGCCCACACCGGTGACTTGCGCGTCCCACGTACGTCGGTCCCCCGGCCCACGCCGCCCACCCGCGCCCCGCACGTCGGCCCACGGCCCACGCCGCTCACCCGCGCCCCGCACGTCGGCCCCCGGCCGCCCACGCCGGTCACCCGCGCGTCGCGGGCCCGGCAGGCTGCGCGCCTGCGCGTACCGGACATCACCGCGGTGACCCACGCGTCTCGCGGGTCCCGCACACCGCGCCGGAACCGGGGACGGCGGCAGGGATGCCCGCGGTGCCCGGCGGGCATCGGTGAGCGCGCAGAAGACTTTCGCGGGGACCGCCGCACCCCCGTTTCCGGGGGGCGGGACGACGGCGGTCCCCGCGAGGGACGCGGGCCGGGTCAGGCCGGGCCCCCGCGTCCGTGGCGTCCAGGGAGGTCCGGGAGCCGCTCCGGTAGTCCTTGGCGCCGTTCGGCGCCGGCCCGGGCGGGAAGCCTCTCCCCGGGCCGCGAAGCCCCGGAGGCGCTTGACCCGCCCCTGCCGACACCCACCACTGTGCCGGGCGCGTGTTAAGCGGGTGCTGCGCGCACGTGACACGCGCGTACCACTTGCGCGAACCCCGCGTCCCGGTGCCCGCGGCGCCCCCGGACCGGGCGGAGGGTCGGCTACTTGCCGCCGCCCTTGGCCAGGAAGGCCAGGAGGTCCTGCCGGCTGATCACACCGGTCGGCTTGCCCTCGACGAGCACGATCGCCGCGTCGGCCGCGCCGAGCACCGACATCAGGTCGCCGACCGGCTCACCGGAGCCGACCTGGGGCAGCGGCGCGGACATGTGCTTCTCCAGCGGGTCCTCCAGCGACGCGCGCTGGCTGAACAGGGCGTCCAGCAGTTCCCGTTCCACGACCGAGCCGACGACCTCGGCGGCCATGACGTCCGGGTGCCCGGCGCCCGGCTTGACGACCGGCATCTGCGAGACGCCGTACTCGCGCAGCACCTCGATGGCCTGGCCGACGGTCTCCTCCGGGTGCATGTGCACCAGGGACGGGATGGTGCCGCCCGCCTTGTCGCTGAGGACGTCGGCGACGCGGGCGCTCGGGCCCTCGTCCTCCAGGAAGCCGTAGTCGGCCATCCACTCGTCGTTGAAGATCTTGCTGAGGTAGCCGCGGCCGCTGTCCGGCAGCAGGACGACCACGACGTCGTCCGGGCCGAGCCGCTCGGCGACCTCCAGCGCGGCGACGACGGCCATACCGCAGGAGCCGCCCACCAGCAGGCCCTCCTCCTTGGCCAGCCGGCGGGTCATCTGGAAGGAGTCCTTGTCGGAGACGGCGACGATCTCGTCCGCGACGGTGCGGTCGTAGGCGGTCGGCCAGAAGTCCTCACCGACGCCCTCGACCAGGTAGGGCCGCCCGGAACCGCCGGAGTACACGGAGCCCTCGGGGTCGGCGCCGATCACCTTGACCGCGCCCTGGCTGGCTTCCTTCAGGTACCGCCCGGTGCCGGAGATGGTGCCGCCGGTGCCGACGCCCGCGACGAAGTGGGTGATCTTCCCCTCGGTCTGCTCCCACAGCTCGGGGCCGGTCGAGTGATAGTGCGAGAGCGGGTTGTTGGGGTTGGAGTACTGGTCGGGCTTCCACGCGCCCGGCGTCTCACGGACGAGCCGGTCGGAGACGTTGTAGTACGAGTCCGGGTGCTCCGGAGCCACGGCGGTCGGGCACACCACGACCTCGGCACCGTACGCGCGCAGTACGTTGATCTTGTCGGTGCTCACCTTGTCGGGGCACACGAAGATGCACTTGTACCCCTTCTGCTGCGCGACGATGGCCAGTCCGACGCCGGTGTTCCCACTGGTCGGCTCGACGATCGTGCCACCCGGCTTCAGTTCCCCGCTCTGCTCGGCGGCCTCGATCATGCGCAGGGCGATGCGGTCCTTCACGGAGCCGCCCGGGTTGAAGTACTCCACCTTGGCCAGGACGGTCGCCTGGATGCCCTTGGTGACGCTGTTGAGCCTCAGCAGCGGGGTGTTGCCGACGAGGCTGATCATCGAGTCGTGGAATCGCACCGTTGTCTCCGGTTGCTTGCGCAAAATGTGGTCGTAAGTGGTGTCGCCAGCCTAAGGCCCCCGGCCGAACCGGCGTGGGCGTTCACTCCCTGTCGAGATTGGCGGACCGTCTGTACGGGGCAAGGAGTGGGTGTACGGCTACGAGGAGGTGGCGGCGACGCATGACGAGCATGTCCAGGGCGAGAGTGGCCCGGCGCATCGCGGCCGGAGCGGCGTACGGCGGGGGCGGGGTCGGGCTGGTCGGCGCCGCGGTCGTCGGCCTGGTGCTGACGGAGCTGCGGCTGGCCCGGCGCCACGTGGGCAACGGCAGCAGCAGCCGGGTGCCGCCGGCCGACGGGCTGTACGGCCACGCGTACGACATCCCCGGCGAACCCCCGCTCCGCCTGACCATGCTCGGCGACTCCACGGCCGCGGGGCAGGGCGTGCACCGGGCGGGCCAGACCCCCGGGGCGCTGCTGGCGTCGGGCCTGGCGGCGGTGGCGGAGCGCCCGGTGGAACTGCGGAACGTGGCGCTGCCCGGCGCCCGGTCCGACGACCTCGACCGCCAGGTGACGCTGGTGCTCTCGTCCGCGTTCCCGGCCCCGGACGTCTGCGTGATCATGATCGGGGCGAACGACGTGACCCACCGGATGCCGCCGACCCGCTCGGTACGGCACCTGTCGGCGGCGGTACGACGGCTGCGCACGGCCGGCGCCGAGGTGGTCGTCGGCACCTGTCCCGACCTCGGCACGATCGAGCCCGTGCAGCAGCCGCTGCGCTGGCTGGCCCGGCGGGCGTCCCGGCAGCTCGCGGCGGCGCAGACGATCGGCGCGGTGGAGCAGGGCGGGCG
Organism: Streptomyces sp. NPDC028722; assembly: GCF_040637655.1. Classification (NCBI taxonomy): domain Bacteria; kingdom Bacillati; phylum Actinomycetota; class Actinomycetes; order Kitasatosporales; family Streptomycetaceae; genus Streptomyces; species Streptomyces sp. NPDC028722. The sequence goes on from NZ_JBEZWU010000003.1 coordinate 69,293, forward strand.
CACGGTGTCGCTGGGCGACCTGCTGGGCCCCGAGTTCGAGGCGAACCCGCGGGAGCTGTTCGGCCCGGACAACTACCACCCGTCGGCGGAGGGGTACGCGACGGCGGCGATGGCGGTGCTGCCGACGGTGTGCGCGGCGCTGGGCCTGTGGCCGGCGGACGAGGAGCGGCCGGACGCGTCGCGGCGCGAGGGGTTCCTGCCGGTCGCCCGGGCGGCGGCCGAGGCCGCGTCGGAGGCCGGTACGGAGGTCACGGCGGCGATGCCGGCGGGGCCCCGGGGTCCGTGGGCGCTGCTCAAGCGGAGGCGGCGGCGCCGGGTACCGGAGGCCGAACCGGCCCGCCCCTCGGCCTGACCGGGGTGGGGCCGTCCGCCGGCCCGTCACGGCGGGCGGGCCCCACCTGGCCAAGCAAGCGCTTAGACAATTGCGGCCAGTGTCACACCGCGACAACGGTGACCCGGGCCATACGGACGGGTAACTTCCCAACCGGCCCTGCCCGATCCCCAGTCCCACTGGAGCCGTGATGCCCGAAGCCGTCATCGTCTCGACCGCCCGCTCCCCCATCGGCCGCGCGAACAAGGGCTCCCTGAAGGACCTGCGCCCCGACGACCTGACCGCCACGATCATCCAGGCGGCACTCGCCAAGGTCCCCGAGCTGAACCCCGAGGACATCGACGACCTGATGCTCGGCTGCGGCCTCCCCGGCGGCGAGCAGGGCCACAACCTCGGCCGGATCGTCGCCGTACAGATGGGCATGGACCACCTGCCGGGCTGTACGGTCACCCGCTACTGCTCCTCCTCCCTCCAGACCTCCCGCATGGCGCTGCACGCCATCAAGGCCGGCGAGGGCGACGTCTTCGTCTCGGCCGGTGTCGAGATGGTCTCCCGCTACGTCCACGGCAGCTCCGACATGCCGGGCACCCACAACCCGCTGTTCGCCGAGGCCGAGGCCCGTACCGCCGAGGTCGCCCAGCAGGAGGGCAGCACCTGGCACGACCCGCGCGAGGACGGCCTGCTGCCCGACCCGTACATCGCGATGGGCCAGACCGCCGAGAACCTGGCCCGCGCCAAGGGCATCAGCCGCCAGGAGATGGACGAGTTCGGCGTCCGCTCGCAGAACCTCGCCGAGGAAGCCGTCAAGAACGGTTTCTGGGAGCGCGAGATCACCCCGGTGACCCTCCCCGACGGCACGGTCGTCAGCAAGGACGACGGTCCGCGCGCGGGCGTCACCCTGGAGGGCGTGTCGGGCCTCAAGCCGGTGTTCCGCCCCGACGGCCTGGTCACCGCCGCCAACTGCTGCCCGCTCAACGACGGCGCCGCCGCGCTCGTCATCATGTCCGACACCAAGGCGCGCGAGCTGGGCCTGACCCCGCTCGCCCGGATCGTCTCCACCGGTGTCTCCGGTCTGTCCCCCGAGATCATGGGCCTCGGCCCGGTCGAGGCGAGCCGCCAGGCGCTGCGGCGCGCCGGTCTCACCATCGACGACATCGACCTGGTCGAGATCAACGAGGCCTTCGCCGCCCAGGTGATCCCCTCCTACCAGGACCTCGGCATCGACCTCGACAAGCTGAACGTCAACGGCGGCGCCATCGCCGTCGGCCACCCCTTCGGCATGACCGGCGCCCGCATCACCGGCACCCTCATCAACTCCCTCCAGTGGCACGACAAGCAGTTCGGCCTGGAGACGATGTGCGTCGGCGGCGGCCAGGGCATGGCGATGGTCATCGAGCGCCTCAGCTGACACACCGTCGGTGACGGGATGCGCACGTCCCGTCACACAAGGGCCCAGAACCGAGGAAACACCAAGGTTCTGGGCCTTTCCGTGATCCAATCTCCCCCAGGATGTGACCTATCTCGCTCACCGGGGACATCGCCCCAGGTCAGAGCGGGTCAGCAGAGCACGCCCCCGCACCGCTCGGCCAAGTTCCTGTCCGTTTCGTGACGTTACGCACTGACAGTTGGATAGTCCGCCCTTCAAGCTGATGTAGGAAGTCGGGGGGACGAGTCTGAACCGGGAGTACGTCAGTGAGCGCCATGCCGATCGCCCTGCTGCTCACCACGGCCGCCACGGGCGCCGTGGGCGTCGCCGTCCTGCGCACCGTGCTGAAGCTGCGCCGCCAGCTCACGGAGCTCCAGCGGCAGCTGGCCGGGAACCAGGCGGCCGGCGCGCGCGCCGTGCTGCCGAACGCCCGCACCGGCGCCGACACCGACCAGATACGCGCGGCGGTGGCCGAGGCGCTCGCCGAGGAGCGGGAGCGGGAGCTGGCCGAGGCGCGTGCCTTCTGGGCGGCGCAGGAGACCCGTGACGTCTCCGACACCCCCTCGCTGCTGGGCCTGCCCGAGATGGATCTGTTCCTGCCCCGGCAGGCCGACTTCCTCGGCCTGGAGCCGCTGGAGCCGGTGTCCGAGCCGACCGTGGACGCCGACGAGTTCGGCGGGGAGTCCCCGGAGCTGGCCGCGGCCCGCCGCCGCCACCCCTCGCACCCCGACTTCGTCCCCGTGCAGTCCCCGGCGGTCAACGATCACGAGCGCACGGTCACCGCCCTGGAGCAGCTGGCCGCCGACCGCGTGGCCCTGTCGGACGTCCGCCCCGGCCCGCTCGGCACGCTGGACGTCTACGTCTTCGCCGACGGCACCACCCTGTGCATGACCCCGGGCCACCGCGAGACGGCCGAACGGCTGGCGGCGGCCCTGGAAGCGGGCGAGGCCCCGTACCTCCTGGGCGGCTCCGGCATCTCCGGCGCGTACACCCTGACGTTCGCGTGCGGCGACGACATGCTCTACATCCTGGCCGACCGGGTCATCGCCTCCTTCTGACGCCGGCTCAGACCCCGGCCCGCTGCCGGGCCTCCTCCACCAGCCGTACCGCCTCGGCGACCTGCTCGTCGCTCTCCACCACGACCGCCAGGTCGTGCGCGGCCACGAGGATCTGGTCGGCGGCGGCGAACATCCCCGCGTCGGGCATCTCCCGGGCCTCGGCGCCCGGTTCCTCCAGCTGCTGGGCCCGGCGGGCCAGCTCCCGGGCGGCGGCCAGCGCCTCGGCGGCGGCCCCTCGTTGCAGCCGGCTCTGCGGAGCGGCCCGCAAGCGGTCGGCGAAGTGATCCACTGCTCGGCTCAAGGGCGTCGTATCAACCACCCGCCGAGCGTAACGCGCCGCACTGTTGCCAATACGCGGGCGCTCAGGCACGGTGACGGGAAGGACCGGCTCACATCCCCTTTGCCTTCGGAGGCGCCGATGTCCCATGTCTTGTCAGAAGAGACCCACCGCAACATCCTCGCCCGCATTCCGCACTGCACCGGCCGCGAGGTCTCCGACTGGCTGCGCACCGTCGAAGAAGGCCCCGCCCTGTTCCGCTTCGAGGAGAAGGTCAGCTGGCTCCGGCACGAGTACGACCTCGCGTACGGCCACGCGAAGGCGCTCGTGCACGAGTACGACCTCAGGAGGGCGGCCCGCAAGCTGCTCTAGCCGCCGGCGTCGCCGCACCGGCGAGGACGACGACGAAGGGCCCCGGAACGCGTCCGGAGCCCTTCGCGTACGACCGTCGGGCCGCTAGTCGTTGCTGCTGAAGATCGCCACCAGCCGCAGCATCTCCACGTAGATCCACACCAGGGTCATGGTGAGACCGAACGCGGCGAGCCAGGACTCGCTGCGCGGGGCGCCGTAGGCGATGCCGTCCTCGATCTGCTTGAAGTCGAGGGTCAGGAAGAAGGCGCCGAGCAGGATCGCGAAGATACCGACGATCGCGCCGAGCGGGCCGAAGCTGCGCAGACCGCCGTCGGCGGCGACACCGAACGCCACCAGCAGCAGGTTGACCGCCATGACCACCATGAAGGCGATCGCGATGGCGATACCGATGCGGGCGTAACGGGCGGTGACGCGGATCCAGCCGGCCTTGTAGACCAGCAGGGTCGCGCCCGACACCGCCATGGTGCCGAGCACCGCCTGGAAGGGGGCCCCGCTCCAGCGGCTGTTGTACATCTCGCTGATGACGCCGAGGAACACGCCCTCGAACGCGGCGTACCCGAGGATCAGCGCGGGCGACGGGGTGCGCTTGAAGCTCTGGACCATGGCCAGGACGAACGCGATCAGCGCGGAGCCGACGGCCAGGCCGTAACTGGTGCCGGAGACCGGCAGCAGCGCCCAGGCGAGGACGGCGCCCACGGCGACCGTGCCGAGCGTGAGGGCCGAGCGGACGACGACGTCGTCCATGGTCATCCGGTCGGTGGTGACCGGGGCCTGCGGCGGGGCGCCGTTGCGGACGTCGGTCTGCGCGTACGGGTTCTGGGCGTACGGGTTCTGCGCCTGGGGGTTCCCCTGGGCATAGGGGTTGCCCTGGGCGTACCCGGCCTGCGGTGCGGTGTTGAAGCCGGCGTAGCCGTTGTCGCGGCTGAACCCCCGTCGCGAGAAGACCGGGTTACTGCTCCTCATTTCACTCCTCCATGGCTGCCGTGCGCAGCCTTGGCTCAAGAGTAATGGATTGGCAAAGGATCGACCATGATACTTGAGGAGGATCTTTCCCCTGCCGTGCTGACCCACACGCTACGCGCAGGACCGGTTCCCGGCCACGGACGATGGCATTCGGTGACGAAGCCGCCGCCTGATCGAAAGGAAACCCGGTGCACGCCTCGGCGAGGTCCGTCCCGGCCGCGCGCGAGGAGGCGATCCGCTCCAGCCCCCAGGAGTCCCCGGAGGCCCGGTGCGCCCGGGACGCCGACAAGCCGGCCGACGCCGTGCTGGGCACCGGCTCCCTGGACCGGCTTCGTACCGCCCTCGGCGAGGGCAGGAGCTGAAGCCGGGCGACTTCCGTGGCCGCTCCCGCGGAGCGCGGGGTACGAGAAAACGGCCCCGTAGGGCCGTTCCCGTTGGTCGGGCCGTGCTTGACGAAGGTGCCCGGAGCCGGACTTGAACCGGCACGCCCGCGAAGGGGCAGCGAGGTTTAAGCTCGCCGTGTCTGCTTTCCACCATCCGGGCAGGCCATGGGCTCCGCTTCGAGGATCCGAGCCTATCGGCACCCATCCCCCGGACAGCGGAGTGTTGGACCGATGTTGTCTTATTTTATTGGCGCCTGAGGGGGCATCAGCCCAAGGAATGCGCCGTCCGCACGTGCCAACAGCCTGACCTGTCGCCGGTGCGCCTGTACGCGGAATGACGGAATTTCACCGTACGAACGAGGGTGGCCCACCTGTTCTCGACAGCCGGGCGGTGGTCCGGCACGGCCGGCCCGTCCTCTCGGGGTCGGCCGTCCTCCCCAGGTATGACACCGCGGCCTCCTGTCCGCCCCGAGTCGCCCTCCGGAACCGGATCAGCGACTGACTACACGCCCGCTCCGCGCCGGGACGATGAACAGGTCCCCTCGCACAGACGTCGTCCCGACAGGAGCACTGTCCCGTGACCACCACCCCCACCGCCGGCCGGACCACCGCCGTGGCCGCACGCGCCACGGAGCTGTCGAAGATCTACGGGCAGGGTGAGACCCGTGTGGTCGCCCTGGACCAGGTCTCCGTCGGCTTCCGGCAGGCCGAGTTCACCGCGATCATGGGCCCGTCCGGCTCCGGCAAGTCCACGCTGATGCACTGCGTGGCCGGTCTGGACACCTTCTCCTCGGGGTCGGTGCGCATCGGGGACACCGAGCTGGGCTCCCTGAAGGACAAGCAACTCACCAAGTTGCGCCGGGACAAGATCGGCTTCATCTTCCAGGCGTTCAACCTGCTGCCCACGCTGACCGCCCTGGAGAACATCACCCTTCCGATGGACATCGCCGGGCGGAAGCCGGACAAGGCGTGGCTGGACCGGGTCGTCCGGATGGTCGGCCTGTCCGACCGGCTGAGCCACCGGCCGTCCCAGCTCTCCGGCGGCCAGCAGCAGCGCGTGGCCGTCGCCCGGGCCCTCGCCTCCCGGCCCGAGATCGTCTTCGGGGACGAACCGACCGGGAACCTCGACTCGCGCGCCGGCGCCGAGGTCCTCGGCTTCCTGCGCAACTCCGTGCGCGAGCTGGGCCAGACGGTGGTCATGGTGACCCACGACCCGGTGGCCGCCGCGTACGCCGACCGCGTGATCTTCCTGGCCGACGGGCGGATCGTGGACGAGATGTGCGACCCGACCGCCGACAGCGTGCTCGACCTCATGCGCAGTTTCCCCGGGGGCGGCGCCCAGCCCGCCGAGTCCGACGCGAAGGGCCGTAACCGCTGATGTTCCGCACCGCCCTGCGCAACGTCCTCGCGCACAAGGCCCGGCTCCTGATGACCGTGCTCGCCGTCCTGCTCGGCGTGGCGTTCGTGTCCGGGACGCTGGTCTTCACCGACACCATCTCCGACGCCTACCAGAAGAGTTCCGCCAAGGGCTTCGACCAGGTCGACGTCGCTGTACGGCCCGAGTACCAGGACTCCAAGGGTGACAAGGTCGGCCGGACCCCCGAGCTGACCCGGGCCCTGCTCGACAAGGCGGCCCACGTCCCCGGGGCCGCCTCCGCCACCGGTGTCGTCACCGGTTTCACCGCCCTCGCCGGCAAGGACGGCAAGCTCGTCGGCGGCGACTGGCAGTCCGCCGGCGGCAACTACTGGGGCACCGGGGACCCCCGTTATCCGCTGGTCAGCGGCCAGGTGCCGCACGGAAAGGGCGAGGTGCTGATCGACTCCGCGACCGCGAAGCGGACCGGTTACACGGTCGGTGACCGGGTGCGCCTGTCCGTCGACGGCCCGGTCCTCACCCCCGTCGTCAGCGGCGTCTTCACCACCGACGACGGCAACGTGGCCGCCGGCGGCAGCCTCGTCCTGTTCGACACCCCGACCGCACAGGCGCTGTTCGGCAAGAAGGGGACGTACGACGAGATCGACGTGCGGGCCGCGGCCGGCACGAGCCAGCGGGCGCTCAAGGCCACGCTGGACCGGGCCCTGCCCGCGCACCTGGTGGAGACCACGACGGGCCGGCAGCTCGCCGACGACCAGGCCCGGGCCATCTCCGCGTCGATGAGCGGCCTGCGGCAGACGCTGCTGGTGTTCGCCGGCATCGCCCTGTTCGTCGGCACGTTCATCATCGCCAACACCTTCACCATGCTGGTCGCCCAGCGCACCCGGGAACTGGCCCTGATGCGGGCGGTCGGCGCCTCCCGCCGCCAGGTCACCCGCTCGGTGCTCGCCGAGGCGTTCGCCGTGGGCGCGGTCGCCGGTGTCGCCGGTCTGGCCTTCGGCGTCGGCATCGGCGCGGGCCTGCGCGCGCTCCTCGGCTCCTTCGGCGCGAGCGTGCCCGACGGGCCGCTGGTGGTCCGCCCCGGCACGGTGGTGGCCGCCCTCGCGGTCGGCGTCCTCGTCACCATGCTGGCCGCCTGGCTGCCCGGCCGCCGGGCCGCGAAGATCCCGCCGGTGGCCGCGATGAACAGCGTGCACGCCAAGGCCACCACCAAGTCGCTGGTGCTGCGCAACACGCTGGGCGCGCTGTGCGCCGGGGCCGGTGTCGCGGTGGTCCTCGCGGCCACCTCGATGGACGCGGACGCGGCGCAGGGACCGATGGGCGTGGGTGCCGTCCTGCTGATCCTCGGCGTGTTCGTCCTGACCCCGCTGCTGTCCCGCCCGCTGATCGCGGCCGCCGCCCCGGTCCTGCGCGTCTTCGGGGTGGCGGGCAAGCTGGCCCGCCAGAACTCGGTGCGCAACCCGCGCCGTACCGCCGCCACCGCCTCCGCGCTGATGATCGGCCTGACCCTGATCACCGGGATGACGGTGATGGCGGGCAGCCTCCAGACCTCGATCGACAAGATGGCCGGCGCGGCGATCCGCGCGGACTACGTCGTCTCGATGGCCAACCACGGCCCGCTCTCCCCCGACGTGGCGCGCAGGCTGGCCGCCGCCGACGGGTCACCGCCAGCAGCCCGCTGCGCGACGGCGAGTCCCGCGTCGACGGCGACACGGAGTTCCTGACCGGTGTCAACGGCGCGGACATCGGCAGGCTGACCGACCTGAAGGTGACCGACGGTTCCTTCACCGTGGGCGGTACGCGGGTCGTCGTGGACGAGGACGCGGCCGGTGTCCACGGCTGGCGGGCCGGTTCGCGGTTCACCGCGCACTTCGAGGACGGCGGGACGCGGCGGCTGACGGTCGCCGGGGTCTACGAGGGCAACGACCTGCTCAGCGGGATCCTCCTGGACAACAAGGTCCTCACCCCGCACCTGACCGACCCGGCCGACATGAAGGTCATGGTCAGGACCGCGGACGGGGCGTCCGGCGCGGCCAAGGACCGGCTGGAGAAGATTCTCGGCTCCAACCCGGCGATCAAGGTGCAGGACAAGCAGGACATCTCGCACGAGACCGCGCAGATGTTCACGCTCATGCTGAACATGGTCTACGGTCTGCTCGCCATGGCGGTGATCGTCGCCGTGCTCGGCGTCGTCAACACGCTGGCCATGTCGGTCTTCGAACGAGCGCAGGAGATCGGCATGCTCCGCGCGATCGGCCTGGACCGCAAGGCGCTGAAACGGATGGTCCGCCTGGAGTCCCTGGTGATCTCCCTGTTCGGCGGGGTGCTGGGCATCGGGCTGGGCGTGTTCTTCGGCTGGGCGGCCGGCGAGCTGCTGGGCACGAAGATGCCGACGTACGAACTGGTGCTGCCCTGGGGCCGGCTGGCGGTGTTCCTGCTGCTGGCGGGGGTGGTCGGCGTGCTGGCCGCCCTGTGGCCGGCCCGCCGCGCGGCCCGGCTGAACATGCTGGCGGCCATCAAGGCCGAGTAGCCCTAGGGCGCCGGGCCCCGCCCCGCGGTGGCGGGGCGGGGCCTCTCGCCGTGTCAGGTGTTCCAGGTGCGGGTGCGCAGCGGGAGTCCGGAGGCGCCGGACTCGGGGGTGCGGACGGCCAGGACCTGGTTGACGCCGATGCGGTTGCGTTCGAAGGCGAGCGCGCAGGCGGCCATGTACAGCTGCCAGACGCGGGCCCGGCCGAAGCCGGTGAGTCCGACCGCCTGGTCCCAGCCGGCCTCCAGGTTGGCGACCCACTGGCGCAGGGTGCGGGCGTAGTGCTCGCGGATGGACTCCACGTCCCGGACCTCGAAGCCGGCCCGCTCCAGCTGGGTGACGGTGGTGCCGACGGGGGCGAGTTCACCGTCGGGGAAGACGTAGGCGTCGATGAACCGGTCCGGCCGGTACGTCGACTCGTCCCCCTGCGGGCGGCGGGCGATCTGGTGGTTGAGCAGCCGTCCGCCGGGCCTCAGCAGTGCGTGCAGCCGGCGCGCGTACTCCAGGTACCGTTCGGCGCCGACGTGTTCGGCCATGCCGATGGAGGAGATCGCGTCGAAGGGGCCGTCCGTGACGTCCCGGTAGTCCTGGACCCGGATCTCCACCCGGTCGGTCAGTCCCTCGTCGGCGACGCGCTTGCGGGCGTACGCCGCCTGCTCCTGCGACAGGGTGACCCCGACGACGCTCACCCCGTGCTCGCGGGCCGCGTGGACGGCCATGGAGCCCCAGCCGCAGCCGACGTCCAGCAGCCGCTGACCCGCCGTCAGTCCGAGTTTCGCCGCGACCAGTTCGAGCTTGTCGCGCTGGGCGGACTCCAGGGTGGCGCCGCTTCCGTCGGCCTCCCAGTACGCGCAGGAGTACACCATCGAGGGGCCGAGGACCAGCTCGTAGAAGTCGTTGCCGACGTCGTAGTGATGGCTGATGGCGCGCCGGTCGGTGCGCCGGGTGTGCAGGCCCCGGCGCGGTCTGCGGACCTCCTCGTGCGGCGGGGCGGGCGGCACGGGCGGACCGGCCAGCCTCAGCAGGTCACGGGCGGCGGCCCGGACGGCGGGGTCGCGTACGGCCTCGACCAGGCCACGGGCGTCCTCCCCACGCTCCCAGACGAGGCCCGCCACCGCCCGGAGCGCGATGTACATGTCGCCCTCGATGTCCAGGTCGCCGGAGACCCAGGCGCGGGCGAGGCCCAGTTCGCCCGGTGCGAACAGCATGCGGCGCAGGGCGCGGCGGTTGCGGATCACCAGCGCCGGGGCGTCCGGCGGCCCGGCCTGCGAGCCGTCCCAGGCTCGTACCCGTAGGGGGAGCGGGGCTCCCAGCATCTGCTCGGCAAGACTCGTCAGCCGCGACGCGGCGTCGGTCATGGCGCACACCTCCGTGAGGGGACCCGTACCGTCTGCATCCGTTCCTGGCAAACGATCGCGCACATGGCCGTCATTCCCCTTCGTACGCCCCCGCCGACACGCGGGGCCGGTGGAGTGTGGGCGCCGGACCGTCACCGGTCAAGTCCCGAGTTCTCCCGGCATGACCCGGGGCGCGGGGTGCGCCGTAATGGATGCACGGCCCCCGCCCACCTCGCAGACCAGGAAGTGCAGCCCCATGACCCGTCCCGCCACGTACCAGCGCCTCGCCCTGCTCGCCGCGTCCACCACGGTGATCACCGGAGGCGCGCTGCTGCCCACCAGCGCCTTCGCCGCGCCGCCGGCTCCGCACACCGTGACCGTCGCCCTGGACGGCACCGGCACCGCCACCAGGACCAGCAGCGCCGAGGCCGGCGGCACCGGCTCGGTGGGCCGGTGGACCGAGACCACCGACGAGGGGAGCGGGATCTCCGCCCGGCTGCCCGGGCGGCCGAAGACCCAGCGGCTCGACGACCAGGACGGGCGCGCGCATCAGGTGCAGACCGCCTACGGGGGCATCGGCTTCTCGGTCTTCGACGGAGACGGCTTCGACCTCCCGGCCACCCTGAAAGAGAACCTGGACCACTACAACGAGGACTCCGGGTCCCCCGCCGACGTCCTCCGCAGCGACCACGTCCGCAAGGGCACCACGGACGACGGCAGCCCCACCCTGGACGCCGACCTCGTCGCCGCCGACGGCACCGTCGGACACACCACCTACACCGTCGTCAAGGACCATCTGCTCGAGCTGTACGCGATCGGCACCCAGGACAAGGCGGACGCCATGCGGACCGACTACGACCAGCTCATGGACAGCGTCCGCCTGCCCGGCGGCGACACGGCTCCGCCGGCACCGCCCGGCGACGTCACGGCACCCTCGGGCGGCGACACGGCGCCGCCGTCCGGCGACGACACCCGGTCCACCTGAGCGCACGGCGCCGCGGGGCCCGGTCCGACGGCGGACCGGGCCCCGCCGGCCGTCACAGGCGGCCGCGCATGACGGACAGGGCGTTCAGCGCCTCCTCGCGGTTCCGACCCGGGGAGGCGTCACGCAGGACGGTCACCTGGAGCAGGAACTGTCCGGTGCGGCCGGTCGCGGTCGTGTAGTACCAGTCCGTCTTCCGCCCGTCCCTGTCGACGGTGAGACGGCCCTCCTCGGCCGACACCACGTCGTCGAAGCCCTTCAACGTGGAGATGTCCACCTCGTGGATGTCCTCCCAGCGCGCCTTGCTCCCGCTGTCGGCCTCCTTCCCGCACCGCTGCGCGTCCGCCCGGAACCGGCCGGCGTCAGCCTGCGCGAAACCGGCGCCGCGGTAGACCATGACCGTCGACGTGACGTACTCCGTCAGGTCCTTCTTACGGACATTGCGGTCCAGGTAGCCGAGCATGTCGACCCCGGGCTGGCGCACCACCTTGCAGCTGTCGTCGGCGACGAGCACCACCTTGTCGTCGTTCTCGTAGGGGTCGTCCCGCACCGCGTCGGGCCCCCAGTCGGCCGGGGCCAGCGCCACCCGGCGGGTGATCTCCCGGGCCTGCGCCGGTGTGCCGGCGGACGGCGTACCCCGGCCGCCGTGACGCGCCAGCACCAGCGCGGCCGCCGCGGCGACGGCGACGGCCGCCACCGCCGCGCCGGCCAGCACGCCGGACCTGCGCCACCAGGGGCGCCGCGGCGGTTGGGTGACGGTGGGCGGGCCCAGGGGGCCGGACGGCGGGCCGGCGGGCGGGCCCGGAGGCGGTTGGATGCTCACCTGCGTCGTGTACCACCCGGTGCGCCCACCGGCATGGCGGCGAGCCCGGGGATCACCTGACTGACGGGGAAAACCGTCTGCCCGGCCGCCCGCGCACGCCGAACGGCCGCCCGCGCACGCCGAACGGCCGCCCGCGCACGCCGAACGGCCGCCCGCGCACGCCGAAGGAGCCGCCCGCGCACGCCGAACGGTCACTCGCGCACGCCGAAGGAGCCGCCCGGGCACGCCGAAGGGGCCGCCCGCACCACGGATGGCAGGCGGCCCCTTCGGGCTGTTCGGGGTGGTCCCGAGGTCAGGAGGCCTTGGCCTTCTCCTCGGTCTTGGCGGCGGCGACCGGCGCCGGCTTGGCGGCCTCGTAGAACTCCTCGCGGGGGTTCTCCATGGCGCCCAGGGAGACGACCTCGCGCTTGAGGAACATGCCGAGGGTCCAGTCGGCGAAGACGCGGATCTTGCGGTTCCAGGTCGGCATCGCCAGGCCGTGGTAGCCACGGTGCATGTACCAGGCGAGGCGGCCCTTGAGCTTGATCTTCATCTTGCCCATGACGATCATCGCCACGCCCTTGTGCAGGCCGAGACCGGCGACCGCACCCTTGTTGGCGTGCTCGTACTCCTTCTGCGGGAAGCCCCGCATACCGGAGATCACGTTGTCGCCGAGGACGCGGGCCTGGCGCAGCGCGTGCTGGGCGTTCGGCGGGCACCAGGCGTTCTCGTTGCCCGCCTTGCGGCCGACGAGGTCCGGGACCTGGGCGTTGTCGCCGGCGGCCCAGATGTAGTCGGTGCCCTTGACCTGGAGCGTGGGCTCGCAGTCGACGTGACCGCGGGGGCCGAGGGGCAGGCCGAAGCGGGCGAGGGCCGGGTTCGGCTTGACACCGGCGGTCCACACGATGGTGTTGGAGTCGACCTCGAGGCCGTTCTTCAGCACCACGTGGCCGTCGACGCAGGAGTCCATCGAGGTGGAGAGGTAGATCTCCACGCCGCGGCTCTCCAGGTGCTCCTTGCCGTACTGGCCGAGCTTGGGGCCGACCTCGGGAAGGATCTTGTCGGCGGCGTCGACTAGGACGAAGCGCATGTCCTCGCGCGACACGTTCTTGTAGTACTTGGCCGCGTCCCGGGCCATGTCCTCGACCTCGCCGATGGTCTCCGCGCCGGCGAAGCCGCCGCCGATGAAGACGAAGGTGAGCGCCCTGCGGCGGATCTCCTCGTCGTCGGTGGAGTCGGCCTTGTCCAGCTGCTCCAGGACGTGGTTGCGCAGGCCGATGGACTCCTCGATGCCCTTCATGCCGATGCCCTGCTCGGCGAGGCCGGGGATCGGGAAGGTACGGGAGACCGCGCCCATGGCGATGACCAGGTAGTCGAAGGGCAGCTCGTACGCCTCGCCCACCAGCGGGGCGATCGTGGCGACCTTGCGGTCCTGGTCGATGGTGGTGACCCGGCCGGTGAGGACCTCCGCCTTCGGCAGCACGCGTCGCAACGGGACGACGACGTGCCGAGGGGAGATGCTGCCGGCGGCGGCTTCGGGGAGGAAGGGCTGGTAGGTCATGTACGACCGGGGGTCGACGACCGTGACGGTCGCCTCGCCGTAGCGCATCTTCTTGAGAATGCGCCGAGCTGCGTACAGGCCTACGTACCCACCGCCTACTACGAGGATCCTGGGACGCTCCGTGGTGCTCATGCCATCGAGTATCCACCCGTCGATGGGGGGTCGCTCGTGCGCCCCTTCACAAGGTCCGACGAGGCCTGTGTTAAACTCCGCGGCCCGCGTGACGCAGGTCATGCGGGGACAGGGGAACCGCGGGGCGGCCGGTGCCGTTGTCAATGCCGCGTGAGCTGCCTCTCCGGCGTGACGCGGCGGCCGTGAGGGCCGCGCGACACCCCCGGAACACATCCTTCAGGGGCACCCGCACGCCCCTCATCTGAACATGTTCAAACGGCTCTTGGACCCCCGGAAGGGCCTATGCCCCCCTGTCCGGGATACGACGTGAGGGAATTCCTTGTGAAGAACTTCACGAACCTTTTCGCGCACCTATGGCAGAGGGCCCCTCGCGGGGCCCCCGAAGCCGCTCAAACGTTATCCAGCCTGCTCAGCAGATGGCTACCGTTCGGTAATAAAAGAGAGCTACGCCACCGACCACGCGATGCCGTCGAGGATGTCGTGTTCGCTCACCACGACCTCCTCGGCGCCCGTCCGCTCCATGATCGCGAGCAGGACGAGGGCGCCCGCGCCGATGACGTCGACCCGGCCCGGGTGCATCGAGGGGATCGCGGCGCGCTCGGCGTGCGTGGCGTGCAGCAGCCACTCGGTGATCTCGCGGACGCGGTCGCGGGAGACGCGGGAGTGGTGGATGCGCGCGGAGTCGTACGCGGGCAGCTCCTGGGCGATCGCGGACACCGTGGTGACCGATCCGGCGAGGCCCACCAGGGTGCGCGCCTCGCGCAGCGGGACCGTCTGCTCCGCGAGGTCCAGGGCGGCCTCGATGTCGGCCCTCATGGCGGCGATCTGCCGCTCGGTGGGCGGGTCGGCGACCTGGCCGTCGTGCACCAGGTGCCGCTCGGTCATCCGCACGCAGCCGACGTCCACGGACCGCGCCGCGCGGACGCGGTCGTCGCCGACGACGAACTCGGTGGAGCCGCCGCCGATGTCCACCACCAGGTAGGGCCGGGCCAGGTCGTCGCGGCCCCGCAGTTCCCGCGTCGCTCCCGTGAAGGAGAACTCGGCCTCCTGGTCACCGGTGATGACCTCCGGCTCGACCCCGAGGATGTCCACGACCCCCCGGACGAAGTCCGCCCGGTTCTCGGCGTCCCGGGAGGCGGAGGTGGCGACGAAGCGGACGCGCTCGGCGCCGTGCTCCTTGATGACGTCCGCGTACTCACGGCAGGCGGCGAAGGTGCGCTCCAGCGCCTCGGGGGCGAGCCGGCCGGTGCGGTCGACCCCCTGGCCGAGCCGCACGATCGTCATACGGCGGTCCAGTTCGGCCAGTTCGGCCGCCGCGCCCGCGCCGACGGCGCCGTCGGCGGCCCCGGTGGCGTCGGCGACCAGCAGGCGGATGGAGTTGGTGCCGCAGTCGATGGCGGCGACGCGGGTCACTTCGCGTCCTCCTCGGTGTCGTCGAGTGTCACGCAGGCGCCCTTGCGCCACCACTCCGGCAGCATCGCCAGGGCCTCGTCGCCGAGCGGGTTCACACCCGGGCCGGCGGCCAGGGAGTGGGCGACGAGCACGTGCAGGCACTTGACCCGGTCCGGCATGCCACCCGCGCTCGGGAAGCCCTGGAGGACCTCGATCTCGTCGCGGCGCCGGATGTAGTCCTCGTGCGCGGCCCGGTAGGCGGCGGCCAGCTCGGGATCGCGCTGGAGCCGCTCGGTCATCTCCTTCATGACGCCGTTCGCCTCCAGCGTGCCGATGACGGAGGACGCCTTCGGGCACGTCAGGTAGTACAGCGTCGGGAAGGGAGTGCCGTCGGGCAGGCGCGGTGCCGTCTCCACGACGTCCGGCTGACCGCAGGGGCAGCGGTGCGCGATGGCCCTCAGGCCCCGCGGCGGGCGGCCCAGCTGCTGCTTGAAGGCCTCGACGTCCGCGTCGGTGGGCTCGGTGCGCGGAGTGGGCGGCGGAGGGGTTTCCATGACTGCTTTCAGGGTGGCTTTCTCGTCGTTGTGCCGGCTCTGACGCCGGCTCACTGGTCGGAGGCGTCGGACTTGTCGACACCGTCCCAGACGTTCGCGTACCAGGGCCGGTGGGCGGCCCGGAGGTCGGCGCGGGACTGCTTGGCCGCGCCCGGGTCGATGACGACGAACCCGGTCTCGCCGGGCATCACATAATGCAGCCGGCGGCGGATCTGCTGCTCGGCGTAGGCGTCGTCCTGCCAGCGGGCCTTGAGGTCGCGCAGCTGTTCCACGCGCTCGCGGGCCTGCCGCTGCCGCCGCTGGACGTCGGCGATCTCCGCGCGCTGGGAGACGTACTGCCGCATCGGATAGGCGAGGGCGACGACCAGCGAGCACAGCACGAGCGCGAGCAGCGCCGCGCGTCCGGTGAGCCGGGAGCGGCGGGCCTGGCGTTTCGTCTGGGAGCGGTAGACCCGGGCCGCCGTCTGCTCGCCGAGCAGCCGCAGCCTCGTCGCGGTGGAGAACCGGTCACGGTCCTTCACGGCCATTGTTTCCCGCCTCCCGTCACACGCGCGTACGTCCCCGGACACGGTACGGGACCGGGTACGGGGACGTACGTACGACTGGCTAGGACATAGCCCGGGCAGGCTCAGCCCCTGCTGTGCCTACTGGTCCGCGGAGCGCTGTGCCTACTGGTCCGCGGAGCGCTGTGCCTACTGGTCCGCGGAGCGGAACCGGGGGAAGGCCGAGCGGCCCGCGTACACCGCGGCGTCGTCGAGGATCTCCTCGATGCGCAGCAGCTGGTTGTACTTGGCGACGCGCTCGGAGCGGGCCGGGGCGCCGGTCTTGATCTGGCCGCAGTTGGTGGCGACGGCCAGGTCGGCGATGGTGACGTCCTCGGTCTCGCCGGAGCGGTGGGACATCATGCACTTGTAGCCGCTGCGCTGGGCCAGCTCGACGGCGTCGAGGGTCTCGGTCAGCGAGCCGATCTGGTTCACCTTGACCAGCAGGGCGTTGGCGGCGCCGTCCTCGATGCCCCGGGCGAGGCGCTCGGGGTTGGTGACGAACAGGTCGTCACCGACGAGCTGGACCTTGTCACCGAGCTGGTCGGTGATGGTCTTCCAGCCCTCCCAGTCGTCCTCGAACAGCGGGTCCTCGATGGAGACCAGCGGGTACGCCTCGACCAGCTCGGCGTAGTACTCGGTCATCTCCTGGGCGGAGCGGGACTTGCCCTCGAAGGCGTACGAGCCGTCCTTGTAGAACTCGGAGGCGGCGACGTCGAGGGCCAGGGCGATCTGCTCGCCGGGGGTGTAGCCGGCCTCCTTGATCGCCTCGAGGATGAGGTCGAGGGCCTCGCGGTTGGAGCCGAGGTTCGGGGCGAAGCCGCCCTCGTCGCCGAGACCGGTGGACAGGCCCTTGCTCTTCAGGACCTTCTTCAGCGTGTGGTAGACCTCGGTGCCCCAGCGCAGGGCCTCGGAGAAGGACTCCGCGCCGATCGGGGCGATCATGAACTCCTGGATGTCCACGTTGGAGTCGGCGTGCGAGCCGCCGTTCAGGATGTTCATCATCGGCACCGGCAGCAGGTGCGCGTTCGGGCCGCCCAGGTAGCGGAAGAGCGGCAGGTCGCTGGCCTCGGAGGCGGCGTGGGCGACGGCGAGCGAGACGCCGAGGATGGCGTTGGCGCCGAGGGAGCCCTTGTTGTCGGTGGCGTCCAGGTCGAACATGGCCTGGTCGATCAGGCGCTGCTCGGTGGCGTCGTAGCCCACCAGCTCCGGGCCGATCTGCTCGATCACGGCGAGGACGGCCTTCTCGACGCCCTTGCCCTGGTAGCGGTTCGGGTCACCGTCGCGCAGCTCGATGGCCTCGAAGGCGCCGGTCGAGGCGCCGGACGGAACGGCGGCACGACCCGTGCTGCCGTCGTCGAGGCCGACCTCGACCTCGACCGTGGGGTTGCCTCGGGAGTCCAGGATTTCCCGGGCTACGACGACGTCGATGGACGGCACGAGCATCTCCTTCTTGGATGTGACGCTGGAAGTGCGGGGCTGGGTGCCTTACGGCTGTGCCTTGCGACTAGAGCCTAACCGTCCCGGGGGCGTCGGCCACCGACCGACCGTCCCGTGGACAAGGCGACCGTACCTTTTGTTTGTTGCCGAAACAAAGGGGATCGGCGAAAAGGGGCCGGGACGGAGGGGAAAGGGCGGCGGGCAGAAAAAAGCCCCGCCGCGGTGCGTACGGGGGAACACGCACCGGGGCGGGGAGCCCGTGGGGACGGGGACCCCCTCACGGGGCCCTCGGTATGCGGGCCGGGTGTGAGGGGGCTGTGGCTCCGTGCGGAGCCGGGGGTCACTTCAGGTGCAGCTGCTGACCCGGGTAGATGAGGTTGGCGTCCTGGACGATGTCCTTGTTCAGCTCGAACAGCTTCGCCCAGCCGCCCTGCACGTGGTGCGCGGTGGCGATGGAGCTGAGGGTGTCGCCGGTGACGACCTTGTACTCGCCGTCGCCCTTCTTGACCGTCTTGCCGGTCGGGGTGGTGACGGTCTTGCTCTTGTTCTGGCTCTGGCTCGGCGCCTGGCTCGGGGCCTGGCTCGCGGACGCGGCCGGGCGCTCGGCGGAGCGGGAGGCGGTCTGCTGGTCGGTGGAGCGGGTGGTGGTACCGGCCGAGTCCGGGGTGGTGCTCGGGGCGGAGCCGCTGGAGGACGCGCCCGACAGGCCCGTGCCGCAGACCGGCCAGGCGCCCTTGCCCTGCGCGGCCAGGACCTTCTCGGCGACGGCGATCTGCTGCGCCTTGCCGGCCCGGTCGGCGGTGGCGGCGTACTGCGTGCCGCCGTACGCGGCCCAGGTGGAGGCGGAGAACTGAAGACCGCCGTAGTAGCCGTTACCGGTGTTGATGGCCCAGTTGCCGCCGGACTCGCACTGGGCGACGGCGTCCCACTCGGAGGTGGTGGCGGCGGAGGCGGTGCCGGTCGCCATCAGCGGGGCGGCGACGGCGGCGCCGGTGACACCGGCGAGCGTGATGGCACGAACGGCCTTGGACGGACGACGGTGCTTGCCCTTGGCGGAAAACAGCATGAATCTATCCCCTCACCGACGCCTGCGAGGTGAGCTGTCGGGTTCGGGCCGGTTGAGTTGCCCGGCCGCACCTCTCGCTGTCACGCGAGGTGCGGCTTCACCCCCAGCCGGTGCCAGCCTCTTCGACTGCTGGTCCCGGCACTTACCTTGGGTCCCCCGCTCCTGCCTGCGGCGCTTGACGCGACGACTGTTCCCGGGCAACCGCTGGCAGGATTCGGCGTTGCGACTGCCGGGGCTCGTGGTGACGAGCGATCTCGACCGTAGACACGTGATCGACGGAATTTCAAAGACGATCAGGGCTTCTGAGACTCATCCCACACTTTCGCCAAAACGGACATCAAGCGCCAAATGAGGCGTCAACTCTCGCTATTTCGCGTCCGTTTCGTACCCGACTTCGAGGGTCTGACCGGCACTGATGTGGTTCGGGTCGGTGCCTATGGCCTTCTTGTTGCCGGCGTAGAGCGCCCGCCAGCCGCCGTCGACGTCAAGGGAGTCGGCGATGGAGGCGAGGGTGTCACCCTCGTGGACGGTGTAGGCGTCCGACTCCCGGGAGGCGTGGCGGCCGGACAGTGCGGGACTTTGACCGTTTGTCACGGTTTCGTCCGCACTCGTGCCGCGGTGGCGCCCGCCGGCGTCCAGGCTGCCGGTGTCGACCAGACTCCAAGAACCGGCGGCCTGTTGGGGATTGTCCGGATTGCCGGTGTCGGGGGTGGCCGTGGCCGAGCTGTCGGCACCCTGCGGGGTTCCGGCGTCCGACGGAGTGGACTTGTCGGACTCGGGAGTTTTGGTCCCGGTGGCCTTGCCGGTGCCCTTGTCCGGTTTCGCGGTCGGCGTGGTGGCCGGGGCCGAGGAGGAACCGGAACCGGAACCGGAGCCGGTGTGCGAGCCGGCACCGGTGGAGGACGGCGAATCCGGCGAGCCGGACGTGCCGGACGTGTCGGAAGTACCGGAACTGCCGGACGTACCGGCCGATCCCGGCGAGCCGGTCGAGTCCGAGGTGCCGGTCGAACCTCCGGATCCGCCGGTGTCACCGGAACCGCCGGTGCCGCCGGTGCCGCCGACGCCGGTGTCGACGTCCACGGAGCCCGAGTTCGAGGTCAGCCCGGACAGCAGGGCGCAGGTGGCCCACGGAGTGGTGCCCTTGGCGGCGAGGATCTTCTCGGCGACGGCGATCTGCTGGGAGCGGCTGGCCTGGTCGGCGCTGGCCGCGTACTGGCTGCCGCCGTACTTGGCCCAGTCGTCCTGCGAGATCTGGAGGCCGCCGAAGTACCCGTTGCCGTTGTCCGCGCTCCAGGAGCCGCCGCTCTCGCATTCGGCCACCTTGTCCCAGGTGGTGCCGTCGGCCGCGTGGGCGCTCGCGGCGCCGAGGAGCGGAATGGCGATGGCGGAACCGGTCACGCCGGCCGCGACGAGGAGGGCCGGAGCCTGACGGGGGCGACGGTGTCGGCCGTTCCCGGAGAGCATGCAGGAGCCTTTCGAGCGACAGCAGGACCGGCGGCGAACGGTGCCCGCCGCGTTGAGGGGTGAACGTATCGGCAGACGATCACTTGTCACAAGTTAATGCCGCACAGATCACGTGAAGATCACAAAGTTGAACGTCTGTCATTTCCGTGGCGCGGTGGGCCTCACGCGGTGGGTGTGAACTCCACCGGCAGGGTGCGCAGACCGCGCATGATGAGCCCGCCGCGCCAGCGCAGCTCGGCTGGGTCCGCGGCGAGACGCAGGTCGGGCAGGCGGGTGAGCAGGGTGGCGAGCGCGGTCTGGCCCTCCAGCCGGGCGAGCGGGGCGCCGAGGCAGTAGTGGATGCCGTGGCCGTAGCCGAGGTG
The DNA here is from genome assembly GCF_040637655.1 of Streptomyces sp. NPDC028722. Taxonomy (NCBI): domain Bacteria; kingdom Bacillati; phylum Actinomycetota; class Actinomycetes; order Kitasatosporales; family Streptomycetaceae; genus Streptomyces; species Streptomyces sp. NPDC028722. The sequence goes on from NZ_JBEZWU010000003.1 coordinate 89,639, forward strand.
CTGGTTGTCGCGGCGGGCGAGGTCGAGCACGTCCGGGCCGGTGAACCGCTCCGGGTCCCGGTCCGCCGCGGCCAGGACGACGAGCACCGGATCGCCCGGCGCGATGTCCTGCCCGCCGATGGTGAGCGGCTCGGTGGCGAACCGCCAGGTGGCCAGCTCCACCGGCCCGTCGTAGCGCAGCAGTTCCTCCACGCCGGTCTCCAGCAGGTCCCGTTCCCCGCGCGCCAGGGACTCCTGGAGCCGCAGGCGCTGCCCGGGGTGGGTGAGCAGGGCGTAGGTGCCGTTGCCGATGAGGTTGACCGTCGTCTCGAAGCCGGCGAACAGCAGGATGAAGGCCATCGCGGCGGCCTCGTTCTCGGTGAGGTGCTCGCCGTGGTCGGAGGCGCGGATCAGGCCGGAGATCAGGTCCTCGCCGGGCGCCGGTTCGGCGGGCAGGGCCGCGCGCTTGCGGTGGATCAGCTCGGCGAGATAGCCGCGCATCTTCTTCACCGACCTGGCGACCCCGCCCCGGGGCCCGCCACCGTGCCGGATCATCATGCCCGCCCAGTCCCGGAAGTCGTCCTGGTCCTCGGGCGGGACGCCGAGCAGGTCGCAGATGGCGTAGATGGGCAGCGGGAAGGCGAACTCGTGGATGAGGTCGGCGGAGCCCGATGCCGCGAACCGGTCGATGAGGTCGTCGGTCAGCTGCTGCACCCGGGGCGCGAACTCGGCGACGCGGCGCGGGGTGAACGCCTTGCTGACCAGCCTGCGCAGCCGGGTGTGGTCCGGCGGGTCGATGTTCAGCAGATGCGTCATCAGTTCGGCCTTGCGCTCGCCGGGGATGCCGGTCTTGCCCCTGGCGTGCGCGGGCTCGTCGTGATGCGCCGGGTTCTTGCTCAGCCGCTGGTCGGCCAGGGCCTGCCGGGCGTCGGCGTACCGGGTGACCAGCCAGGCCTCGACCCCGCTCGGCAACCGCGTGCGGTGCACGGGGGCGTGCTCGCGCAGCCAGGCGTAGGCGGGGTAGGGGTCGGTGGCGAACTCCCACGTGAAGAGGGCGGGCGGCGGGCCGTCGGGGCGGAGCTGGTCGGTCACTCCCCGACGGTATCCGGCTCGCCCGGGAAGGCGCGGCGGGGTGACGCTGCAAGCGCTTGCAGCGTGCCTTCCCGCTCCCCGGCGGCTGCCCTGCGCCCCACCTTCCCCTACTCCTCCGTCACTCCCCTGCTTCCCCGTCCGTGCCCTGCCGGTGCGGCAGCGGGACCGGTTACCGCGCGGTGTGGACGGCTCCTTCTCCCTGTGCCGCGCCCGCCCCCGAGCGCCTCACTCCGGTCCATCGGGGCTAGGGCGCTGAGCGGACAGGCCCTCAGCGGCCCGTATCGCGTCCCGGTACACCCGCGCCGCCGCCCGCAGCGCCGCCTCGGGGTCGATGCCGGCCGCCTCGGCGCGGACCGCCAGCGCCAGCAGTTCGTACCCGATGCCCTCGCCGCGCGGCAGGGGTACGTCCAGGTCCGCCGTGCGGGTGCGGGAGGCGAGCTTCGCGGCGAGTGCCAGGCCGGGCTGGCCGAGGGGTACGCCGTCCGTGACCGAGGTGCGCCGCTTCTCCTCGGCCTTGGTGCGCAGCCAGTGCTCCTTGACGTCCTCCGGGGTCTCGGCCGTCTCGTCGCCGAAGACGTGCGGGTGCCGGTGGACGAGCTTGGCGACGATGCCGCCGGCGACATCGTCGACGGAGAACGGCGCGTCCGGGTGCTCCTCGGCGATCCGGGAGTGGAAGACGACCTGGAGGAGGACGTCACCCAGTTCTTCGCGCAGCTCCTCGCGGTCACCGGCCTCGATCGCCTCGACCAGTTCGTACGCCTCCTCTATGCCGTACTTCGCCAGGCCCTCGTGGGTCTGCCGGGCCGACCACGGGCACTCCGCACGGATGCGGTCCATGACCTGTACGAGGTCCAGGAGGCGGGCGCCCGGCAGGTCGTAGGAGGCGGGCAGCAGCTCCAGGTCGGGCATGGCGGTCCGGCCCGTGCCGGCCAGCCGGGCCAGGCCGTCGGTGAGGGCCGGCTCGCCCTCGCCGGTGGCCACGACCACCACCGTCCGCCCGCCGGCGCACGCGTCGACCAGCTCCTGAGCGGTGGGCGCCGTCAGCGCCACCGCTATCCCCGCCTCCCGCAGATACGGCAGCTGCGGATGCGCGCCGTCCGCGCACAGCACGGCGTCGGCGGCGCGCAGGGCCTGCCAGGCGGGCCAGGACAGCAGGCCGGGGGCGACGCGGTGGCTGGTGGTGAGCAGGACGGCACGGCCGGGGGTGGCAGCGGTCTCGCGGCTGGTTTCGTTCACGATCCGAACGTAACCCACGGCGGGAGCGAACGGATCGCGTTGTCCACAGGGCCGAGGAGTCCTGCGATCGTGTGACCGGCCGGCCTCTGCCGGGGTCCGCACGCGCGCTGTGGTCGGACCAAGCCGTGACCGGCCGATGCCGTAGCCGGACTGTGCCGTGACCGGCCTGTGCCGTGACCGGCCGGCGCCCTGGCCGGACTATGCCGTGGTCGGTGGCTGTCCGTCCGTCGTCGTGACCTCCCGCACCCACGGGGTCCGGGCGTCCACGCGGCTGCTCTTCTGCACGTCCCAGGAGCCGTAGCGCGGGTTGAGGTCGACGTGCAGTTCCCGGGACGCCGCGGACAGGGCCTTCCAGAACTCCGGCCGGCTGGTGTCGGTGCCCAGCTTCGCGGCGAGCTTCTGCGCCTCCAGCTGGAGGCGCAGGTTGTCGTCGAGGCGTGCCGGGGCGATGCCGTACTTCTGGAGCCAGGCCGTCTCCAGGCCCTTGGCGCCGCCGGTCTGCTGCTCCAGGCCCGCGCGCATCTGCTGGATGTCCTTGCGGCTGACCGTGACGCCCTCGTCCCGGGCGGCGCGGTGCAGCACCCGGTCAAGGATCATGTTGTGCAGGGTGTCGCGGGTCAGGCTGCTCGTGGAGGAGACGATCTGCTGGTACTGGGCGTCGTCCGTCACCGCGGCCCGTTGTGCCTCGCGGACCTCGTCCACCCGGTTCTCCAGCTGGGCGACGGTGATCCGCCCGCCTCCGACGACGGCCGCGGCGCCCGGGTGCGCGTCGTTTCCGCAGGCGGTCAGCAGGGGTGCCGCGGCGGCGATCGCGGCGGTGAGGACGAGCGCGGTGCGACGGCGGCGGTGCAAGGAAACCTCCAGGGGAGATTGCAATGACTTGCGATGATCGATGGTAGGCAGTGGGCAGGCTGCGGCCAACCCATTCGACCAACGATTCACACGCCCTTCGGGCACCGCCGCCCGCCGCGGGGTCTGCCGCCGGGTCAGCCGACGAGGGCCACCGGCGCGTCCCACGCGTCCCGGTCGACGGTCAGCGTGACGCCGCCGTGCGACTCCTTGCTGTTGACCAGGTACTGGTGGGCGCGGCTGTGCTGGGTGAACTGGGTGGAGCCCCACGGCCAGTCCGCGGTCGTCGTGTTCTGCTTGTCCCAGAGCGCGTACCAGAGGTTGCCCGGCAGGTCCGTGCGGTCCTTGGCGGTGGCTATCGCCTTGGCGCTGGAGCTGCTGAAGCCGTAGTAGCCGGCCCGGTAGGTCTTGGCGTGCAGGCCCTTGTCGAAGGCGCGCACATACGTCAGCACGGCGTCGTTGCACGACGTGTTCGTGATGTCGTACGCCTCCATGTCGAGGTAGACCGCGCTGCCCGCCTTCATGCCGAGCGCGGACGCCTTGGCCACGGCGTCGGCGGCGTCCTTCGCGCCGAGCGAGGCGGCGGTGGAGGCGGTCATCTTCTCGGGGTTGGCACCCGACTGGCACGGCGGCTGGGCGCCGACGTAGAGCGGGATGAGCTTCCAGCCGAGGGAGTTGACCGACTTCACCCAGGAGGCGGTGAGGTTGGGCTGGGCGCAGCCGCGGTTCTTCCCGCCCACGTAGACGGCCGCCGCGCCGTAGAAGCCGGTGTGCCAGGCCTTCATGGCGGACAGCGAGGGCGCGCTGCACGTGTCGAACGCACGCCCGGTGAAGGTCTTCTGGGCCGGCCACGTGGTGGCGGCCATGGACGCCTGGGCGGCGATCCCGGCCCCGGTGACGACGGCCGCGCCGGCCACCGCCCACGTGATGTATCTGCGCTTCTTGGACTGCCGGTGGCCGGCCATGAACCCCACCCCTCATCGTGCACGCACGCGCGTGCCTGTCGAAATCGAACCGCAAGGTATCGGGCGGCGGGTCCGCCGCCGGAGAACCGCGCCCCTGGAGTGCTCGCAGCACCCGGGGAACGGCAGAATCTACCCGCGCACCTGCCCCAGCCACTGCAAGGTCCGCCGGACCTCCACGGCCGTGGGGTGGCCGGGGCCGTGCAGCCGCTCCACATCCATCAGCAGCCGCGCGAGCGTGTCGTGGGCGGCCGGCCGGTCACCGAGGGCGAGCAGCAGATGGCCGATGCGCCGGCGCACCTCGTGCGCGAGCCCCGGGTCCCCGGACACGTACTGGTTCTCGTAGTACGGCAGCAGCGCGCGGTACTCGGCGAGCGCCGCCGCCGGTTCGCCCAGCTGTTCCAGGCACTGCGCGGCCTCGTAGCGGTAGCGCAGGGACTGCGGGTCGGCCTGGCCGGCCTCGGCGGCGCGTTCGTCGGCGAGCCGGCGCAGTTCGGGCAGCGCGCGCCGGTACTGGCCGTCGTCCATGAGCGTCGCCGCGTACTGCTTGCGCAGCGTGCGGACGACCGGAGAGTGCTCGCCGTGCTGTTGCGCGGCGGCCGGCAGGATCGCGCCCAGGATGTCGACGGCCTGCGTGATACGGCCCTCTCCCAGCAGCCGTTTGACGTCGTCGACGGCGGCGGCGACGTCGGGCTTCCCTGCCACCGTGGGCGTCGGCGTGACGGGGGCGGGCTGCGGCGCGGGGGTGCGCGCGCGGTCCGGCCAGGGGGCGTGCGGGCGCAGGAAGGGGCGGGTGGGATCCAGGGGCGCCCCGGTGGGCATCCCGCGCGCGGGCAGCAGCGGCGCCAGGTCCTCATACACCTCCTGAGCGGACGCGGGCCGGTGCTGCGGGTCCTTCGCGAGCAGCCGCAGCACCAGGGCTTCCAGCGCCTCGGGGACCTCGGGGCGGATCCGGCGCACCGGCAGCGGCGGCTCGTACAGGTGCCGGTGCAGCACACCGAGCGCCGTGGAGCCGGCGAACGGCACGTCACCGCTGAGCAGTTCGTGCATCAGCACACCCAGCGCGTACAGGTCGGTGTACGGGCCGACCGCACCGCCCATCGCCTGTTCGGGCGCCATGTAGGCGGGCGAACCGATCGGGGAGCCGGTGTGGGTGAGGCGGGTGGTGTCGGTGTCCATGACCGAGGCCACGCCCAGGTCGAGGACGGTGACGGTGCCGTCCTGCTGCACCATCACGTTGCGCGGCTTGAGGTCGCGGTGCACGATCGGCACCGCGTGCACGGCGCTCAGCACGGCGCACAGCTGCGCGGCCACCGCGACCGCCCACTGCCACGGGTACGGGTCGTGCTCGGCGAGGTGGTCGGAGAGGTCGGCGCCGTCGACGTACTGCATGACGAGGAACAGCTCCTCGCCCTCGGTGCCCGCGTCGTGCACCGTCACCAGGCCGGGGTGTGCCACCTGCGCGGTCACCCGGCACTCGCGCAGGAAGCGCCGGCGCAGCTCGTCCGCCTCCTGGCCCGCCACCTTGTCGGGCCGCAGCAGCTTCACCGCCACGCGCCGGTCCAGCCGCTGGTCGTACGCCGTCCAGACCTGGCCCATGCCGCCCTGGCCGATGAGCGTCGACAGCTCGTAACGGCCCGCGACGACACGTCCGGTCGCCACGCTCACCGTCCGCCCTCTTGGCCCTCGTGCCGGCGGAGGTAGTCGCTCAGCTCGTCCAGCTCGGCGCGCACCTGGTCGATCCGGGCGGGCGCCGGACGCTGCGGCGGCGGGGTGGCCAACGGCGGCCGGGGCACGGCGGGGTGCGGCACCGGGGGCGGGGTGTGCGGGGCGGCCGGGTGCGCGGGAGTCACGGGCGTGGCGTGCGTCGGCAGGGTCGGTACGGTCGCCGCGGTGTACGGCGTCGCGACGGCCGGGTAGCCGTACGCCGGGGCCTGCCGCTGCCCCTGGTACGTCCGCTGCTGCCCCTGGTAGGCCTGCTGCCGCAGCAGGAAGTGGCGGATGTCCGCGGCCAGGTAGTACGCCGTCGTGGCCACGAGCGTGCCGAGCAGCAGCAGGATGCCCGTGTAACCGCCGGCCGTGTGGACGTCGTCGCCGGGCTCGGCCGCCAGCAGCGCCATGCTGAGGATGTCGGCCGCCAGCACCGCCACGAACAGCCCCCAGTCCAGCGACCGGCGGGTGACGGCCGCCAGCCGGAGCAGCATCGCCCACGCCAGGAAGCCGATGGTGAGGATTCCGAGCGCCACGAACAGCACACGCAGGAGAACCAGCCACGCGGTGTGCGGCGGCTGCTTCACCGGCTGTCCGTAGCCGTGGCCTTGCATGGCTGCTCCTGATGCCTGAAGTGGGCGTGCACGCCCGGCCGGCGCCCTCCGCGGGGCGGACGGACGCCGGTCGTGCGCATGTCGCGTCGAGCATATGGCCCGGCGGGGACATGCGGTCCGGGTTGTACCGAACCGTTGTCCGACGGCCACCCGCCCCGGATCAGCCGGGCAGGACGGTGCCGTCGGTGAGGCCGTCGTACATCCCCCGCACGAGCTGCTCCCCGAGCCGGCTCGCGTGGCGCAGCGCCCGCTCGAACTCGTCGAGTGCGCGGAACCGCGCGCCGTAGCGCCGCTGTTCCTCCAGCGGGAGCCGGGGCAGCTGCAACCGGCGCACGTCCAGCCTGGTCGCGGTGGAGGCGTAGCTGCTGGCCTGGCGGTTGTTGGCCGTACCGCGCAGGAAGCCGGCGAGGAACCAGGGGTCGAGCGCCGCCCGGTCGGGGCGCAGGAGCACGAGGTTGCGCCCCAGGGCGGCGCCCGCTGTCCCCTCGTCGATCACCCGCGCCACCGAACCCCCGCCCAGCACCGGTACGACGATGTCACCCGTCTCGGTCAGTACGGCCTCCTCCTCGCTCTCCGGGAGCGTGCCCGAGGGGGCCGTCCCCGCGAGGACGTCATGGTCGGTGAGCACGGGCACGCGCGCGTGGCCGCCGTTCCCGCCCGTGCGCAGCACCAGCGCGCCCCCGCGCGCGAGTTCACCGATGGTGGTGACCGGCCGGCGCGCGGCCGGGGCCGGACCGGCCGATGGGGGACCGTCCGGTGCCCGGTCCGCCGGTGCCGGGGTCAGGCCGTCGGTCAGGCGCAGGGTCTCGCCGAGCCGCTCACGCACCTCGGCGAGGTGCGCCGCGCCGCCGGCCACCGCCGGTGGCGGCAGATGACGGGCAGGTGCCAGGTCCACGTCGTCGCCGAGGAGCGCGATCACCGGCACGGAACGGGCGAGGCCCGGCCGCTCCGCCAGCCGGCCGGCGCGCCCGAACACCCGCCAGGCGTCCAGGACGGCCTCCCGCACCGCAACCCAGTCCGGCCCGCCACGCCCCCCGGCGGCGAACCTCCCGGTGTCCACGAGCAGCACCTCCGGCGCCGCCGGCGTACGGTCCGGCCGGCGCAGCACCCACAGGTGCAGCGGGATGTTGTACGGCGGTGCGGCCCCGACCGGCAGCGCGACCACGGCCCTGAGCGCGCCCCGGCGTAGCAGGTCGGCGCGGATCCGGCGCCCGGAGCGGCGGGAGGCGGCGGCCGGCGGCATCACCAGGACGGCGGTGCCGCCGTCGGTCAGCCGGGCCAGCGCGTGCTGGACCCAGGCCAGCTCGGACTCGGTGCGCGCCGGGAAGCCGTACTCCCAGCGCGGGTCGTAGGCGAGTTCGTCGTGGCCCCAGTTCCGCTCGTTGAACGGCGGATGGCACAGGACCGCGTCCGCGCGCAGCTCCGGGTGGGCGTCGGCGCGCAGGCTGTCGCCCACGGCGCCGCGCACGGCGGCCCGGGTGTGCAGCGCGAGCCGCAGCGCGCTGAGCGCGGCGAGGTCGGGGGCGCTGTCCTGGGCGTACAGCTCCTGGCCGGGGCGCGTGTCCACGGCGCGCAGCAGGGCGCCGGTGCCGCAGGCCGGGTCCAGGACGGTACGGGCCGGGCCGGCGAGGTCCGCCATGAGGCCGGCGAGTTCGGCGGGGGTGAGCGTGTACTGGCGGGGGTTGGCGTCCAGGTGCCGCCCCAGCAGGAACTCGAACGCCTGCCGCGCACCCACCTCGGCGGCCAGCTCGGCGGCACCACGCAGGAGGGGGGCGGAGGGGAGGAGCTGGGGGCCGGTGGGGGTGCGGAGGGCAGGGGCGGCGCGGGCGGCCGGGGTGTCCTGAGGGGACGGGGTGGCATGAGGGGGCGGAGTGGCGTGGGGGGACGGAGTGGCCTGAGGGGAGGCGGTCGAGCCGTGAGCGGCTGGGGTGCTGTGAACCGTTGGTGAGGCGGTCGAACCGTGAGCGGCTGGGGTGCTGTGAACCGTTGGTGAGGCGGTCACGGCCGACGATGTCGGCACGGGGTTCACGGGTGGCGGCGCGGGTGAGGTGTTCACAAGCGGCACGGCCGACGAGGTGTCCACAGGCGGCGCGGCCGAGGAGGCGTTCACAAGCGGCGCGGCCGATGAGGTGTTCACAAGCGGCACGGCCGACGAGGTGTCCACAGGCGGCGCGGCCGAGGAGGCGTTCACAAGCGGCGCGGCCGATGAGGTGTTCACAGGCGGGGGCGTTGGTGCGGGGTTCACAGCAGATGGCGTGAGCGCCGTGTTCACACCCTCGGCGTCCGACCGGGCGCCCGCCCCGGCGCTCGCGCCGCCGAAGCGCGGTGTCAGCACCTGCTCCAGCGCGCCCGGCAGCATCGCGGCGAGCCGCGCGTCGGAACCGGCGCTCGCGTCGAGCCAGACGGTGGGGCGTTCGTGGATCAGCAGCAGCGCACAGCCGGCGTGCACGAGGGCCGTCAGCGGGCCCTCGGGGTGGCCGGCGAGCTGCTGCCAGACCCGCTCCCGCAACGGTACTTCGGCCAGTTTCCCCTGGGCGCGCAGCCAGGACTCGACCTCGGCGAGCGCGAAGGACGGGCTGGTCTCACTGCCGCCGACCGGCTTGGGGAAGTCCGGGTGCCGGCGGCGCCAGTTGCTCACGGCGGCCCGGCCCACTCCGGCGAGCCGTGCGATACCGGCTGCGGTCACCTCTGTCGCGTTTTCCAGCACGGCTGCCGCTCCCCTCGTCCCGTGTGTGATCGAGCATACCGACGTACACATGATCCGGAGCTTCACGACGTGTACACAGTGATGCCCGTGGATCGTGTTGACTCGGTTCACAAGCTTTGATCTTATTAGCCCGCGGCCGAGCGGTCACTTCACGGCTCCGCGGCCCCCCGCCACCCCCCTGCTGTGCCCCCCGTTCCACCACCGTTCTGAAGGACTGTCATGCGCCTCTCGTCCCGTGTCGTCACCACGCTCGCGGTTGCGGCACTTCCCCTGGCCCTGTCCGCCTGTTCGTCCGGTTCCTCCTCCGACGCCGCGAGCGCCAAGCCGGCCAAGTCGACGAACCCTAACGCCGGTCTGCTCACCGGTACGCAGCTCAAGGGTGTGCTGGCGCCCGCGTCCGCCTTCCCGGCCGGGTTCACGGCCGAGGCCGACGGCGCCTCGGACAGCGGCAGCCAGTTCGTCCCCGCCTCCGCCGGGAACAAGGCGAAGCCGGACTGCACCCGGCTGGAGGGCACGTCCTGGATACAGGTGTCCGGTTACAAGGGCGGCGCGTCCTTCGCGCAGAACGACTACGTGAACCAGGACAAGACCGAGGAAGTGGCCCAGGAGGTCGACGCGTTCCAGGGCGACACCGCGAAGACCGTGATGAAGAACCTGCGGTCCGTGGCCACCGAGTGCGCCTCCTTCACGGACACCGACGCGCACGCCAGGGTGAAGGTCGCCGGGCAGTCGACGACCGGGCTCGGCGACGAGGCGTACACGATGACGCTGACGAGCGGCGCCTGGGAGAACGGCACCACGCTCATCGCGGCCCGCTCCGGCAACTCCGTGGTCACCGTGCTGTCGACGGCGGGCGGCGACAACGGCGCCGCCATCGCGAAGAAGCTGACGACCCAGGTCCTGGGCTCCCTCAAGGGCAAGACGGGCGCGTGAGTCACGGCGCCGGCGGCCGGGCTCCACTGACGCCCGGCCGCCGGGCCGGTCAGCGGGCGCGGAAGCGTTCCGGTGCGCTGGTGGGGTTGCCGCCGGAGGGAAGCTTCTGGTCCGGACAGGTGGCCAGGACCTTCCGCATCGCGGACTTCTCGGCGGCGGTCACCCACAGGCCGTACTTCTTCTTGACGGCGACCTGCGCGGCGACGTAGGCGCAGCGGTAGGCCTTGTTGGGGGGAAGCCAGGTGGCCGCGTCGCCGTCCCCCTTGCCGCGGTTGGTGCTCGCGTCGACCGCGAGAAGGTTCAGGGGGTCGTTGGCGAGGGCTATGCGCTTGCCGGGGGCCCAGTACTTGGCGCCCTTCTGCCAGGCGTCCGAGAGGGCCACGACATGGTCGATGTCGACCTGGCTGCGGCCGCGCCGGTAGGTGATCTCCTTGCCGGAGTAGGGGTCGGACGCCAGCAGCCCGTACGAGACCTTGCAGCCGCCGCTCGTGAACCTGACCTTCTCCAGGTCGCGTTTGAGTATGTCGTCGCGGGTGTCGCAGGAGTTGGAGTCGGTGTCCGCCCAGGCGGTGCCGAACCGCTCCCGGGAGTAACCGGTCTTCGGCGCGCGCCCCTTGACGGTCAGTGAGCCGGCGGCGGCCATGGCCGCTCCCCCGCCCCCCGCCCCTTGCGGTCCGCCGGACCCGGTCGTCTGCTCCACCTTGCAGCCGGTCACGGCGACCAGCACGGCCACGGCGGTGACCGCCCCGCCCCTCAGACGTGTCACGCTGCGCCCCCTCGCTCACCCTGAACCGCCCCCCGGATGCGGACGGATCGTTCCGCCCCCACGGTAACGCCCCTTCGGCGCCCGTCGGATGGGGCCTGAAGGGGCGATTACCGGACGAGTAAGGCTTTACGGGGAGGGCGGCGCCGGGCCTGGAGAGCCCGGTGGCCCGCCCGCCGCCCGCGGATCAGCTGAGGACCGAGGTGAGGAACTCCCCCACCCAGGCCAGCAGTTCGCGGCCGACCACCGGCTTGCCGCCCACCTTGGCGGTCTTGGGGCGCGGTACCAGCACCTGGTGGGCGGTGGGCTTGATGACCGTGCCGGGGTAGAGCCGCTTGAGCCGCAGCTCCTGCGACTCGCGCAGCTCCACCGGCGCGAAGCGGATGTTGGTGCCCTGGAGGACGATCTCGCCGACGCCGCACGCGCGCCCGAGCATGCGCAGGGCGGCCACCAGCAGCAGGTTCTCCACCGGTTCGGGCAGCTTGCCGTAGCGGTCGGTGAGTTCCTCGCGGACCGCCTTGATGTCCTCCTCGCTGTTGGCGGAGGCGATGGCCCGGTAGGCCTGGAGGCGCAGCCGCTCGCCGGGGGCGTAGTCGTGCGGGACGTGGGCGTCGACGGGCAGCTCGATCTTGACCTCGAGCGGCGGCTCCTCCTCGGTGCCGCCGGTCTCCAGCTGGCGCCGGTAGTCGGCGACGGCCTCGCCGACCATGCGGACGTACAGGTCGAAGCCGACGCCGGCGATGTGCCCGGACTGTTCGCCGCCGAGCAGGTTGCCGGCGCCGCGGATCTCCAGGTCCTTCATCGCGACGTACATGCCGGCACCCATCTCCGTGTGCTGGGCGATCGTCGCGAGCCGCTCGTGGGCGGTCTCCGTCAGCGGCTTCTCCGGCGGGTACAGGAAGTAGGCGTAGCCGCGCTCGCGGCCCCGGCCGACCCGGCCGCGCAGCTGGTGCAGCTGGGACAGGCCGAAGGTGTCGCCGCGTTCCACGATCAGGGTGTTCGCGTTGGAGATGTCGATGCCGGATTCCACGATCGTGGTCGAGACGAGGACGTCGAACCGCTTCTCCCAGAAGTCGACGACGACCTGTTCCAGGGCCGCCTCGGACATCTGGCCGTGGGCGGTGGCGATGCGGGCCTCGGGGACGATCTCCCGCAGCTTCGCCGCCGCACGGTCGATGGACTCGACCCGGTTGTGGATGTAGAAGACCTGGCCCTCGCGCAGCAGTTCGCGGCGGATGGCGGCGCCGATCTGCCGCTCCTCGTACGGTCCGACGAAGGTGAGCACCGGGTGGCGCTCCTCCGGCGGGGTGGTGATCGTGGACATCTCGCGGATGCCGGTGACCGCCATCTCCAGGGTGCGCGGGATGGGCGTGGCCGACATGGTCAGCACGTCGACGTTGGCGCGGAGCTTCTTCAGCTGCTCCTTGTGCTCGACGCCGAAGCGCTGCTCCTCGTCGACGATGACCAGGCCGAGGTCCTTGAACTTGGTCTCGGAGGAGAACAGGCGGTGGGTGCCGATGACGAGGTCCACGGAGCCTTCCTTCAGCCCCTCCAGGACGGCCTTGGCCTCGGTGTCGGTCTGGAAGCGGGAGAGCGCCCGCACGTTGACCGGGAACTGCCCGTACCGCTCGGAGAACGTACCGAAGTGCTGCTGCACCAGCAGGGTCGTGGGCACCAGGACGGCGACCTGCTTGCCGTCCTGTACGGCCTTGAAGGCGGCCCGTACGGCGATCTCGGTCTTGCCGTAGCCGACGTCGCCGCAGACCAGGCGGTCCATGGGGACGGACTTCTCCATGTCCTCCTTGACCTCGGCGATGGTGGTGAGCTGGTCGGGGGTCTCCGCGTAGGGGAAGGCGTCCTCCAGCTCGCGCTGCCAGGGGGTGTCCGTGCCGAAGGCGTGGCCGGGGGCGGCCATACGCGCGCTGTACAGCTTGATCAGGTCGGCCGCGATCTCCTTGACGGCCTTCTTCGCGCGCGCCTTGGTCTTCGTCCAGTCGGCGCCGCCCAGCCGGTGCAGGGTGGGCGCCTCGCCGCCGACGTACTTGGTGATCTGCTCAAGCTGGTCGGTCGGGATGTACAGCCGGTCGCCGGGCTGGCCGCGTTTGGCGGGCGCGTACTCGACGACGAGGTACTCGCGGGTGGCGCCCTGCACGGTGCGCTGCACCATCTCGATGTAGCGGCCGACGCCGTGCTGTTCGTGGACGATGTAGTCGCCCGGTTCCAGGGTGAGCGGGTCGATGGTCTTGCGGCGGCGGGCCGGCATGCGGGCGCCGTCGCGGCTCGCGGTGCGCTGGCCGGACAGGTCGGTCTCGGTGAGCACGGCGAGTTCCAGCACCGGGTCCACGAAGCCGTACTCCAGCGAGCCGCAGGAGACGTGCACGACGGAGGGGCTGAGCGTGCCGAGGTCGGAGTCCAGGCGGGCGGCGATGCCCTCGCCGCCGAGCACCTCGACCGTGCGGGCTGCCGGGCCGTGGCCCTCGGTGATGAACACCGTGCGCCAGCCGTCGGCGAGCCAGCCCTTGGTGTCGGCGAGGGCCCGCGCGGTGTCGCCGCGGTAGGTCTCGGGGGCGTGCATGCCGAGCTTGAGGGTGTCGGCGTCCGGCTCCAGGTCGGCCGCGAACGGGGACACCGACCACCACATCATGTCCAGCTCGCGCGCGCGGTCGCGGACGTCGGCGATGGACCACAGGGAGGCGGCGCCGACGTCGATCGGGGCCTCGCCGCCGCCGGCGGTGGCCGCCCAGGATGCCTGGAGGAACTCCTGGGAGGTGGCCACGAGGTCGGCGGCGCGGGTGCGGACCCGCTCGGGGTCGCAGACGACGGCCATCGAGCCCTTGGGCAGCACGTCGAGGAGCAGTTCCATGTCGTCCACGAGGACCGGCGCGAGGGACTCCATGCCCTCCACCGCGATGCCCTCGGCGATCTTGCCGAGCAGTTCGCCCAGCTCGGGGTGTTCCTCGGCGAGGGCGCGCGCCCGGGTGCGGACCTCGTCGGTGAGGAGCAGCTCGCGGCACGGGGGTGCCCACAGGCCGTGCTCGGCGACTTCGAGGGAGCGCTGGTCGGCGACCTTGAAGTAGCGGATCTCCTCGACGTCGTCGCCCCAGAACTCGATGCGCAGGGGGTGTTCCTCGGTGGGCGGGAACACGTCGAGGATGCCGCCGCGGACGGCGAACTCGCCGCGCTTCTCGACCAGCTCCACGCGCGCGTAGGCGGCGGCAGCGAGGGCTTCGACGATCTCGTTCAGGTCGGCGGTCCGGCCGGTCCTCAGGGCCACCGGTTCCAGGTCGCCCAGGCCCTTGACCTGCGGCTGGAGCACGGAGCGCACGGGTGCGACGACGACGGAGACGGGGCCCGCCCCGGGGTCGTCCGTGCTGGGGTGGGCGAGGCGCCGCAGGACGGCGAGGCGGCGGCCCACGGTGTCGCTGCGGGGGCTGAGCCGCTCGTGCGGGAGGGTCTCCCAGGAGGGGTACTCCACGACACCCTCGGGGGGCAGCAGCGAGCGCAGGGCCGCCGCGAGGTCCTCGGCCTCGCGGCCGGTCGCCGTCACGGCCAGCACCGGGCGGCCGGCCTCGCGGGCCAGGGCGGCTACCGCGAAGGGGCGGGCCGCCGGGGGGCCGACGAGATCGACGTGCGTGCGGTTGCCGTCCGCTGCCGCGCCGATCGCTTCCGCGAGGGCGGGGTCCTTGACGACGGCGTCGAGCAGACCGTGCAGGCTCATGGAGGGGGCTTTCCGTCCGGGTCGTGGGGGCAACGCGAAGAGCCCGACGCTGGGAGCGGCCGGGGGTGTCCAGCGTACGACGCCTCGCCCGGCGGTGCGGGAGCTGTGGACAACCACTGTGGACCACCCCTGTGGACGACGGCTGTGGACCACCCCTGTGGGCGACCCGCCGTCCAGCGGTCGGCGCGACGGCGGAGAACCCGGTGCCGGTGGCGCCCGAAGGCGTCCCGGCACCGGGTTCTTCCCCCGCAACCCCCGTATGCGGTGGCCGTCGGCGCGGTACGGGCTACTCCGTCGCGATGGCGTTCAGGACGTTCAGCCGGCCCGCCCGGAACGCCGGGACGAGCGCGGCGAACAGGCCCACGAACGCGGAGCCCGCGAAGACCCCGATGATCGTCGGCCAGGGGATCTCCAGGATGGTGAGACCCTCCAGGGCGAGGAGCCGGTGGGCGGTGGCGCCCCAGCCCATGCCCAGGCCGAGGCCGAGGAGCGCGCCGAAGACGGCGATGACCAGGGACTCCAGGCGGATCATGCGGCGCAGCTGGCGGCGGGAGAGGCCGATGGCCCGCATGAGGCCGATCTCCCGGGTCCGCTCGACCACCGACAGGGCCAGGGTGTTCACCACGCCCAGGACGGCGACGATGATCGCGAGCGCCAGCAGGCCGTAGATCATGTTCAGCAGCTGGCCGATCTGGTCCTTCAGCTCCTGCTTGTAGTCGGTCTGGTCGCGCACGGTGTACTGCGGGAACTCGTGCAGCGCCGACTTCAGCGCCCGGTAGGCGGTCTTCTCCTGACCGTCCTTGGCCGTGGCGAGGACGAGCTGGTCCAGTGGCATCCGGTCGGCGGGCACATACCGCGCGACGGTGGCGATGGACGCGTACATCGCGCCCTTGTCGATGACGACGTCGTCGCTGGTGATCGCGCGGACGGTGAGTTTCGCCGTCCTGCCGCCCTCGAAGTGCACGGCGACGGTGGAGCCCAGCCTGACGCCGTGGTCCTTGGCGAAGCCTTCGAAGACGGACATCGAGCCGGGCGCGTAGGCGTCGGCGAGCCGGCCGGCCACGGTCCTGGTGCGCACGTCGCGCGCGTAGGCCGGGTCGGCGGCGTTGACCGTCTCCTTGCCGGTGGTGCGGCCGTCGGGGGTGGTCAGGGAGGCGTCCAGCACCTTGTACTCGGTGACCCGTGCGAGACCGGGTGTGCGCTTGACGGCGTCGACGGCCTGCGCGTCGACGACCTGGCCGTGGTCCTCCTCGATGATGAAGTCCGCGCCCACGGTCTTGTCCAGCTGGTCGGTGGCGGAGGCCACCATGGAGGAGCCGACCACCGACAGGCAGGCCACGAGGGCGAGGCCGATCATCAGGGCGGCGCCGGTGGCGCCGGTGCGGCGCGGGTTGCGCAGGGCGTTGCGTTCGGCCATCCGGCCGACGGGGCCGAAGACCCGCAGGAGGGCGGCGCCGAGGACGCGGACCAGGCCGGCGGCGAGCATCGGGCCGATGACGACGAACCCGATCAGGGTGAACAGGACGCCGAGGCCGAGCCAGCCCGAGCCGGTCCAGGCCCGGCCGGCGGTGGCGGCGGCGTACAGGCTCCAGGCGCCGGCGGCGGTGAGGAGCAGGCCGATGCCGGCCCGGACGGTGCCCGCCCTGGCGTCGGTGGGGGCGCCCGCGTCGCGCAGGGCGGCCATCGGGGAGACCTTGCCGGCGCGCCGGGCGGGGAGGTAGGCGGCGAGCACGGTGACGACCACGCCGAGCAGCAGGCCGGTCGCCGGGGTGGTCCAGGCGACCGTCAGGTCGTCGGTGGACAGGTGCATGTCCATCTGGCCCATGAGTTTCATCAGGCCGACGGCGAGGCCGATGCCCGCGCCGACGCCGAGCACGGAGCCGATCACGCCGAGCAGCAGCGCCTCGACCAGCACCGAGCGGTTGACCTGCTTGCGGGAGGAGCCGATGGCCCGCATCAGGCCGATCTCCCGGGTGCGCTGGGCGACCAGCATGGAGAAGGTGTTGATGATCAGGAAGATGCCGACCAGGAAGGCGACTCCGGCGAAGCCGAGCATCGCGTACTTCATGACCTTCAGGAAGCTGCCGACGCTCTTCTGGTTGGCGTCGGCGACCTCCTTGGCGGTCCGCACCTGGTAGGTGTGCCCGAGGGCGGCGGTGACGTTCTTCTTCAGCCGGGCGTCCGTCACGCCCTTGGCGGCGGTGACGTTGACGTCGGTGTAGACACCGGTCCGGCCGACGATGACCTGCTGGGCGGTCCGGGTGTCCAGGTAGAACAGGGCCGCGCCGGGGTTGGTGACCCGGAAGGCGGCGACGCCGGACACGCGCGCGTGGTGCGTGCCGACGGCCGTGATCACACCGATCTCGTCACCGAGACGCAGGTGGTGCTTGCCGGCGGTGTCGGCGTCGACCATCACCTGGTCCGGGCCCCTGGGCGCCGTACCGGAGGTGATGTCCATCGTGCGGGCGTCGTTGCGGTTCCAGCCGCCGACGATGGTGGGGCCGCCGTTGCTCGGTGACAGTTTGTCCTTGGCGGCGTCGACGACGGTCGCCGAGGTGGAGAGCACCGTGCCCTCGGCGGACGCGACGCCGCGGGCGGCGCGGACCCGGTCGAGCACGGAGGCCGGCATGACGGGCGGCTTGCCGGTGCGGGAGACGGTCCGACCGCTGTCGGAGGAGCCCTGGGCGCTGACCGTGACGTCCGAGGCGGTCGCCTGGAACAGCTTGTCGAAGGTGGTGTTCATCGTGTCGGTGAACACCAGGGTGCCGCACACGAAGCCCACGGACAGCAGGACGGCGACCGCCGACAGCGCCATGCGGCCCTTGTGTGCGAAGAAGTTGCGCATCGAGGTCTTCAGGACGGTCATGACGTACGGCCCCGGGCGTCGAAGTCCTTCATGCGGTCCAGGACCTGGTCGGCCGTCGGGTGGTGCATCTCGTCCACGATGCGGCCGTCGGCGAGGTAGAGCACGCGGTCGGCGTAGGAGGCGGCCACCGGGTCGTGGGTGACCATCACGATGGTCTGCCCCAGTTCGTCCACGGAGCGGCGCAGGAAGCCCAGGACCTCCGCTCCGGCGCGCGAGTCGAGGTTTCCGGTCGGCTCGTCCCCGAAGATGATCTCCGGGCGGGCGGCGAGCGCGCGGGCCACGGCGACGCGCTGCTGCTGGCCGCCGGAGAGCTGGGTCGGCCGGTGCTTCAGTCGTCCGGCGAGCCCGACGGTCTCCACCACCCGGTCCAGCCAGGCCCGGTCGGGTCTGCGGCCGGCGATGTCCATGGGCAGCGTGATGTTCTCGATCGCGTTCAGCGTCGGCAGCAGGTTGAACGCCTGGAAGATGAAGCCGATCCGGTCCCGGCGCAGCTGGGTGAGCTTCTTGTCCTTCAGCCCGGTGATCTCAGTCTCGTCCAGGTGGATGTGACCGCTGGTCACCGTGTCGAGGCCGGCGAGGCAGTGCATCAGGGTTGACTTGCCGGACCCGGAGGGGCCCATGATCGCGGTGAATCGGCCGCGGGCGATGTCCACGTCGACGCGGTCCAGGGCGACGACGCGGGTCTCGCCGGACCCGTACGCCTTCACCACCTGCCGCGCCCGCGCGGCAACGGCCGTACGCCCTCCAGTGCCCCCGTGCCTGGGAATGGTCACAGCCGATGTCACGGTATGTCTCCTCTGTCGTCGACAGGTCGATGAGAAGCCCGGGTGTGCCGGGCGGCCGTCCTGGGTATGCCGTCGAGTCTCGCGGCCGGCGGGGGTGGCGCGCGCTGGTGCGGGGCCCCGTCTTCCCGGGGGGTAAACCCCACCCCCGCCGGTGCGGTACGCCGCCCCCCAGCGGCGTCGAAGCCCAGGTTAGGGACTGTCCCCGGCCGGTCTCGTCCTCCGCCGGGACGACCCCTCCCCGAGCCGCGGTTCGGAGTTACCCCTAGGGGTGGTCCACCGCCGGGTGCAGCCGTTCCCGGGGTCGCCTCCACCCTTGGGCGCGGCAGGTCTCCGCCCTCGTGCCGGGTCACGGCCGGGATCCCGCCCGCCGTGGGAGGCTGTCGTCCGGCGACGGATGCAGGGGGCACGGAACGTCACCCGGCGGGGACCACGGGAGGGGAGTCGCGGTGGGGAGCACGACACCGGCGATACGCGGCGGGGCCGCGCGGCAGCTGGACACCGGCCGGCGGGGTGCGGTGGTCGCCGCCCTGATGCTGGCCATGGCACTGGCGGCGCTCGACTCCACCATCGTCGCCACGGCCGTACCGCAGATCGTCGGCGACCTGGGCGGGTTCTCCGTCTTCTCGTGGCTGTTCTCCGGCTATCTGCTCGCCGTCACGGTCACGCTCCCCGTCTACGGCAAGCTGTCCGACACCTTCGGCCGCAAGCCGGTGCTGGTGGTGGGCGCGGCCGTGTTCCTGCTGGGTTCGCTGTTGTGCGCGGCGGCCTGGAACATGGCGGCGCTGATCGCGTTCCGGATCGTGCAGGGCCTGGGCGGCGGGGCGTTGCAGGGCACGGTGCAGACCCTGGCCGCCGACCTGTACCCGCTGGCGGAGCGCCCGAAGATCCAGTCCAGGCTGTCCACGGTGTGGGCGGTGGCCGCGGTGGCCGGTCCCGGGCTGGGCGGGGTGCTCGCCGCCTACACCGACTGGCGCTGGATCTTCTTGGTCAACCTGCCGGTCGGCACCGCCGCCCTCTGGCTGATCGTCCGTCACCTGCACGAAGCCGAGCGGCGGCACGCGCGCCACGCGCGCGTGGACTGGGCCGGCGCGCTGGCGGTGTTCGCGTGCGGCGGGGTGCTGCTGACCGCGCTGGTGCAGGGCGGGGTGGCCTGGCCGTGGCTGTCGGCGCCGTCCCTGGCCCTCTTCGGCACCGGCCTCGCCCTGGCCGCCGTGGTGGTCGCGGTGGAACGGCGGGCCGCGGAGCCGGTCATCCCGGGCTGGGTGTGGCGGCGCCGGACGATCGCCGCCGTCAATCTGGCGCTCGGCGCGCTGGGGCTGCTGATGGTGGCACCGGCGGTGTTCCTGCCGACGTACGCGCAGTCGGTGCTCGGGCTCGCGCCGGTGGCCGCCGGGTTCGTGCTGTCGGTGTGGACGCTGAGCTGGCCGGTGACGGCCGCACTCAGCCAGCACGTCTACCGCAGGATCGGCTTCCGCGACACCGCACTGCTCGGCATCGGCCTGGCCGCGCTGATCCTGTCCGCGTTCCCCTTCCTGCCGTACCCCGGCTCGTGGTGGCAGCCGACGCTGCTGATGCTGCTGCTCGGCGGGGCGCTGGGCCTGTTCCAGCTGCCGCTGATCGTCGGGGTGCAGTCGACGGTGGGCTGGTCGGAGCGGGGTACCACGACCGCGTCCGTGCTCTTCTGCCGGCAGACCTGGCAGACCGTCGGCGCGTCCCTGTTCGGCGCCGTCGCCAACGGCGTGCTGGCCGCGCGGCTGGGTGGGGCGGGCGACCTGGACTCCGTCACGCGCGCGCTGCGCGCCGGTACGGCCCCGGAGACCACCCGGCGGGCGATCGCGGAGGCGGTGCACGCGGTGTACCTCGGTGCGGCGGCAGCGGCGGCACTGGCGTTCGTGCTCCTGCTCCTCGTGGCGCCGCGACGGTTCCCGGTGCTCGAGGAGTGAGCGGTGCCGTGGGCGAGCCCGGGTGTCCCGGGCCGTCCTGGTGCGGTGAGCACATACCGACCGGCCAGTTCGGAGAAAACGCCGCGCGGTCCGGACCGCGCGAGTAGCGTGCGTGGCTCAGCTCTCCCCCCTCCCTGCGGTCCGTCGCCACGGACCCGAGCCACGCAAGGAGCACCGGGATGTCCTACGACCCGCCGCCCCGCCTCACCCCTCCCCGACAGCCCGCACCCCCCGTACTCCCCGAGCCGCCCCGCCCGGCCCGCCGCCCGCTCCGCGAACCCCTCGGCCACCACAGCGACCTGCGCGTCCTGCGCGGCGCCTACCGCCGGCAGCGCCGCACCGCCACGCTCACCGCGCTGGGCTACTTCACGCTGTTCCTCGTCCTGTCCGCGTGCGCCCCCGGGGCGATGACGCGCACGGTCGCCGACGGCATCCCCGCCGGCCTGCTGCTCGCCCTCGTCCAACTCCCCGTCAGCTGGCTGGCGATCGGCCTGTACGAGACCACCGCGCGCCGCTGCGTCGACCCGCTCGCCGACCGCATCCGCAGGCAGACCGAACTCGACGTGCGGCGAGGAGCGAGCCGATGACCAGCGCCGCCGGCATCGCCGCCCTCTCCGGATTCAGCGACTCCGTCCGGGCGATGTCCCTGGTGGCCTTCTCCACCGTCGTCACGGTGACCCTGCTGCTGTGCGTGCTCACCGGCCCCGACGGGGACGACCTCGACGCGTTCTACACCGGCTACGGCTCCCTGTCCCCGCTGCGCAACGGCCTCGCCATCGCTGGCGACTACATCTCCGCGGCCACCGTCCTCGGCACGGGCGGCATCATCGCCCTGTGCGGTTACGACGGTGTCGTCCTCGCCCTCAGCACGGCCCTGTCCCTGCTGCTGCTGATGTTCCTGCTCGCCGAACCACTGCGCAACGCCGGCCGGTTCACCATGGGCGACGCACTGGCCCGCCGGCTGCCCGGCCGCCGCGTACGCGTGGCGGCCTGCGCGGTCACCATCGCCGCCCTGCTGCCGCTGATGCTCGTCCAGCTAGCCGGCACCGGACAGCTGATGGCGTTCATCCTGGGCTTCTCCAGCGAGTCCCTGAAGACCGGATGCGTCGTGGGAGTGGGCGCGCTGATGATCGCCTACGCCGCGATCGGCGGCATGAAGGGCACCGCCCTCATCCAGATCCTGAAGATCGTGCTGCTCGTCGGCTCCGGCATCCTGGTCGCCGTCCTCGTGCTCCGCCGCTTCGACGGGGACCCGGGCGCCCTGTTCACCGCCGCGGCACGGCGGAGCGGCACCGGGCCCGCGTTCCTGCGCTCCGGGCTGGAGTTCGGCACCACCCCCGCGTCCCGCCTCGACATGATCGCCTCCGAGCTGACCGTCGTACTCGGCGGCGCCTGCCTGCCGCACGTCACCATGCGCATGTACACCGCCTCCAGCGCCCGCCAGGTGCGCCGCGCGATGTCCTGGGCGGTGTCGATCGTCGCCCTGTTCGTGCTGGTCATCACGGTGGTCGGGTTCGGCGCGACGGCCCTGGTCGGCCGCACCGCGATCGCCGCGGCCGACCCGCGGGGCAACACCGCGTACCTGCTGGGCTCGCGCGCGGTGTTCGGCGCCGACGTGTCCACGGGGGAGATGTTCCTGTTCACCCTCGTCCCCGCCGCGATCTTCCTGACCCTGCTCGCCTCGGTGGCCGGGATGATCCTCGCCTGCGCCAACTCCCTCGCCCACGACGTGTTCGCCGCCCGGGTGCAGGAGATGCCGGCCCGCCGCGAGACGGCCCTGGCGCGCGTCTCGGCGCTCGCCGTCGGAGCACCGACGATCCTGCTGGCCACCCTGGTGCAGCACCACAGCCTCCAGCCCCTGGTCACGCTCTCGTTCTGCCTGGGCGCCTCCGCCCTCGCACCCGCCCTGGTCTACGGCCTCTTCTGGCGCCGCTACACCCGCGGCGGACTGCTGAGCACCCTGATCGGCGGCTCGCTGACCGTGCTGCTGCTCATGCCGGGCACCAAGCTCGTCTCCGGCTCACCCACCTCGGCGTTCCCGCACGCCCACTTCGACTGGTTCCCGTTCACCACCACCGGCCTCGTCTCCATCCCGGCCGGCTTCCTCCTCGGCTGGCTGGGCACGGTGCTGTCCGGCCGCCCGGGTGCCGAACGGCAGCGGCACCAGTACGAGGCGGTGGAGGCCCGGATCCTGGCGGGGGCGGTACGCAAGGGCGACTGACGACGCGGACGCCGTACCCGCCGCTACTCCATCGCCACCCTGCCGGTCAGCGACAGAAGGCTGTCGCGTACGGAGTCCATGTGCGCCTGGACGTCGTCCCAGGTCGCACTGTGCTCGCGCAGCACCTGCTCGGTCTCCCGGGCGATGCGCTCCCCGTGCACACGCGCGTCGGCGACGATCTCCGCGGCACGCGCGTGTGCCTCCTCCTCGTGGCGGCGCGCGTACTCCCCGGCCTCCACCAGCGCCCGCTCGGCCGCGGCCAGCTCCCCCTCCGCCCGGCTCACCCGTTCGGCGTGCCGGGCGTCCAGCGCGCTCACCCGTTCGGCCTCCTCGCGCTCGGCCTCCGCCCAGCGTTCGGTCTGCTCCCGGGCATGCTCGGCGAGCATCGCGGTGATGCGCTGCCGCGTCTCGCGCAACGCCCCGAGCGCCTGCCCGCGCCCCTCCTTCACCTCGCGCCGGGCACCCACCCGATGACCGTCGGCCTCGGCACGCGCGTCGAGGAGGCACTGGCGGGCCTGTTCGTCGGCCTCCGCGCGAACCGCGTCCGCGGCCTCCCGCGCCTCCCGGCGCACGCCCTCGGCCGACTCCTCGGCCCGCGCGACCTCCTGCCCGGTCTCACGCCGCGTACGTTCCCGCAGCTCAGCGGCCGTCTCCAGGGCGAGCTGGAACAGGCGCCGCGCGGGCTCCCCGAGCGTCTCGTACGTCTGCGGCGCGAGCTGCGCCACGGTCTCCCGCAGCCGTACGACCTCCTCCTCCATCTCCCGGGCGAGCACCGTCAGCCGGGCGGCACGCACCCAGGCGGCGTCGCGGTCCTCGGAGAGCGCCTCCAGGTACGCGTCGACCTGGTCGGGGCGGTAGCCGCGCCCCCGGACGGTCACGAAGCCGTGCGGCGGCATCGCTGCGCTGCTCATCCTGGAACCCCTCTCCACCGGACATACACGACAGGACGATTTCGCGCACATCTTGATGGATAGGGCGTAAGTGTTCATAACGCGACACTCCGCAGTCCCGTCACGGCCGGTGTCCCGCACACCGCACCGACGGCGGCCCACACCCCCGGAAAACACCTCATGCCCTTCACGCGCGCGCGTGAAGGGCACGAGGGCTCACACCCGGCCGGAGCCCGCTACAGCAGTCCGTCCCACATCTGCTCCAGCAGCACCGACCACCAGCTCTCCGGCGACCCGAGCGCCGCCGGGTCCAGGGCCGCGAGCTGCGCCTGGAAGTCGACGGTCCAGCGGCCCGCCTGCTCCTGGTTCAGCCCGTACCGCAGCCGCCACATCCGGCCCAGCAGGGCCAGGCAGCGGACGAACTCCGGCAGCCCGGTGTTCACGAACTGCGGCGGCACCGGCGCCCCGCCCGGCCCCGCCTCCACGGGCACGGCCACGATGTTCGCCGTCCCGTACTGCACACAGACCGCCTTGCCGAAGTCCGTGCCCATGACGAGGTACGAACCCGCGTCCGCGGCCGGCTGCACCCTGCGCTCCGCCGCCAGCTCCGCCAGTGTCGGCACCGGACGGCCCGGCTGCGCCTGCGCCCAGAAGAACGGGCCCATGTCCAGCGGCAGCCCCGCCACCACCAGCGTGTGCGCCACCACCGGCGGCACACCCTGCCGGGAGACGGCCTGCTGCTCGAACCGGAAGACCCCCGGCCCGAACGCCGCGGCCAGCTCCTGCGCGATCCCCTCCGGCGGGACGGGCGGCACGGCCTGCACCGGCGGCAGCGGCGCCCGCACCGGCGCCGGCCGCGCGGGACCGTCCGCCACCTGATGCAACTCGCCCTGGTGCGCCAGCAGCTGCCGCATGCCCTGCTGCCGGCTCGCGTGATCCGTACCGTACGGCGCGATGCTCGCGATCCGCGCCTGCGGCCACTGCTCCCGGATCATCCGCGCGCAGTAGGCGCCCGGCAGCTCGCACGACTCCAGCTCCGTGTGCAGCTCCAGCACCTGGTCCGGGGGTACGTTCATCGCCCGCAGCTCATGGAAGATCTGCCACTCCGGGTGCGGCGTACCCGGCGCCGAACGCCGGATCAGCTGCTGCTCCGAACCGTCCTGCGCGCGGTAGCGCAGCACCGCCTGATAGCCGGGGCCCACCGTCGGCAGCCCCTGCTGCGGATACCCGTACGCCCCGGCCTGCCCCGGCAACGGCCCACCGGGCGGCGGCATCGCACCGGGCGGGGGCATCGCACCCGGCGGCGGCATCGCACCCGGCGGCGGCATCGCACCGGGCGGCATCGGCGGGGCGCCCGGCACACCGAGCGCGCCGGGGGCGGGCGGCGGGGGCATGCCGGGTCCGGACGGCGGCGGCGCGGACAGCACGGTCTCTGCATGGTGCATGGCACCGTGAGCCCCACCGGGGGCACCGGGAGCGCCCGGAGGCTGGGGTGCGCCGGGGTGGTCGGGCATCCCCGGAACTGCGGGGGCGCCGGGCGGAGCGGCCGGGCCACCCGGCGCCTGGGGAACGCCGCTGCCGCCCGTCCGGCCGGGGCCGGCCAGCATCGTGGCCGCGTGGTGGACGCCACCCGGAGGCGTACCGCCCGCGGCACCCGGGGGCGCGACAGGCGGACGGGGGGCGCCCGGAGCGTTCGGCGCGCCCGCACCGCCCTGGCCCTCGGCCCCGGTGAGCCCCTCCGGCCCCCCGGGCCCCTCCGGCCCGAGCGCCGAGACGAGCTGCGTCGGCACATACCCGCCCGCGGGCGGCGTCGCCGTGTTCCCCGGGCGTGCGCCCGGCAGACCGGGGACGCCCGGCGGCGGCGGAGGTGCTCCCGCTCCACCGCGCGCCTTCTTCGGCGGCGGCGCCGCCTTGCTCGTCGCGGCGTCCGCGATGTCCCCGGCGTTCGGCGCGAGCTGCCGCCCCGGCGCGCCCGGCCCGGCGGGCGCCAGCGGGTAGCCGTACCCCGCGGCGTCCTGGGGACCGGCGCCCTGCGGGTAGCCGTACGACGGCCCGCCCGGCGCGCCCGTGGGAGGCGCGGGCGGCGTACCCGGGGCCGCCGGCGGGGTGCCGTACACCGGCGCGCCGGGCGGGGGCGGGGGCGTGCTGCCCCGCGGGCCGCCCGACGTGGCGCCGGCCGCGGACGCGTCTGCGGGGGCGCCCGGCGGAACGTCCTGCGCGCCCGGCACGATCGACGCGTCGAGCGCCGGTGCGACCGCCGTCGGCGGCAGTTGGCTACCGCCCGACATCAGCGCCGTCGGCGCGTCCGGCGCGGCCATCGGCGGGCGCGGCGGGGCGCCCTGGTCGCTCAACGGCGGCGCGAACACCGTCGCGGGCAGCGGCACCGAACGGTCGTCCTCGCCACCGTCCGCGTTCGTGTCGGTGCCGGCCCAGGGTGTGGCCCCCGCGGGCACGTCCACCGGCCCGGGCACCCCGGCCTGGGTCCGCGCCGGCGCGTCCCCACCGAAGGACACCGCACCCGGCGCCCCGTCAGAACCCACCGCTCCAGAACCCACCGCGGCAGAAGCCGGACCCGGAGCCGCACCCGCGGTACCCGCCGCATCCGCACCGGAGCCGGATCCCACGCCCAGCTTGTCCGCCGCCTCCTGCAACCACTCCGGCGGAGTCAGCAGGAACGACGTCTGGTTCAGGTCCACCCGGGCGGCAGCCGCCGGCACCGCGTCCTCGGGCCCGTCGGGGCGGCCGTACTCCTCCTCGTACCGGCGGATCACCTCACCCACCGGCAGAGCGGGCCACAGCGTCGCCTCCCCGCTGTCCCGGGCGATGACCAGACGCTGGCCGCCCGCGTCGGACCGCGGCCCCTCCGCCCGGTCCTCACCCCACACCACGAAACCCAGCTCGAACTCCCGCACCCGCACCTCACGGTGCTGGTACGCCGGCACATCGCCGTTGACCCACTCCTCGGCGCGCTCCTGCGCCTGCGCGTACGTCACCATCGTCGTCAGCTCACTCCCCCGCCGGGCCCGGCGACGCCGGACCGGAAGACACCGGGACGGCACGCGCGAAACCGCCGTCGACCATCAGGTCCGCCACCGTCTCCAGCTCCGGCGGATGGCCGGCCAGCCGGGACAGGAAGGCGTCGAAGTCGTCACCGCACGGCAGCAGCAGGCGCTCCACCCGCTCCGCCGGCGACCACGACGGATCCACGTCCCGCACATCGTCGTACGCGCAGAACCACACCGAACCGGCCCGCTCGCCCTTCACCTTCACCGCGAGCAGACCGCCCTGCACGAAGACGACACCCAGGTAGTCCTTCGTCAGATGGTCGCGCAGGCACTTGTTCACGTACGCCAGGTCGTTGACCGCCGCCTCGTCCCGCACCGTGAAGAACGGCTGGTCCAGGAGCAGCCCCAGCTCGGCGTCCAGCGCCGCGCCGACGGGCGCGCAACCGCCCGCCGCCTTCAGGAACGAGCGGTACGCGCCGGGGAGCCGGTAGCCCAGGTCCTCCTCCAGCCCCTGCACCTGCGCCTCCGGCACCGCCACACCCGACTTCGGCAGGCGGAAGTGCGCCGGCCGCACCTCCTGCAACGGCCGCGTCCCCCGCTTGCCGTGGTCCACCGGCGCCGTCGCCACCCCACCGTGGTGCCGCAGCAACGCCTTGACCTCGACCGGTACCAGCTCCAGCCGCCGCGTGCCCGCCACGTGATGCCACGTCCAGCCGTGCGGCGTCGCCACAGCCGGCACCGTGTCCCACAACGCGTGGCCCTGCGCCGCCAGCGCGGCGTTCGCCGACACGTAGTCCGTCAGCCGCAGCTCGTCCACCCCGAACCCCTCCGGAGGCTCGGCGATCTCCACCGCCACGCGCGCGTACGGCGAGAAATCGGGATAGCCGTGCTCGTTGACCCGTACTCCTCTCGGGTGACGCGCCGCCCGCACCGGATCCGGGAAGTGCACGGTCTGCCCGGCGTAGGCCGCGTTCGGCGGCGCGGCCCGTCCCCCGGCCTGGCGGCTGGGCGGAGCCCCCAGCCCGAGCCGACCTGTCGTCATGGCGGTTGCCCCCTGCGGCGTTGTCTGTGCGCCTGAACGGCGGTGTCGATCGCGGACGGCGACAGCCTATGCGGTGCGCCCACCACGGTCACCGGCCCACCGCATCCCCGCCACCACCCCCGCACCCCGCGCATCCGGGGCCTCTCATCCGGATGAGTGACCAGCCGTCACCCCACCGTCACCGCACACCTCCCCACGGGCGTGTCGCGCCGCCCCAGCTTCCCCACGAGCCACGGCATTTGGCACCCTGTGTCCTCCAGGGGACGCCAGGGGAGGTAGAACGATCATGAACGCGTTGCAGACCGGAAGTGCCGACGTACGGGCCGGCGACCCCCGCATCGGCTGGAGCGCCACCGGCACACCCCCCGCCCCCACCCTCCAGCACCGCCGCGACGGCATCCTGCCCACCGTCGCCGCCGCCCTCTCCGTCCGCGGCGCCACCCTCACCGGCACCGCCACCCGCAGCGACCGGCCCGCCGCCCTGCACCCCCTGGTCCAGGACTTCCTCGACACCCTCACCAGCGGCCAGCGCGACCGCTTCACCGGACGCTGCGCCGAGACCATCCTCATCTCCCGGCACCTCACCACCGCCGACGCCGCCCGCAGCAAACGCGCCGCCCGCAGACCCATGACCAACGGCGAGGCCCGCAAGGCCCTCAGACACGCCAAGCTCACCGCCCGCCGCATACGCGAGGACGGCGACCCCCTCCACGGCAGCTTCGCCGCCCCCTGCCGCGCCTGCACCGCCCTCAGCGCCCACTTCGGCGTCCGCATCGTCGACCCCACCCCGGCCGACGGCTGACCACCCCGCCCGCCACGACCGACGGCCGGCCACCCCGGCCCACCACGACAGAACCCGCCGCCAGAACCGCCGCCAACCCGCCGCACCGGCACGACCCCGCGAGCACGACGAACTAAGGGCAGATGCACCCCGACCGCGCCTCCACCCCCCAGCCCCCGGCCCCCCGCACCCCGGCGGGGTCCTCCACACGCTTCTCCGTGCCCGTCGACGCCGCCCTGCGCGCCGCCGGCTGGCACCCCGGACGCTGGGACATAGTGCAGGCCGAGATCTGGGCCGACACCCTGCGCGAACACGCCTCACCCGCAGGCCACCGGCACGCCGTCTTCCCCGCCGCCGTCGAGGCCTGGGCCGAGTTCGGCGGACTCGACATCACCCCCGCCGGCCCCGGCCGGCAGATCGCCCCCGCCGCCCTCCGCCTCGACCCCCTGCACGGCCTCCACCTCGCCCGCACCCTCGGCGACCTCGGGCGCGCCCTCGGCACCGAGCTGTGCCCCCTCGGCGAGGAGACCGACACCGCCGCCGTCCTCGCCATCGACAGCGAAGGCCGCGTCTACACCGTCGACCACACCGGCGACTGGTACCTCGGTCCCGACATCGACCACGCCCTGACCACCCTCATCACCGGCATCCCGCCCGTACGCCTCACCGCGGGCTGAACACCCGTACCCGCCCCGCACCACCGGCACCACGGCCGACGCCCGCCGCACCGCACACGCACACGCACACGCACACCCGCAGGGCACACCGCACACCGCCGGAAACCCCGCCGGCGGCCCGCCCTACACCGCCGGAATCACCGCCGACACCCGGAACCCGCCCCCGTCCGTCGGCCCCGACACGAACACCCCGCCCAGCGCCGCGACCCGCTCCCGCATCCCCACCAGCCCGTTCCCACCCGACGGCAGCCCCGCCGACGCCGACGCGGGCTCCGGCGGCGGCTCGTTCTCCACCTGCATCGCGATCTCCGACACCCGGTGCGCCAGCCGCACATACGTCTTCGCGCCCGCCGCGTGCTTGTGGACGTTCGTCAGCGCCTCCTGCACCACCCGGTACGCCGTCTGCTCCACCTCCACCGCGTACGACCGCACCTCCCCCTGCACCGACAGATCCACCACCATCCCCGCCGCGGCCGACTGCCCCACCAACTCCTCCAGCTCCGACAGCCAGGGACCCTCCATCGCCCCCTCCGCCTCCGCCACCCGCGAAGCCGCCGCCGCGGCCGCCTCCCCCACCGCCGCCAGCGACGACGCCGAAGCGGCCCGCCGGCCCACACCCTCCCCCGCCCGCAACACCCCGAGCATCTCCCGCAACTCGGTCAGCGCCTGCCGCCCCATGTCCCCCACCAGCGCGGCATTCCGCACCGCCTTCTCCGGATCCTTCCGCGCCACCGCCTGAAGCGCCGCCGCGTGCACCACCATCAGACTCACCCGGTGCGCGACCACGTCATGCATCTCCCGCGCGATCCGCGTCCGCTCCTCGTTACGCGCCCACTCGGCCCGCTCCTCCGCCCGCTCCGCGAGCAGCTGCAACTCCCGCTCCAGCGAATCCGCCCGCTCCCGCAGACTCTCCATCAACCGCCGCCGCGCCCCCACGTACAGACCCAGCAGCAACGGCGGAGCCGTCAGGCCCAGCGCCGTCGTCACCGAGGCGAACGGCAGGAACCAGTCACCGAGCGTCAGATCCCCCCGCGCCATGTCCTGCCGCACCCGCACGAACGTCACCACCGCCGTCCCCAGCAGCGACATCCCCGCCAGCGCGGCGAGGACCCGCCGCGGCAGCTCACACGCGGCGAGCGTGTACAGGCCCACGACCCCCAGCAGGAACCCCATCTGCGCCGGCGTGATCGCGATCGCCACCAGCACCACCGCGATCGGCCACTTCCGCCGCAGCAACAGCACCGACCCGGCGATCACCCCGAACACGATCCCCACCCACACCGGGACACCCGCGTCCCGGGCGAACGGGATCCCCTCCGCACCGCACTCCACGGCGGACACCAGCGCGACACTCCCGTCGAGCACCGCGCTGCGCCACCTGGCCCACCACCAGGGGCCGGTCAGGGCCCTGGCGTGGTCTTCCCCCGTCATGGTCATACACCCAGCCTACGGGCGGGAGGTGCGGCTTTTCCGGTGAGTTTCCCCTACCTCCACACACCACACTCCGTAACCGAACGACCCTCGAAACCGACCGCTATCCCCCGAACTGGTGAACCGTCCCCGCCCGCCCCCGGAACCCGACATTCCACCCGGACGGTATGCATATGACACCCACACCCGGCACACCCACCGACTTCGAGTCCCTGCGCGAGCGGGCGGTCGCCCTGCGACGGGCGGGTCACAGCCTCCGGCAGATCCGGGACGAGCTGAAGGTCTTCAACAACGACACCCTCAACCAGCTGGTGAAGGGGGAACCGCCGCCGGAACGGACGCGGCGCCCGAACGCGAAGGACGGCCTGCGGGAGAGGGCGCGGGAGCTGCGGCGCCAAGGCTGGACGTACGACCGGATCCAGGCGGAGCTGGGGTGCTCGCGCAGCTCGGCCTCCCTCTGGGTACGGGACCTGCCGAAGCCGGAACCGCGCTACACGCCCGAGGAGCAGCGGGCCCTGATGAACGAGGGCCTCGCGGCCATGCGGGCGGCGCGGGACCGCGAACGCGCCGCGACCAAACAGCGGGCCGCGGCAGCCGTCGGCGAACTCTCCGACCGCGAGCTGTTCCTGATCGGCGTCGGCCTCTACTGGGCCGAGGGCGGCAAGGACAAGCCCTACGACCGCCGGGAGTGCGTCGTCTTCGTCAACAGCGACCCCGGCATGATCAGGGTGTTCCTCGCCTGGCTGCGCCTCGTCGGAGTGGAGCGCGACCGCATCCGCTACACGGTGACGATCCATGAGAACGCCGACGTGGCCGGGGCCGAGCGGTACTGGGCCGACCTCGTCGGCGCCGGCACCTCCGCCTTCAACAAGACCACCCTCAAGAAGCACAACCCCAGGACGGTCCGCAAGAACACCGGTGAGGGCTACCGCGGCTGTCTCGTGATCAAAGTCCTGAAGGGTGCCGACTTGTACCGTCGCATCGAGGGCTCGTGGTGCGGCATAGTAGGTGCCGCGGCCTCCACGGACTGACCAAATGTCCGCTCGGGAGGCTTACACACTCCCCTGTGGTGTAATCGGCAACACGGGTCACTTTGGATGATTTGTTCCAGGTTCGAGTCCTGGCAGGGGAGCCACGCACGACCGGGCCCTGACCTCACCGTCAGGGCCCGCACTCATTTCTCCCCCAACCCGCCCCGGTATCCTGCGGCTGTCACCCCCACCCATCCAGAGCCGAAGGGCAACCCCGTGAGCGCCATCCGCCCGGCCGCCGTCGTCGTTCTCGCCGCGGGTGAGGGCACCCGTATGAAGTCGGCCACACCCAAGGTCCTCCACCAGCTCTGCGGCCGCTCCCTGGTCGGACATGTGCTGGCCTCCGCGCGCGAGTTGGACCCGCAGAGCCTGGTCGTCGTGGTGGGCCACGCCCGGGAGCAGGTCACCGCGCATCTGACGGAGATCGACCCGGATGTGCGTACGGCCGTGCAGTCGGAGCAGAACGGCACCGGACACGCCGTACGGATGGGCCTGGAGGAGCTGGGCGGGACCGTGGACGGCACGGTCGTCGTCGTGTGCGGGGACACCCCGCTGCTCACGGGGGACACGCTGCGGCGGCTCGCGGAGACGCACCGGGCGGACGGCAACGCGGTGACCGTGCTGACGGCCGAGGTGCCGGACGCCACCGGGTACGGCCGGATCGTGCGGGACGGGGCGACGGGGGCGGTCACCGCGATCGTGGAGCACAAGGACGCGACCGTGGAGCAGCGGGCGATCCAGGAGATCAACAGCGGGGTGTTCGCGTTCGACGGGCCGTTGCTGGCGTACGCGTTGAAGCGGGTGCGGACGGACAACAGCCAGGGTGAGGAGTACCTCACGGACGTGCTGGGGATCCTGCGGGAGGCCGGGCACCGGGTGGGGGCGTCGGTGGCCGGTGATCACCGGGAGATCGCCGGGATCAACAACCGGGTGCAGTTGGCGCAGGCGCGGCGGATCCTGAACGACCGGCTGCTGACGCGGGCGATGCTGGACGGGGTGACGGTGGTGGATCCGGCGACCACGTGGGTGGATGTGACGGTGTCCTTCGAGCGGGACGTCGTCGTGCATCCGGGGACGCAGCTGGCCGGGTCGACGCATCTCGGTGAGGGGTGCGAGGTGGGGCCGAACAGCCGGCTGAGGGACACGCTGGTGGGTGCGGGGGCGCGCCTGGACAACTCGGTGGCGGAGGGGGCGCGGATCGGTGCGCGGGCGGTCGTGGGGCCGTACGCGTATCTGCGTCCGGGGACGCGGCTGGGTGCGAAGGGCAAGATCGGGACGTACGTGGAGACGAAGAACGCGTCGATCGGTGAGGGGACCAAGGTTCCGCATCTGTCGTACGTGGGGGACGCGACGATCGGTGAGTACACGAACATCGGGGCGGCGAGTGTGTTCGTGAACTACGACGGTCAGGACAAGCACCACACGACGGTCGGGTCGCACTGCCGGACGGGTTCGGACAACATGTTTGTGGCTCCTGTCACGGTCGGGGACGGTGCTTACACCGCTGCGGGGTCGGTGATCACGAAGGATGTGCCGGCGGGTTCGCTGGCCGTGGCCCGGGGCCAGCAGCGGAATATCGAGGGCTGGGTGGCGCGGAAGCGTCCGGGGAGTGCGGCGGCGAAGGCGGCCGAGGCGGCGTCGCGGCGGGGTGAGGGCGAGGACTGAGCGCGAACGGGTGCCCCGAACACGGCGTACCGTGATAAGTGCACATCCGCACACGTGCGCCCCCACCCTTACCAGCTGATACGGCTTCTCACGCCCAGCCGAGAGGTCGAAGAGCAGCCGGCTGGCTGAGACAACCTCTGAGGAGACAGTGCTGTGACCGGGATCAAGACGACCGGCGAGAAGAAGTTGATGTTCTTCTCCGGCCGCGCCCACCCCGAGCTTGCCAAGGAGGTCGCCCAGCAGCTGGGTGTCGGGGTCGTCCCGACGAAGGCCTTCGACTTCGCGAACGGTGAGATCTACGTCCGTTACCAGGAGTCGGCTCGTGGTGCGGACTGCTTCCTGATCCAGAGCCACACGGCTCCGATCAACAAGTGGATCATGGAGCAGCTGATCATGATCGACGCGCTGAAGCGTGCGTCGGCTCGTTCCATCACGGTGATCGTGCCGTTCTACGGTTACGCGCGGCAGGACAAGAAGCACCGGGGCCGTGAACCGATCTCGGCGCGTCTGATCGCCGATCTGATGAAGACGGCGGGTGCGGACCGGATCCTGACCGTGGATCTGCACACGGACCAGATCCAGGGCTTCTTCGACGGTCCGGTGGATCATCTGTTCGCGTTGCCGCTGCTGGCGGACTACGTGGGCCGCAAGGTGGACCGGAACAAGCTGACGGTGGTCTCGCCGGACGCGGGCCGGGTGCGGGTGGCGGACCGGTGGTGCGACCGGCTCGGTGCGCCGCTGGCGATCGTGCACAAGCGGCGTGACAAGGACGTGGCGAACCAGGTGACCGTCCACGAGGTCGTGGGTGAGGTCGAGGGCCGGGTGTGTGTCCTGGTCGACGACATGATCGACACGGGTGGGACGATCTGTGCGGCGGCGGACGCGCTGTTCGCGCACGGTGCGGAGGACGTCATCGTGACGGCGACGCACGGTGTGCTGTCGGGTCCGGCGGCGGACCGGCTGAAGAACTCGCGGGTGAGTGAGTTCATCTTCACGGACACGCTGCCGACGCCGGGTGAGCTGGCGGTGGATCTGGACAAGATCACGGTGCTGTCGATCGCCACGACGATCGCGAGCGCGGTGCGTGAGGTGTTCGAGGACGGCTCGGTGACCAGCCTCTTCGACGAGCAGTGAGGTTTCTGCACGGTCGTCGCCGGCGTTAGCCGTTGATCCTTTTGGGTGCGGCCTCCCTTTCCGAGTAAACTGCACGAGTTGCTCGGCGAGGGAGGCCGTGTCCGTTTCCGCGAACACGGTGGTCCGTTATCGACGCGCTCTTCGTAGCAGGCCGTTCGTGGCCGGGTGACCACGTCCGTTCCTAGTTCTACGAGGAGTGATCCGTATGTCCGAGGTCAAGCTCGCCGCCGAGACCCGCACCGAGTTCGGCAAGGGTGCCGCCCGTCGTATCCGCCGTGACAACAAGGTTCCCGGTGTGCTGTACGGCCACGGTTCCGACCCGCTGCACCTGACCCTCCCGGGCCACGAGCTGCTGCTGGCGCTGCGTACGCCGAACGTCCTGATCTCCCTGGACATCGACGGCAAGTCCAACGAGCTGGCGATCCCGAAGGCCGTGCAGCGTGACGCGGTCAAGGGCTTCCTGGAGCACGTCGACCTCCAGCTGGTGAAGCGGGGCGAGAAGGTCAACGTCGAGATCTACGTGCACACCGAGGGCGAGCTGGCCCCGGGTGGCAACCTGCTGGAGCACGTGCTGAACACCGTGCCGGTGGAGACCGAGGCCACGCACATCCCCGAGTCGGTCACCGTCTCCATCGAGGGCCTGGAGGCCGGTGCCTCCGTCCTCGCCAAGGACATCCCGCTCCCGTCCGGCACCACGCTGGCCGTCGACGGTGACACGGTCGTCCTCCAGGTCCTGGCCGCGCAGGCCGAGGAGTCCGCGGGCGAGGCCGAGGGCGAGGAGGCGGCCGAGGCCTGATCCTCGCCGTCGTCGTCAACCGGTCAGCCGCCGCTTCCCTCGCCGGGAGCGGCGGCTGGCGTGTATCGAGGAGAGATGGACGTGACCACTCCCGCCAGCGAGCCCTGGCTCATCGTCGGGCTCGGTAATCCCGGGCCGGAGTACGCCATGAACCGGCACAACGTCGGTTTCATGGTGGCCGACCTGCTCGCGGAGCGGATCGGGGGGAAGTTCAAGCGGGCGGGCAAGGCGCAGGCGCAGGTCCTGGAGGGGCGGATCGGTCCGGTGGGGCCGGCGAACCGCCGGGTGATCCTGGCGAAGCCGATGTCGTACATGAACCTGTCCGGCGGTCCGGTGAACGCGCTGAAGGACTTCTACAAGGTGCCGCCGGCGAACGTCGTGGCGGTCCATGACGAGCTGGACATCGACTACGGCACGCTGCGGCTGAAGCTGGGTGGCGGCGACAACGGGCACAACGGTCTGAAGTCGATGACGAAGGCGATGGGGCCGGGTTATCACCGGGTGCGGTTCGGGATCGGCCGGCCGCCGGGGCGGATGCAGGTCGCGGACTTCGTGCTGAAGGACTTCTCCCCGGGGGAGCGCAAGGAGCTGGGCTACTTCGTGGACCGTGCGGCGGACGCGGTGGAGGCCCTGGTGATCGAGGGGCTGGAGCGGGCGCAGAGCACGTACAACTCCTGAGGCCGCGGACGCGGGCTCCGGGTGTCGTGCGATTTCCGGCATGTCCGGCCGGGGCGTCCCGGGAGTTGACCGGCCGCAGTGGTATGGCCAATGATCCCGGCCATGCCTGCCGCCACCACCTCCGCCCGCCGGGCCTCCGCGACCGCTCTGCGGTGGGGGCGGGTCGCGGTGACGGGCGCGGTCGCCGCGCTGATCCTGTTCGCCGGGGTGTGGGGTTCCTGGGGGACCGCGCAGCACGTGATGCTGACCAAGGGGCGTGAGCGGGGCACGGTCCGGGTGACGGAGTGTGTGCGGGGTACGTGCGGCGGCCCGTTCGCGCCGGTGTCGGCGGGGGCGCGGGCACGCGCGCGCGTGGAGATCGAGGACTCGGTGGCGGTGCGTGCGGGGGAGACGTACGACGTCGTGCTGAAGCCCGGCACCGGGGACGCGGTGCGCTGCGGGCCGGCGGGGGTCCTGTACTCCTGGGTGCCGCTGGGCGGTGCGCTGCTGCTGGCCTCGGTGGTGGTGGCGGGCGGGATGCGGCTGGTCCGGGCGGCGTGGGTGCTGGGACTGTGCGGGGCGGGGCTGCTGACGGCGGCGTTCGTGGCCTTGCAGTGACGTAGAAGCCCCCGCTGACGGCGCACGCGCCGGCGGCGGACCTGGGGACGCCCCCGGAGCCTTGCGGCCTCGGGGGCGTCCTTGTGCCGGGGCGGGGGCTGTCAGCCGGTGTTGCGCAGGCCGGCCGCCACGCCGTTGACGGTGAGGAGCAGGGCGCGGGAGAGCAGCGGGTCGGGGTCGGCCCCGGCCGCGGCGGCGTCGCGCTGCCGCTTGAGCAGGGCGACCTGGAGGTAGGAGATCGGGTCGAGGTAGGCGTCGCGGATGGTGAAGGTCTGCTTGAGGACCGGGTGGGCGTCGAGGAGCTCGGTCTCGCCCGTGACCCGCAGGACCTCGCGGACCGTCAGCTCGTGCTCGGCCCTGATGGTGTCGAAGACGTGCCGCAGCTCGTCGGGGACCAGGGTGTCGACGTAGTGCTGGGCGATCCGCAGGTCGGTCTTGGCGAGGGTCATCTCGACGTTGGAGACGAAGTTGCGGAAGAAGTGCCACTGCTGGTGCATCTCGTCCAGGACGGTGTCCAGGCCGGCTTCGCGCAGGGCCTTGAGGCCGGAGCCGACGCCGAACCAGCCGGGGACGATCTGCCGGGACTGGGTCCAGCCGAACACCCACGGGATGGCGCGCAGGCCGTCGAGCGAGACGCCGGAGCCGGGGCGGCGGGAGGGCCGGGAGCCCAGGTGCAGGTCGGCGAGCTGGTCGACCGGCGTGGAGGCCAGGAAGTACGTCGGCAGGTCGGGGTCCTCGACCAGCTTGCGGTAGGCCTGGTGGGCGGCGTCGGAGACGACGTCCATGGCGGCGTCCCAGCGGGCGAGGGCCTCGTCGGACTGGCGGGGCGCGGTGTGCAGGGCGGAGGCCTGGAGGGTGGCCGCGACGGTCAGTTCCAGGTTCTCGCGGGCCAGGGAGGGGATGAGGTACTTGTCGGAGATGACCTCGCCCTGCTCGGTGACCTTGATCTCGCCCTCCAGGGTGCCCCAGGGCTGGGCGAGGATGGCGTCGTGGGAGGGGCCGCCGCCGCGGCCGACGGTGCCGCCGCGGCCGTGGAAGAGGCGCAGCCGGACGCCGTAGCGGTGGGCGACGTCGCGCAGGCGGCGCTGGGCGCGGTGGATCTCCCACTGGCTGGTGGTGATGCCGCCGAACTTGGAGGAGTCGGAGTAGCCGAGCATGACCTCCTGGACGTCGCCGCGCAGCGCGACCAGGCGCCGGTAGGACGGGTCGGAGAGCATGTCCTCGAGGATGGTGTCGGCGGCGCGCAGCTCGTCGGTGGTCTCCAGGAGCGGCACGATGCCGATCTTGGCCCAGCCGGCGTGCAGGTCGAGGAGGCCGGCCTCGCGGGCGAGGACGGCGGCGGCGAAGACGTCGTCGGCGCCCTGGCACATGGAGATGATGTAGGACTCGATGACCTCGGGGCCGAAGACCTCCAGGGCCTTGCTGACGGTCCGGAAGACGCCGAGGGTCTTCTCGCCGGCCGCGTCCACGGGTGCCGGGGTCGGCGCCAGGGGCCGGCGGGAGCGCAGTTCCTTCGCCAGGAGCTTGCCGCGGTAGTCGCGGGGCATGTCGGCGTAGCGCCAGGACTCCTCGCCGAGCCGGTCGAAGAGCTGACCGAGGGCGTGGTGGTGGGCGTCGGCGTGTTCGCGGACGTCCATGGTGGCGAGCTGGAGGCCGAAGGCGGCCAGGGTGCGGATGGTGCGGGCGAGGCGGCCGTCGGCGAACAGGCCGCCGCGGTGCTCGCGCAGGGAGGTCTGGATGATCCGCAGGTCGGCGAGGAGTTCGCCGGTGCCGAGGTAGTCGCGGCCCGGCTCGTGCGGGGTGCCCTTGGCGAGGCGCTCCTTGGTGTTCTCCAGCTTCTGCCGGATGCAGGTGGCCTTGAGCCGGTAGGGCTCCTCGGCGTTGAGGCGCTTGTAGCGGGGGCTGATCTCGGGGAGCAGCTCCAGGTCGGTGCCGAGCGAGTCCAGCAGTTCCTCGGTGGCTCCGGCGTAGCGGATGGAGTTGGAGAGCAGGCCGCGCAGCTCGTCGATCGTGGCGAGGGCGTCGTTGATGCCGTGTTCGTGCTGGAGGATGAGGACGTCCCAGGTCACCTGGGGGGTGACGTTGGGGTTGCCGTCGCGGTCGCCGCCGATCCAGGTGCCGAAGGTGAGGGGGCGGGTGTCGTCGGGGAGCCTGACGCCGACGCGTTCGAGTTCGGCGGTGAGGTCCTCCAGGACGTCGCCGACGGCGTCGGCGTGCAGTTCGTCGAGGTAGTAGATGGCGTTGCGGGCCTCGTCGGCGGGTTCGGGCCGTACGACGCGCAGCTCGTCCGTCTGCCAGACCAGGTCGATGTTCTCGGCGAGGCGGATGTCGTGGCGGCGGCGGTCGGAGTCGAGGACGGGGGTGTCCAGGAGCGCGGCGACGCGCCGGAGCTTGTTGAGGACGGAGCGGCGCGCGGCCTCGGTGGGGTGGGCGGTGAACACCGGGCGGACGTTGAGGTGCTGCACGGCCTCGCGCAGGTGCTCGGGGTCGGCGTCCTTCAGCCGGTCGGCGGTGCGGGCGAGCAGGCCGCCCTCGGCGGCGCGCCTGGCCCGCAGTTCCCGGCCGCGGTGCACCTGTTCGGTGATGTTGGCCAGGTGGAAGTAGGTGGAGAAGGCGCGGACCAGCTTGGCGGCGGTCTCCAGTTCCGTGCCGCGCAGCAGCTCGGCGGCGGCTTCGCCGTCCTCCCGGGTGAGGCGGCGCACCTTCTCGACCAGTACGAGGAGTTCGGGGCCCTCCTGCCGGACGAGGGTCTCTCCCAGGAGATCACCCAGGCGGCGGATGTCGGCGCGCAGTTCGGTGCTGGTCGTGGTGGTCTGGTCGTCGGCACTGCTCACAGGTGCGGCTCCTTGCAGTGTTGAAGCTCGTCTGGCGGGGAACCCGGCCGGCTGCCAGGCGGCGGGCGCCGCATACGGGCCGGAGCGTCCGGGAAGGAAACGTCAGCGGACCGCGCTGTCCGACCGCATCCAAGGATAGGTGCCCGTGTGGACGCGCAGGGGCCGGGGCTCTTGCCGCGGCGCGGCACACTGCCATACTTACGACGCCGTAGGTTACGGAACCGTAGGGAGTACCGGCGAGTCCACCCGGTGCCGGCGGCCCGAGCCTGCCTGTCTTGACCCTCGACCCCACAGGGGACCGCATGACCTCACGTTCCGATGTGATCGAAGAAGCCCGTAAGGCCACCGACACACCCTCTCCCCCCGCCACGCTGGGCGGCGAGCAGAAGCGTTCGATCGAACAGATCACGCTGCTCCTGTTCATCGTCGTGCCGTTCGTGGCACTGGTGGCGGCCGTGCCGCTGGCCTGGGGCCGGGGGGTGAGCTGGCTCGACCTGGGCCTGCTGGTCTTCTTCTACTTCCTCGGATGCCACGGCATCACCATCGGTTTCCACCGGTACTTCACCCACGGTTCGTTCAAGGCCCGGCGGCCGTTGCGCATCGCGCTGGCGATCGCGGGCTCGATGGCGGTGGAGGGCCCGGTGGTGCGCTGGGTGGCCGACCACCGCAGGCACCACAAGTTCTCCGACGCCGAGGGCGACCCGCATTCGCCGTGGCGGTTCGGTGAGACCCTGCCGGCGTTGCTGAAGGGGCTGTGGTGGGCCCACATCGGCTGGATGTTCGACGAGGAGCGGACCTCGCAGGAGAAGTACGCGCCGGATCTGATCAAGGACAAGGCGATCCGGATGATCTCCCGCCAGTTCATCCTGTGGACCCTGGTGTCCCTCGGGCTGCCGCCGTTGATCGGCGGTCTGGTGACGCAGTCCTGGTGGGGCGCGGCCACCGCGTTCTTCTGGGGTTCACTCGTGCGGGTGGCGCTGCTGCACCATGTGACGTGGTCGATCAACTCGATCTGTCACGCGGTCGGCAAGCGGCCGTTCAAGTCGCGGGACCGGTCGGGCAACGTGTGGTGGCTGGCGGTGCTGTCCTGCGGTGAGTCCTGGCACAACCTGCACCATGCCGACCCCACCTCGGCGCGGCACGGGGTGATGCGCGGCCAGATCGACTCGTCGGCCCGTTTCATCCGCATCTTCGAGCGGCTCGGCTGGGCGTACGACGTGCGCTGGCCGTCACGCTCGCGTATCGATTCCCGCCGTGACACCGGGGAGGACGGTTCCCGGCGCCGGAAGGAAACCGCCGAGGCGGCATGATTGACGCCGTGGCGACCGACTCCAGCAGTAATCCGGGTAATCCGGGCAACGACAAGCAGCGGCGGACCCGCCGGACCCGTATGACCGGTGCGGAGCGCCGCCAGCAGCTGCTGGAGATCGGTCGCACCCTCTTCGCGGCCAAGGGCTTCGAGGGCACGTCCGTGGAGGAGATCGCGGCCAAGGCCGGGGTGTCCAAGCCGGTGGTGTACGAGCACTTCGGCGGCAAGGAGGGCCTGTACGCGGTGGTGGTCGACCGCGAGATGCGCCGCCTGCTGGACATGGTGACCAGCTCGCTCACCGCCGGCCACCCGCGTGAGCTGTGCGAACAGGCGGCCTTCGCGCTCCTGGACTACATCGAGGAGTACACGGACGGTTTCCGCATCCTGGTCCGCGACTCCCCCATTCCCCAGTCCACGGGTTCCTTCGCCTCGCTGATCTCGGACATCGCCACGCAGGTGGAGGACATCCTGGGCCGCGAGTTCAAGTCCCGCGGCTTCGAGCCGAAGCTGGCCCCGCTGTACGCGCAGGCGCTGGTCGGGATGGTCGCGCTGACCGGCCAGTGGTGGCTGGACGTGCGCCGCCCGAAGAAGGCGGAGGTGGCGGCGCATCTGGTGAACCTGGCCTGGCACGGCCTGGACGGGCTGGAGCAGAAGCCGCGGCTGATTGGCCACCGCAAATGCTGACCGTGCGCGGGCCGGGGCGCTCCCGCCGCGTCCGGGGCCGCGCTCAGGCCGGCTTCCGGGCGACGGCGAACAGCCGCCGGAACGGCAGGACGGTGCCGTACGGCGCGCGCGGATAGGCCGTGCGCAGCAGGTCGCGGTACTCGGCGAGGAACGCGTCGCGCGCCCCGGGGTCGTCGGCGAGCACGGTGAGGGCGGGCCGCAGGCCGGTGCCCTTGACCCAGTCGAGCACCGGGTCCTCCCCCGCGAGGACGTGGAGGTACGTCGTCCGCCACACGTCGGTGGCGCAGCCGAGGCGGGCCAGGCGGTCCAGGTAGACCTCGGGGGTGTGGACGGAGTCCGGGCGGCGCAGGACGCCGGCGAGGCGGGCCCGCCAGCGGGGCGTGGCGGCGAGGTCGCGCATCAGGGCGTGCAGCGGGGCGTCGGTGTTGTCGGGCACCTGGAAGGCGAGGGTGCCGCCGGGGTTCAGGGCGGCGGTCCAGCCGGCGAAGCGGTCGGCGTGTCCGGGCACCCACTGGAGGGTGGCGTTGGAGACGATCAGGTCGTACGGCTCCGCGGGCGTCCACGTGCGTACGTCGGCGTGGGTGAAGTCGAGCCGGCCGCCATGGGCGGTGGGTCCCTCGTGTTCGACGTGGGCGCGGTCGAGCATCGCGGGCGAGTTGTCGTAGCCGGTGATGTGCGCGGTGGGCCAGCGGCCGGCGAGCAGGGCGGTGACGTTGCCGGGGCCGCAGCCGAGGTCGGCGATGCGCGGCCGGCCGGCGGGCGGGTCCGGGATCCGGGCGAGGAGGTCGGTGAAGGGGCGGGCCCGGTGGCCGGCGTGGCGGAGGTACTGGGCGGGGTCCCAGGCGGGCGTCGTCATGGGGTCACTCTCCCCGGGTGATTATCTCAACGTCAAGAGACTCGACATCAAGAGACTTCATGTCGACACAACCACTACACTGATCTCCATGGAGGACGAGGTCGATCGGCTGGTCGCAGCGTGGCGCCGGGAGCGTCCGGACCTCGACGTGGAGCCGCTGGAAGTACTCAGCCGGGTGAGCCGACTCGCCCGGCACCTCGACCGCGCCCGCCGGCTCGCCTTCGCCGAGCATCAGCTGGAGCCCTGGGAGTTCGACGTGCTGACCGCGCTGCGGCGCGCCGGAACGCCGTACCAGCTCTCCCCCGGCCAGCTCCTGACCCAGACCCTGGTCACCTCGGGCACGATGACGAACCGGATCGACCGGCTGGCCAAGAAGGGCCTGGTGGAACGGCTGCCCGACCCCAGTGACCGGCGCGGCGTGCTGGTCCGGCTGACCGACGAGGGCCGGGACCGCGCCGACCAGGCGCTGGCCGGCCTGCTGGAGCAGGAGCGGGCGATCCTCGGCGAGCTGACCCGCGCCCAGCGCGGCGAACTCGCCGGCCTGCTACGCCAGCTGACCGCCCCGTTCGAC
Source organism: Streptomyces sp. NPDC028722 (assembly GCF_040637655.1). Lineage (NCBI taxonomy): Bacteria > Bacillati > Actinomycetota > Actinomycetes > Kitasatosporales > Streptomycetaceae > Streptomyces > Streptomyces sp. NPDC028722. Next base: position 131,998 of record NZ_JBEZWU010000003.1, read on the forward strand.
AACGTCCCCGGCTAGGTTCGCCGGCCCCACCCCGGCCCGCCGGGCCAGCGCCACCGCGGCCAGCGTCGAGTGGACGCCGAGTTTGCCGAGGACGTTCTGCATATGGGTGCGGACGGTGTGCGGGGAGAGGAACAGCCGCTCGGCGACGGCCTTGCGGCCGAGCCCGGCCACCATGCAGCGCAGCACCTCCCGCTCCCTCGGGGTGAGGGACTCCACCAGCCGCTCGCTCTCGGTGCGGTGCCGGCGCGCGGCCGTCAGCTCCCGGAGCACGCCGGTCAGCAGCGCCGGCGGCAGATGGGTCTCGTCGCGCAGCACTCCGCGTATCACCGTCAGCAGGCGGGACAGCGAGCAGTCCTTGGCGACCCAGCCGGCGGCGCCCGCCTGCAACGCGAGGGCCGCGCGGCGCGGGTCGTCCTTCTCGGCGAGCACGACGATCCGTACCCGCGGCTGGGCGGCCCGGACCCCGGCGACGAGCGAGATCCCGTCGACCAGGCCGTCCGCGTCACCGTCCCGCACCGGCACGGCCGGGCCGGCGCCGGGCAGGTTGCCGCCCAGGTCGGCGTCGGCCAGGAGGACGTCGAAACGGCGGCCCTCGCCGGCCGCGCGCTCCAGGCAGCGCAGCGCGGCCGGGCCGCTGCCGGCGGCGGAGACCTCGACGTCGGGCTCGGCGGCCAGGGCGGCGGCGAGCGACTCGGCGAAGATGCGGTGGTCGTCCACGACCAGGACTCGGATGCGAACCACGAAACCCCCTTCCCCAGGCTCCGCGCGGAGCAGGGGATACCAAGGTCCGGAAGACTCCGGATGAGCCGGTCCGGAAAGCCCGGAAAGGTGCGGAGCACGACGGCATACGCGGGCACGGCACCCGCGGCCGAGGTCCGCACGCCGCACGGCCGCCGCCGTCGCGGCGTCCGCCACCCCACCGCGGGCGCCGTACCCGCCTGTCTCGCCCCCTGAACGGCACCGGCCCCCACCGGTGCTGCTCCTCAGAGTACGGATGCGCGCACACAGCGGAAGACGATTTGCAGAACTGGCCGTCCGGCGCGCTTATCGTGTGCCGCATGTTTCGTATTGAGGCGGAAGTCGACGGAGACCGACGTGATCTGCTCCGCTCACGGCTGCGGGAGACCAACGCCGCGGCGTCCCCGGTACTCGCCGCACTGCGCGGCACCCCCGCCGAACGCGAGACACCGCTCCACGTGTGGGCGCTGGACGGCGCCGGCGACCTGGCGGGCGGCCTGGTCGGCCACACCTGGGCGACCTGGCTGCACATCACCTACCTGTGGGTCGACGCCCGCCACCGCGGCACGGGCCTCGGCACCCGCCTCCTCGCCGAGGCCGAACACCTCGCCACCACCGACCGCGCCTGCACGGCGGCCCGCCTGGAGACCTGGGACTTCCAGGCCCCGCACTTCTACCGCCGCCAGGGCTACGAGGTGGTGGGCACGGTCCCCGACCACCCCCCGGGCATCACGGAGTACACGCTGACCAAGCGCCTGGCCTGACGGAGCGTTCCCCGCCGGGTCAGGGGAGCCGGTGGGCTCCCGGGGACGGGACCGCCTCGAAGACGCGGGGGGCTGTGAAGGACGCCGTGACGAAGGCTTCCTCGATCGCCTTGGTCAGTGCGTCCACGTCGGTCGCGTCCGCCAGGACGATCGCCGAGCCGCCGAAGCCGCCGCCGGTCATGCGGGCGCCCAGCGCGCCGTGGGCCAGCGCGGTGTCGACGACCAGGTCCAGCTCCGGGCAGGAGATGCGGAAGTCGTCGCGCAGGGAGGCGTGGCCCTCGGTGAGGACGGGGCCGATCGCGCGGGTCTCGCCGGAGCGGAGGAGGCCGACGACGCGTTCGACCCGGTGGTCCTCGGTGACGACATGGCGGACGAGGCGGACGACCTCCTCCTCGTCGCCCAGGCGGGCCAGGGCCGCGTCCAAACCGCCGTAGGGGATGTCCCGCAGGGCGTCGACGCCGAGCAGGGCCGCGCCCTTCTCGCAGCCGGCCCGGCGCTTGCCGTACTCGCCGCCGCTGTGGGCGTGGGTGACCTGGGTGTCCACGACCAGCAGGCGCAGGCCCTCGGCCGCGAGATCGAAGGGGATCTGCTGCTGGGACAGGTCACGGGTGTCGAGGAAGAGCGCGTGGCCCTGTTCGCAGCACGCCGACGCGGTCTGGTCCATGATGCCGGTGGGCGCGCCGACGTAGACGTTCTCGGCGCGCTGGCACAGGCGGGCCAGTTTCCAGCGCTTCAGGCCGAGGCCGTACAGGTCGTTCAGCGCCAGGGCGATGACGACCTCCAGCGCGGCGGACGAGGACAGTCCGGCGCCCGTCGGCACGGTGGACGACAGGTGGACGTCGGCACCGGTGATCTCGTGGCCCGCCTCCCGCAGCGCCCACACCACGCCCGCCGGGTACGCCGTCCAGTTCTCGTCGCTGCCGGGCGCGAGGGCGTCCAGCCGCAGTTCCACGACCCCGCCCTCGACGTCCGCCGAGTGCAGTCGCAGCAGACCGTCGTCCCGGCGGGAGACCGCCGCGAGCGCCTGGTGCGGCAGTGCGAACGGCATGACGAAGCCGTCGTTGTAGTCGGTGTGCTCGCCGATCAGGTTGACCCGTCCGGGGGCCGCCCACACGCCCTCCGGCGGCGCCCCGTACAGCTCGGCGTAGCGCTCCGCGACCTGCTGTGCCCCCACTAGTGCTCCCTCGTGATGCTCTGCGCGAACTCCCACGCGTCCGCGACGATGCCCGCGAGGTCCGCGCGGGACGGGTTCCAGCCCAGTTTCTCGCGGGCCGTGTCCGCCGAGGCGACCAGGACCGCGGGGTCGCCGCCCCGGCGCGGGGCGGTCACCTCCGGGATCGGGTGGCCGGTGACCTGGCGGACGGTCTCGATGACCTCGCGGACGGAGAAGCCGTTGCCGTTGCCGAGGTTGCAGATCAGGTGCTCGCCCGGCCGGGCCGCCGTCAGGGCCAGCAGGTGGGCCTCGGCAAGGTCGGCGACGTGGATGTAGTCGCGCACGCAGGTGCCGTCGGGGGTCGCGTAGTCGTCGCCGTAGACGGAGATCGCCTCGCGGCGGCCCTGGGCGACCTGGAGGACCAGCGGGATCAGATGCGACTCGGGGTCGTGGCGCTCGCCCTGGGTGCCGTAGGCGCCGGCGACGTTGAAGTAGCGCAGCGAGACCGCGGCCAGGCCGTGGGCGTGCGCCTCACTGGTGATCATGTGGTCGACGGCGAGCTTGGAGGCGCCGTAGGGGTTGGTCGGCCGCGTCGGCGCGTTCTCCGTGATCGGGACCTGCTCCGGCTCGCCGTAGGTGGCCGCCGTGGAGGAGAAGACCAGCGAGCGCACGCCCGCGTCACGCATCGCGGCGAGCAGGGCCATGCTGCCGCCGACGTTGTTGTCCCAGTACTTCTCCGGCTTCACCACCGACTCGCCGACCTGCGAGGACGCGGCGAAGTGCAGCACGCCGTCGTAGGAGGGGTCGAGCCACTTGGCGGCGTCGCGGATGTCGCCCTCGACGAAGACGGCGCCGGCGGGTACGCCCGCGCGGAAGCCGGTGGAGAGGTTGTCGAGGACGGTGACCTCGTGCCCGGCCTCCAGCAGATGCTGGGCCACGACCCCGCCGACGTAACCCGCGCCACCCGTCACCAGGTACTTCATGAACTCGCTACCTCTCGCAGTCGCTCGGCCGCGCGCTCCGGCGGCACGTCGTTGATGAACACGTTCATGCCGGACTCGGAACCCGCGAGAAACTTCAGCTTGCCGGAAGTGCGGCGGATGGTGAAAAGCTCGAGGTGGAGCGCGAAGTCGTCGCGCGTGACACCGTCGAACTCCTCCAGCGCGCCGAACGGGGCCTGGTGCCAGGCCGCGATGTACGGCGTCGGAGGCTCACCCTCGCCGAAGATCCGGTCGAAACGCCTCAAGAGTTCCAGATAGACCTGGGGGAACTCTGTGCGCGCCGCCTCGTCGAGCGCCAGCAGATCGGGGACGCGGCGCTTGGGGTACAGGTGGACCTCGTACGGCCAGTGCGCCGCGTACGGCACGAAGGCCGCCCAATGTTCACCCTCGAGGACGACCCGCTCCCCGGCGAGTTCCCCCTCCAGGACGACGTCGAACAGGTTCTCCCCGCCGGTCGCCTCCTTGTGCGCGGCGAGCGAGCGGAGCATCAGCGCGGTGCGCGGGGTGGTGAAGGGGTAGGCGTAGATCTGTCCGTGCGGGTGACCGAGGGTCACACCGATCTCGGCGCCACGGTTCTCGAAACAGAACACCTGCTCGACGGAGGGCAGATGCGACAGCTCCGAGGTGCGGTCCGTCCACGCGTCCAGCACCAGGCGCGCCTGCTCCTCGGTCAGGGCGGCGAAGGAGGCGTCGTGGTCGGAGGTGAAGCAGACGACCTCGCAGCGGCCGGAGTCGCCGGCGAGGGACGGGAAGCGGTTCTCGAAGACGACGACGTCGTACGAGGAGTCCGGGATCTCGCTGAGCCGCTCGCCCCGGGTCGGGCACAGCGGGCACTCGTCGGCCGGCGGATGGTAGATGCGGCCCTGGCGGTGGGAGGCCACGGCGACCGCGTCGCCGAGCAGCGGGTCGCGGCGGATCTCGGAGGTGGTGACCGTACGGTCCAGCGGGCGGCGGTCCACCGCGTCGCGCACGGTGTCGTCACCGAGGTCGTAGTAGATCAGCTCACGACCGTCGGCCAGCCGGGTCGAGGTCTTCTTCACGCCGGACTCCTTGCTCGACGCCCTGCGGGGGCGTGCCCGCACCCAATGACTCAACACAATCAAACATAACAGAGCATAAGTCGACAGCACTCGCTCGATCACAATCAAACAAAGAACACCAGTCAGAGTGTTCAAATCATGAACACGGCGGCGTAGGTTCCGCTCTGGATCAGTTCGCGCAACGAAGCGAGTTCTCATGCAAACCCCCACAGAGTCCCCCACCTACCTGGCGGCGGAGCTACGGCTCCCCACCAACTGGCTGGATTACACGATCCTGGCGATCTACTTCGTCGTCGTCCTCGGCATCGGCTTCGCCGCCCGCCGGTCCGTGAAGACCAGCCTCGACTTCTTCCTCTCCGGCCGCTCGCTGCCCGCCTGGATCACGGGCCTGGCCTTCATCTCCGCGAACCTGGCCGCCACCGAGATCCTCGGCATGGCCGCCAACAGCGCCCAGTACGGCGCCTACACCGTGCACTGGTACTGGGTCGGCGCCATCCCCGCCATGGTCTTCCTCGGCCTGGTGATGATGCCCTTCTACTACGGCAGCAAGGTCCGCTCGGTCCCCGAGTTCCTGCTGCTGCGCTTCGACCGGGCCGCCCACCTGCTCAGCTCGATCCTGTTCGCGTTCGCCGCGATCCTGATCGCGGGCGTCAACCTCTACGCCCTCGCGATCGTCGTCGAGGCCCTGCTCGGCTGGCCGCAGTGGGTCGCCATCGTCGTCGCCGGCGCCTTCGTGCTCGCGTACATCACCCTGGGCGGCCTGTCCTCGGCGATCTACAACGAGGTGCTCCAGTTCTTCGTGATCCTCGCCGCCCTCATCCCGATCACCATCCTCGGCCTGAAGAAGGTCGGCGGCTGGGGCGGGCTGACCGACAAGCTGACCGCCACCCACGGCGGCAACTTCACCACGGCCTGGGGCGGCACCGGCATCGGCAGCACCAACCCGCTGGGTGCCAACTGGCTCACCATCGTCCTCGGTCTCGGCTTCGTGCTCTCCTTCGGCTACTGGACCACCAACTTCGCCGAGGTGCAGCGCGCCCTGTCCGCGAAGAACCTCTCCGCCGGGCAGCGGACCCCGCTGATCGCCGCCTACCCGAAGATCTTCATCGTCTTCCTGGTGATGATCCCCGGCCTGGTCGCCGCCGCGCTCATCCCGAACTTCGGCTCCGCCGCCTCCGGCTACCAGTACAACGACGCCATCCCCTACCTGATGCAGGAGCTGCTGCCCAACGGCGTGCTCGGCATCGCCGTCACCGGTCTGCTGGCGGCCTTCATGGCCGGTATGGCCGCGAACGTGTCGTCGTTCAACACGGTGTTCACCAACGACATCTGGGCCAAGTACGTGGTGCGCGGCCGTGAGGACGCCTACTACGTCCGCTTCGGCCGCCTGATCACCGCGGTCGGCGTGGCCGCGTCCGTCGGCACGGCGTTCCTGGCGTCGTCGTTCTCGAACATCATGAGCTACCTCCAGACGCTGTTCTCCTTCTTCAACGTGCCGATGTTCGTCGTCTTCATCGTCGGCATGTTCTGGAAGCGCGCGTCCGCCAAGTCCGGGTTCTGGGGCCTGCTGGCCGGCACCGTGACGGCGATGGTCAACTACTTCGTCCTCTACAAGAAGGACATCATCTCCATCCCCACCGACCAGGGTGCCAACTTCGTCTCCGCGATCGCGGGCTTCGTCGCCGGCGCGGTCGTGATGGTCGCGGTGTCCCTGTTCACCGAGCCGAAGCCGGCGGAGCAGCTCCAGGGCCTGGTCTACGGCACCCGCTCCCCCGGCATGTCCGAACCGCCCGCCGCGGGCGACGACGCCTGGTACCGCAGGCCGGCCCTGCTGGGCTGGGGCGCGGTCGTCCTGGCCGCCGCCTGCTACATCCCGTTCTCGTTCTGACGCGGGAGGATCGAGGAAACCATGACCGAGCACTCCGACCGTCACCCCGAGCGCCACGGCTACTCGGAGGAGGACGTCCAGCGGGAAGTCACCGAGCTGGAGGGCAAGTCCGCCACGGCGGCCCGCATCTTCGACCTGCGCCGCATCATCGGCGGCCTGTTCGTGATCTACGGCATCATCGTCACGATCACCGGAATCACCGACTCCCAGGCCGCGATCGACAAGGCCGAGGGCGTCAACATCAACCTGTGGACCGGCATCGGCATGCTGCTGCTGGGCATCTTCTTCCTGGGCTGGCTGAAGCTGCGGCCGACTCCTCCGGCGGTTCCCCCGGAGGGGCTGCCGGAGGAGAAGGAGTAATCACCGGCCGTCTCCCGGGCGCGGGTGCGTGGGCGCTGGGCGCGCAGCTCCCCGCGCCCCTTCCGGGGCGTCGGTGTCAGGGGTGGGAGTCCGGGGCGGGGCGGAAAGCGGCCGCGCGGTCCAGCAGGCCCGTGCGGGCGGCCAGGGCCGCCGCCTCCAGGCGTGACCCCACCCCGAGCTTCATCAGCACCCGCTGCACATGCGTCCGCGCGGTGCTCGGGGCGATGCCCATGCCCGCCGCGATCAGCCGGGTGTCCTCCCCGTCGGCCACCCTGACGAGCACCTCCACCTCCCGCGGCGTCAGCATCTCCAGGAGCCGCTGCGCCTCGTCGTCGGGCTGTGCGGCGGGGTTCAGCAGCTCGGCGAAGGCCTGCTGGAGCAGCTGCGGAGCCACCGCGGCCTCACCGGCCCGGGCCTTGCCGATGGCCCGCTCGACGCCCTCGATCCGCTCGTCGTGCCGCACGTATCCCGACGCGCCCGCGGCGAAGGCCGCCGCGATCCCGCGCGGTGAGGGCACCGGGCCCAGCACCAGCACCGCCACCTGCGGCCGTTCCCGCTTGATCTTCACCACCGGGTCGAAGATCCCCGGCTCGGCCGGGGCCGCCGTGCCCAGCAGGCACACCTCGGGCACCCGTGCGATCACCAGATCAGCCGCGCCCGCGGCCGGTGCCGCCGCGGCCAGCACCCGGTGACCGCGCAGCTTCAGTGCCGACGCCAGCGCCTCCGCGAGCAGGCGGTGGTCGTCGACGACCACGAGCCGCACTCCCATAGAGCAAACCCCCCAGACCCCCAGGCACCCCCGCCCTTCATGCCCCCGGAAGCTACACGCTTGTTCGACGTCGCGCTGCCCGTCTCACCGAGAAGTGCCCCGGATCGATGAAATCCGGGGCACTTCTCGGCAAGTCACTCATTCGGGTGACGCGGATGACGGGGTCGGGGCCGGGTCAGCCGTCCGTGCCGAACGCCATCAGCAGGTACTCCTTGCCGTACGCCGAGTCCGTCTTGTGGGCGAAGACGGCCGACATGTACAGGCGGCCCTTGCCGAAGAGGATCTCCGCGTACTCGGGCAGCAGGCCGCTCTCGCCCTGGTGCACGCTGCGCGTGCCGGGGTTCTCCAGCAGCTTGGTCGTGCTCAGCGAATCACCGTCGATGCTGACGACCTGGCCGCCCTTGTTCCACGGCGGCGCCATGTAGGCGAGGAGGTTGCCGCCGTCCATGCGCAGCGGGGAGAGCGTGTAGCCGTCGCCGGCCTCGGCGCGGCCGCGGGCCGGCTTGCCGGTGGTCAGGTCGAAGGCGACGATCTCGTTGGTCTTGTCGTACTGGCCGGAGCCGTCGTGGACCTCGGTCGGCAGGTACAGCCTGCCGTGGCCGGCGGCGATCTGCCGGCACCCCTCGATGCGGGTGATGCCGTCGCAGTGGCCGCCGTACGTGTCGCCGGGCGCGGAGATGCGGGCGAGGAGCCGGCCGGTCCTGCCGTCGATGGAGAAGTAGTCCGAGACGCCGCTGCCGTCGCCCGCGCTGTCGCCGACGTCGGCCGCGATCACGAGCGGGTCGGTGGAGACGACGGAGGCGTACTCGACGCCCGCGGGCATCTTGTACTCGGAGATCACCTTCCCGGTCTTCGGGTCGATGGTCTGGATGTGCAGCTGCCGGTTGTCGTACGCGCCGCACTTGCGGACCGCGACCAGCCGGGTGCCGCCGCCGTAGCCCGCGTCGTAGCAGGTGTCGTCCGGCTTGGGCTGCCACAGGACCTTGCCGGAGCCGATGTCGAACGCGGCACCGCCGTCGGAACTGCCGACCGCGACGGTGTGCTGGGCGACCGTCACGTTCTGGAAGGTGATCGGGATGTCACCGGTCTTGATCGACTTCGTCCACAGCTTGGTGCCCGCGGTGAGGTCGACCGCGGCGACCTCGCTGCATCCCGCCGTCCTGTCCTTGGTGGGCATCTTCGGCTGGAACGTGATCGCGGTCAGGCCGTCGGAGGTGACATGACTGCTGGCCGCGCAGACCGGCCCCGGGAGCTTGAGCGTCCACAGCTTCGTGCCCTTGGCCGGGTCGTAGCCGACGATCTCGGCGATGCCGCTCTTGGCGTACACCGTGTCGGTCAGCCACGAGCCGGTGGTGCCGATCGTGTCGTCGGTCCGGGGCATCGGCACCTGGAAGAGCACCTTGGCCGCGGTGTCCGCCGGCGCCTTCTCCTTGCCGCCACCGCCCGAGGTGCCCCCGGAGGTACCCGCACCGTTCTTGCCGCCGGAGGAGGCGGTGTCGTGCTTCTTGCCGTCGTCGCCGGAGGACCGGGCGTACCAGACGCCGCCGCCGATGATCAGCGCGATGGCGACGACCGCCGCGACGACGATGAGCAGCGCGGTGTTGTTCCGCCCGCCGCCCTTCCCGGGCTGGGGCTGCATCGGCACGGTCACCGGCTGGCCGGGGTAGCCGGGCTGGCCCGGATAGCCGTAGCCCGGGGGCGTGGGCTGGGCGTACGGGTTGTGCTGTGCGCCGGGGTAGCCGTAACCGGGCTGGGCCGGTGGCTGGGGATAGCCGTAGCCGGGCTGGGCCGGTGGCTGGGGATAGCCGTAGCCGGGCTGGGCCGGTGGCTGCGGGGGCGCCGGCTGGGGGTAGCCGTAGCCGGGCGGCGGGGCCTGCGGGGGCTGGTTCGGCGGCTGCGGGGGCTGGTTGGGGGGCGGCGGGGGCGGCTGGGTCATGGCGCGGGTACCTCGGGGACGGTCGGGCGGCCGGACGGCGCAGGGGAACTGGGCAGGACGGGCGGGACGCCGGGAACAGGCACCGGGCTCAGTTGCCGAAGACCATGATCAGCTTCTCCTTCGAGGCGTCGTTGCCGGACAGCCGGCCCGAGGAGACGAAGAGCCGCCCGCCGGACCAGTCGACGACACCGTCGTAGAAGGAGTTCTCGGCGTCGGCGCCGCCCTGCGGGTTCCGCAGCAGCCTGGTCGTGCTGTGGGAGGAACCGGTGAGCGGGACCGAGACCACCTGGCCGCCCGCGTCGTACGACGGCCGCACGTACGCGACGAGCTTGCCGTCCTCGATCTTCACGGGGGTCATCGGCTCGTTCGCCGGGGACTTGACCCGCCACTTCGCCTTGCCGTCCGAGAGGCTGATCGCGACGATCTCGTTGGCGCTCGTGGTGGTGTCGGTGGGCAGGTACAGCGTGTCGGCGTCGGCCACGACACCCTGGCAGCCCTGGAGTTCGCGTTCGAGGATCGCCCAGCCGCAGCGGGGGGCGAACTTCTCGTCCACCTTGACCTCCGAACGGAACGCGCCGCCCTTGGTGAAGGTGGAGATGTTCCAGGCCTTCTTCTCCCGGTTGGTCAGATAGACCACGAGCGGGTCCACGGAGTAGGCCCGGGAGACCTCCCAGCCCTTCTTGACCGGCCGGGTCCAGCGGACCTTGCCGGTGGCCGGGTCGAGTTCCTGGATCTCCTCGTGCTCGTCACCGGTGCCCACCCCGCAGGAGGCCACCTGGATCAGCCGCCCGGTGCCGCCCGCGAACGCGGCCGGGAAGCAGGCCTCGCCGTACCGCTTCTTGTCGTACAGCTTCTTGCCGCTGTCGATGTCGTACGCCGTGCCCGACTGGGAGCGGCCCACCATCAGCGTCCTGCCGCTCACGCTCAGTTCGACGGTGAGCGCACTGTCGAACAGCCCGCCGTCGGCCACCTCGCCGCTCCAGCCCTTCTCGCCGGTGGCGAGGTCGAGCTGCTGGAGCTGGTTGCACTTGGCGCGGTCGCTGCCGCCGCTCATGTACGCCACGACGACCTTGTCGTCGGCCGACTTCTGCGGGGTGACCGCGCATATCTTCTGCGGGAAGGCGACCGGCCCCCAGGCGGTCTTCCCGTCCTGCGTGCCGAAGGCGAAGACCTGCTTGTACGCCGCCTTCACCACCGTGTCGCCGCTGACCCACAGGCCGGGCGCGTCGGCGCCCGACGCCGGGGCGTCCGGCGCCGGCTTGTACCAGAGCACCTTCGCGTCACCGGCCTGCCGGCCCTCGTTGAGGTGCTCCGGGTCGTCACCGGCCACGGCCGCGGTGGGCGTGCCGGAGGCGGACTGCTTCGGGTCGTCGCTGCCCTGGGCCACGGGCTTCTTCGGGCCTCCGCCACCGCCGTCGCCGGAGGTGACCGCGTACACCGTGCCGCCGATGACGAGCAGCGCCGCGACCGCCGCGCCGATGATCAGCGCCGTCTTCTTCCGGGAGGCGGGCTTGCCCGGGCCGCCCGGGAAGGGCCCGCCGGGTGCGCCGGGGTACGGCGGCTGCTGCGGGTGCCCGTAACCGGGCTGCGGTCCGGCGTACGGGCCGGGCTGCTGCGGGGGTTGGGGGTAGCCGTAGGGGCCCGGGGCACCGGCGTACGGGCCCGGCTGCTGGGGGTAGCCGTACCCCGGCTGGGGCTGCGGCGGGGGACCGGCGGGCGGCGGCGGAGCACCGAACCCGCCCTGCGGCGGCGGGGCTTGCGGAGCACCGAAACCACCCTGCGCGGGCGGAGTCTGCGGGGCACCGAAACCACCCTGCGCGGGCGGAGTCTGCGGGGCACCGAAACCACCCTGCGCGGGCGGAGTCTGCGGGGCTCCGGCGCCGCGCTGGACCGGCGGGGCCTCAGGAGCACCGAAACCGCCCTGGGCCGGCGGGGCTTCGGGGGTGCCGGGGGCGCCCTGGGTCGGTGGAGTCTGCGGAGGGCCGGAACCGCCGGGCTGCGGCGGCTGGTCCTGCGGTGCTCCGAACCCGCCCTGCGGCGGCTGGTCGGGCGGCTGAGTCATCAGCGCTCTTCCCCCTCGTTCACTGATTTTTAGCCACGCCCTGAGGTTCGTGACGGACCCAAGGTCGTACTGAGTCGGTTCTCGGACGGCTCTTTCTATCACCCGGCACCGACAGCGCACGGGCCCGCGCCCCCCGCTGTTCCCAAGGGAGGACGGGCCCGTGACGCCCTTGTTATGCGCCTTCACGCGCCCTTCACGCAGGGCGCGCGACGGCGTCGTACGCGGCCGGCACGCGGCTGGATCGCGCCGTGCGTACGCACCGCGCGTACGCGCCACGCACCGTGCGGGCGCGCTACGCGTCCTCGGCCAGTTCCAGCCAGCGCAGCTCCAGTTCCTCGCGCTCCCCGGCGAGGTCCCGCAGCCGGGTGTCGAGTTCGGCCACCTTCGCGAAGTCGGTGGCGTTGTCGGCGATCTGGGCGTGCAGCGTGGACTCCTTCTCGGAGATCTTGTCCAACTGGCGCTCGATCTTCTGGAGTTCCTTCTTGGCGACGCGCTGGTCGGCGGCGCTGCGCTCCGTGGTGACCGGCTTGGGCGCCGCGGTGGCGGTCTGCGCGGCGACCGTCTCCTCCATGCGCCGGCGCCGCTCCAGGTACTCGTCGATGCCGCGCGGCAGCATCCGCAGGGCGCCGTCGCCGAGGAGGGCGAACACGCGGTCCGTGGTGCGCTCCACGAAGAACCGGTCGTGGGAGATGACGATCATCGAGCCGGGCCAGCCGTCGAGGACGTCCTCCAGCTGGGTGAGGGTCTCGATGTCGAGGTCGTTGGTGGGCTCGTCCAGGAAGAGGACGTTGGGCTCGTCCATGAGGAGCCGCAGCAGCTGGAGCCGCCTGCGCTCACCGCCGGAGAGGTCCCCCACCGGGGTCCACTGCTTCTCCTTGTTGAAGCCGAACGTCTCGCACAGCTGCCCGGCGGTCATCTCGCGCCCCTTGCCGAGGTCGACGCGCTCGCGGACCTGCTGCACCGCTTCCAGGACCCGCAGGGCCGGATCGAGTTCGGAGACCTCCTGGGAGAGGTAGGCGAGCTTGACGGTCCGGCCGACGGCGACACGGCCGCCCGCCGGCTGGGTCTCGCCCTCCGTGCGGGCCGCCGCCGCCATCGCGCGCAGCAGGGAGGTCTTGCCGGCGCCGTTGACGCCGACGAGGCCGATCCGGTCGCCCGGGCCGAGCTGCCAGGTGATGTGCTTGAGCAGCACCTTGGGTCCGGCCTGCACGGTGACGTCCTCGAGGTCGAAGACGGTCCTGCCCAGCCGGGAGGAGGCGAACTTCATCAGCTCGCTGCTGTCCCGGGGCGGCGGCACGTCCGCGATCAGCTCGTTGGCGGCCTCGACGCGGAAGCGGGGCTTGGACGTCCGCGCGGGCGCGCCGCGCCGCAGCCAGGCCAGCTCCTTGCGGACCAGGTTCTGCCGCTTGGTCTCCTCCGTGGCGGCGATCCGCTCCCGTTCCGCGCGCGCGAAGACGTAGTCGGAGTAGCCGCCCTCGTACTCGTACACGTCACCGCGCTGCACGTCCCACATGCGGGTGCAGACCTGGTCCAGGAACCACCGGTCGTGCGTCACGCAGACGAGCGCCGAGCGCCGGTTGCGCAGGTGCTCGGCGAGCCAGGCGATGCCCTCGACGTCGAGGTGGTTGGTGGGCTCGTCGAGGACGACCAGGTCCGGTTCCTCGATGAGCAGCTTGGCGAGCGCGATCCGGCGCCGCTCGCCACCGGACAGCGGCCCGATCACGGTGTCGAGGCCCTTGGGGAACCCGGGCAGGTCGAGCCCGCCGAACAGCCCGGTCAGCACGTCCCTGACCTTGGCGTTGCCGGCCCACTCGTGGTCGGCCAGGTCGCCGATGACCTCGTGGCGGACGGTGGCGGCGGGGTCGAGGGAGTCGTGCTGGGTGAGTACGCCCAGGCGCAGCCCGCCGGAGTGCGTGACCCGCCCGGTGTCGGCGTCCTCCAGCTTGGCGAGCATCCGGATGAGGGTGGTCTTGCCGTCGCCGTTGCGTCCGACGACGCCGATCCGGTCCCCCTCCGACACACCGAGCGAGACGCCGTCCAGCAGGGCACGGGTGCCGTACACCTTGCTGACGTTCTCGACATTGACCAGGTTGACGGCCATTTCACTCCTGTGCGCGGGGGTCGGTCAGCCTTCTAGCGTAGGCCTTCGGGGGGTGGATGCGTGGTGCGCGGGGATGCTCCTTCGAGCCTCATTCAGAGGACGGTCGCCCCCGGCACGGGGCCCGCCGCCGTCCGTACCGACCGGCACGTTCCCGAGGCGCGCAGCGCCCGCGCGATCCGCTCCGCCGACTCGGTGTCGCGCGCCAGGAACGCGGTCGTGGGCCCGGAGCCCGAGACCAGCGCGGTGAGCGCGCCCGCCGCGCGGCCCGCGGCCAGGGTGTCGGCCAGTCCGGGGAACAGGGACAGGGCCGCGGGCTGGAGGTCGTTGGAGACGGCCGCCGCCAGCGCCGCCGGGTCGCCCTTGGCGAGCGCCTCCAGGAGGTCCGCGGAGGCGACCGGTGCGGGGATGTCCCGGCCGTGTGCCAGCCGGTCGAACTCCCGGAAGACCGCCGGCGTGGACAGGCCCCGCCCGGCCATCGCGAACACCCAGTGGAAGGTGCCGCCGACCTCCAGGGCGGTCAGCCGCTCGCCGCGCCCGACGCCGAGGGCGGCGCCGCCGACCAGGCTGAACGGCACATCGCTGCCGAGTTCGGCGCAGAGGTCGAGGAGCTCGGTGCGGGAGGCGCCCGTACCCCACAGGGCGTCGCAGGCGAGCAGCGCGCCCGCGCCGTCCGCGCTGCCGCCCGCCATGCCGCCGGCCACCGGGATGTCCTTGGCGATGTGGACGTGCACGGCCGGTTCGATGCCCCGGCGCCCGGCGAGGGCGAGGGCCGCGCGCGCGGCGAGGTTGGTGCGGTCCAGCGGTACCTGGTCGGCGTCCGGGCCGGCGCAGGTGACGCGCAGCTCGTCGGCCGGGGTGACGGTGACCTCGTCGTACAGGCCGACGGCAAGGAAGACGTTGGCGAGGTCGTGGAACCCGTCGGGGCGGGCGGCGCCCACCGCTAGCTGGACGTTGACCTTGGCGGGGACACGGACCGTGACGCTCACTGCTGACCGGGCTCCTTGAGGGACGAAGGCTGTACGGGGCGGTGCGGGCTGTGCGGGCTGTAGGCGGTGCGGGCCGTACGGGGCGGCGCGGGGCGGTGCGGCGGTGCCGGGGCCGCCCGGTGTCGCCGAGGGTGCCGGCGGCTGAGGGGTCGCCGCGCGCCGCCGGCGTCGGGTGCCGTGGGCGCTAACCGGCCTGCCGGGCGGCGTCCCCGGCGTCGCGGTGCTCGGCGATGCGGGCGAACTCCTCCACCGTCAGGGCCTCCCCGCGGGCCTGCGGCGACACCCCGGCCGCGACCAGGGCCGCCTCGGCCGCCGCCGCGGACCCGGCCCAGCCGGCGAGCGCCGCCCGCAGCGTCTTGCGGCGCTGGGCGAAGGCCGCGTCGATCACCCGGAAGACCTGGTCCTTGGCGGCGGTCGTCCGGACCGGCTCGGTCCGCCGGACGAGGGAGACCAGCCCGCTGTCCACGTTCGGCGCGGGCCAGAAGACGTTGCGCCCGATGGCCCCGGCCCGCTTCACCTCGGCGTACCAGTTGGCCTTCACGGACGGCACGCCGTACACCTTGTTGCCCGGCGCGGCGGCGAGCCGGTCGGCGACCTCGGACTGCACCATCACCAGCGTCCGCTCGATGCTCGGGAAGGTGTCGAGCATGTGCAGCAGCACGGGGACGGCGACGTTGTACGGCAGGTTCGCCACCAGGGCCGTCGGCGCGGGGCCGGGCAGTCCGGTGACGTGCATCGCGTCGGAGTGGACCAGCGCGAACCGGTCGGCGCGCTCCGGCATGCGCGTGGCGATGGTGGCGGGCAGCGCGGCGGCCAGGACGTCGTCGATCTCGACGGCGGTGACGCGGTCCGCGACCTCCAGCAGGGCGAGGGTGAGGGAGCCGAGCCCGGGGCCGACCTCGACGACCACGTCGTCGGGGCGGACGCCGGCGGTCCGGACGATCCGGCGGACCGTGTTGGCGTCGATCACGAAGTTCTGGCCGCGCTGCTTGGTGGGACGGACACCGAGTGCTGCGGCGAGTTCACGGATGTCGGCCGGGCCGAGGAGGGCGTCGGGGAGGGGGCTGCTCACGGGACAAGGGTACGGGGGCGGCACCGGCCCTCTCACCAGGCGCCCGGTGCCCGCTCGTGCCCGCCCCCGCCGCCTACGTGTGCAGGCGTGCTCCGCAGTGCGGCCAGGGGGTCGCGCCGCGGTTCAGGTACAGCTTCTTCGCGCGGTACGTCTGCTCCTCCGCCGGTGCGTCCTGCGGGCGTCCGTTGCCGCCGAGGCTGTGCCAGGTGTGCGCGTCGAACTGGTACAGGCCGCCGTACGTCCCCGAGGGGTCGACCGCGTGTGGCCGGCCGCCGGACTCGCAGGCGGCGAGGCCGTGCCAGTTCAGGCGGTCGGCGCCGGCCACGGAGGCGGGCCGCGCCCTGGTGCCCACCCGCACCACCTGCGGGCGCGGCCCGCGCACCAGCTCGGTCCGCTCCCGGCGGGGTCTCTCCCGCACCCCGTTGACGGTGCGCAGCAGATACGTCGTCCGGCGCAGCCCGGGCCGGCCGGGCCGGGCGATGACCTCGGTGCCCCGGAACAGGGTGGGGTCCTCCACGCGCCGGACGCCGAACGCGATCTGTTCCTCGCGGACCTCCCGGACGCCGCTGATCCGCAGCACGGTCACCGTCTGCCCGTCGCGCGGGAAGCTGTCCGGCAGGACGGAGAGGGCGTCCTGGCCGCGCAGCGTGATCCCGGCCTCCTCGACCGCCTCGCGGACGGTGGCCGCGTTGGTGCGGACGGTCCGGGTCCGGCCGTCCGCGAGGACGGTGACGGCGCGCTCGGTGCGCACGTCGAGGGCGAGCCCGGTGCGTCCGATGGGCCGAGAGCGGGAGGCCGAGAGGTAGGCGCCCTCGGCGCGCACCCCCAGCTCGTCCAGCGCGCCCTCCACCGTGTGCGCCGTCGTCCACACCTCGCGTGGCCGGCCGTCCAGGGTGAGCCGGACGGGGCGGCCGTACCGCACCGCGACCGCGTCGCCGCTGTGGAGGGCCGTGCCGGGGGCGGGCGCGATCATGTCGTGCGCTCCCACCCGTACGCCCTCCTCGGCGAGGAGGCCGCCCACGTCGTCGGCGAAGGTGTGCAGGACGCGCTGTCGGCCGTCGACGCGCAGGTCGACGGCCTTGTCCTCGGCGACGAAGGCGGTGGTGCCGCCGGCCAGGAAGGCCACGACCAGTGCCTGCGGCAGCAGGCGGCGCATGGCGGAGTCGGGGCGCTCGGTGTAGCGGGCCCTGCGCCGGCGCGTGGCCCGCCCGTCCGTTCCGGCGCGCGCGCCCGGCTCGTCCACCGGCGCCGGCGGGAGCGTGAGGGTGGGCGTGGGCGCCGCCGGGGGCGGGGCCGTCCGGGTCTCGTACGCGGGCCGGTAGGTGTCGTCGTACGCGACCCCGTAGACCGGGACCGGGACCCCGTACGTCACCGTCTTCGCGTCGTGCGGGCCGGGCCACGCGCCGCCGGGCGCGCCGGGCGGCGCGCCGCTGGGGCCGTACGCCTCTTGGGTCTCGTACTGCGATGTGCTCACGCCGACACGCTCCAGAGGGCCACAGGGGTCCGGATCGGGCCCCCAGAACCTAGCGGAGCGCCGGTCACTCTCCAAAGCGGCGCGACTACAGTGTGTCGCGGCGGGCGGGTGGTTCAGTACCCGAAGGCACGGGCGGTGTTCGCGCTCAGGGCCGTCGCCAGCGTGTCCTCGTCGGTGCCACGCACGGCGGCCATGGCGCGGACCGTGACCGGGACGAGGTACGGCGCGTTGGGCCGTCCGCGGTACGGCGCCGGGGTCAGGAAGGGGGCGTCGGTCTCCACGAGGACCAGCTCCGCCGGGGCGGCGGCGAGCGCGTCCCGCAGGTTCTGGGCGTTCTTGAAGGTGACGTTGCCTGCGAAGGACATGTAGTAGCCCGCGCGGGCGCAGATCCCGGCCATCTCGGCGTCGCCGGAGTAGCAGTGGAAGACGGTGCGCTCGGGGGCGCCCTCCTCCTTGAGGATGCGCAGGACGTCGGCGTGGGCGTCGCGGTCGTGGATGACGAGTGTCTTGCCGTGCCGCTTGGCGATCTCGATGTGGGCGCGGAACGACCGCTCCTGCGCGGCCTTGCCCTCGGGTCCGGTGCGGAAGTGGTCCAGGCCGGTCTCGCCGACGCCCTTGACCTGGGGCAGCCCGGCCAGCCGGTCGATCTCGGCGAGGGCCTCGTCCAGCGCCGCGTCGCCGCCCGGGGTGCGGGCGCCCTGCCGGGACCAGCCGTCGGGGTCGCCGTGGACGATCCGCGGGGCCTCGTTGGGGTGGAGGGCGACGGTGGCGTGGACGGACTCGAACGCCGCCGCGGTCTCGGCGGCCCACTGCGAACCCTTGATGTCGCAGCCGACCTGGACGACCGTCGTGACCCCCACCGAGGCGGCCTTCGCCAGAGCCTCCTCGACGGTGCCGGACTGCATGTCGAGATGGGTGTGCGAGTCGGCGACGGGCACCTGGAGGGGTGCCGGAAGCGGTGGTGCCGCGTTGCGGTCGTCCGTGGGGCCGCGGCCGGTGTTCGAAGGCATGCCCCGATCCTACGAAAGGGGCGGCCCCGTGCGGGCCGCTGCTCCGGTCAGCTCGCCCTGCGCTGGAACGGGTGCAGGAGGTCGGACAGGTGCCAGTGGTGCGGCTGCCCGGCCGGCGCCCCCTGTCCGGGCATGTGCGGCGCCTCGGCCGGACCGGCCTGCGGCACCTGGTGCTGCTGCCGCTCGGCCGCGCTGCGCACCGAGGAGACCTGGCCCGCGCGCATGATCCGTACGACGTGGCCGTCGCAGTTCTGGCAGCCCGGCCGGCTCAGCGGCGACGGCACGACCCGCCCGTCGGCCACGTACCGCACGAACTTCTCCCCCTGCGCGTCCGTGTGGTGCTCTATCTCGTACGACTGTTCCCAGCCGTGCCCGCAGCGCATGCAGGCGAACGAGTACGACTCGTGAACGACCGCCGTGGCCGTGCCGTGGAGGCCGGTCAGCCCCGCGTTCTCACTCATGCCAGCTCCCTTGTGGACGGGTGCGTCCTTGCGACCAGTGGACTGCGCCACCGGCCTGAACGCATCGGGTCTGCCGAGTGTTGGAGCCGATTTGGGCGGGGCTTGCCCAAGCACCGCGGATGAGGCGCGTGGGCTTTGCCTGGCCCGTCAGCCCTTTGCCGTCCTATGGGGCGTGAAGTGCGCGGACCGGCTCATTCCCCGGCGCGCTTGGCGGCGACCACGGCGTCGAAGACCACGCGCTTGGGCAGCCCCGCCTCCGCCGCGACGGCCGCGATGGCCTCCTTGCGGGGCTCGCCCGCCTCCTCGCGGTCCCGGACCCGGCGGACCAGCTCCGCGGGGCCGACCTCCTCGGGCCCGGTGTCGGGGGCGCCCTCGACCACGACGGTGATCTCACCGCGCACGCCCTCCGCGGCCCACCGCGCCAGCTCGTCCAGCGGGCCGCGCCGCACCTCCTCGTACGTCTTGGTCAGCTCGCGGCAGACGGCGGCCCGCCGGCCGGCGCCGAAGACCTCGGCCATCGCGGCGAGGGTGTCGTCGAGCCGGTGCGGGGCCTCGAAGTAGACGAGGGTCCGCCGTTCGTCCGCGACCTCGCGCAGCCGGGACAGCCGCTCGCCGGCCTTGCGCGGCAGGAAGCCCTCGAAGCAGAACCGGTCGACGGGCAGCCCGGACAGGGCGAGCGCGGTCAGCACGGCGGACGGACCGGGTACGGCGGTGACCCGGATGTCCCGCTCGACGGCCGCGGCGACCAGCCGGTACCCCGGGTCGGACACCGACGGCATGCCGGCGTCGGTCACCAGCAGGACGCGGGCCCCGCCGAGCAAATCCTCGACCAGCTCGGGGGTGCGGGCGGACTCGTTGCCCTCGAAGTAGGAGACCACGCGGCCCTTGGGGGTGACGCCCAGCGCCTGGGTGAGCCGGCGCAGCCGCCGGGTGTCCTCGGCGGCGACGACGTCGGCGCCGGCCAGTTCCGCGACGAGCCGGGGCGGCGCGTCCGCGACGTCGCCGATGGGGGTACCTGCGAGGACAAGGGTTCCAGTCACGCCCCCATCCTCCCAGGAGTCGCGGGCCCGGTTCCGGGCGCCCGGCGGCCGGGGAGCACGACCGTGTCCCGACCGGTACCGCGCTTGCACGGGACTCCCACAGCACGGTTCCCTACGATGGCGCGGTGACCAGTACCGCGTCCTCCATGGACCTCCGGCAGGGGCAGGCGCCGCACGACCGGCGGCCGTCGTGGCAGCAGCGGCTGCGCCGCTTCGGGTACGCGCCGCCCGCGGACGCGCCCACGGGCGACGTACGCGACCGGCTGGTGCCGCCGTACGCCGGGCCGGGCCCCCGGCTGTGGCGGGTGTTCGGCGTGCCGCCGGTCCTGGCCGACCGGATCACCCGCTGGTCGGGCTGGGGCGGGCCGCTGCTGGTGACCTTGATGGCGGGCCTGATGCGGTTCTGGAACCTGGGCCGGCCGGATCAGGTGATATTCGACGAGACGTACTACGCGAAGGACGCCTGGGCGATCGTCCACCGCGGTTTCGAGGTCAGCTGGGACAAGTACGGCAAGACCGCCAACGACCTGGTGCTGCAACAGCACGACCGGATCGGGCTCCCGACGGATCCGTCGTACGTCGTGCATCCGCCGGTCGGCAAGTACGTCATCGGGCTGGGCGAGCTGGTGTTCGGGTTCGACCCGTTCGGCTGGCGGTTCATGACGGCACTGCTGGGGACGCTGAGCGTGCTGCTGCTGTGCCGGATCGGGCGCCGGATGTTCCGCTCGACGTTCCTGGGCTGCCTCGCGGGCGCGCTGATGGCGGTGGACGGGCTGCACTTCGTGATGAGCCGGACCTCGCTGCTCGACGGGGTGCTGATGTTCTTCGTGGTGGCCGCGTTCGGCTGCCTCGTCATCGACCGGGACCGGGCCCGGGAACGGCTGGCCGCCGCGCTGCCCGTGGACCCGGACGGCCGGGTCCGCCCCGACGGGCACGTCGCCGACACCTTCCGCTTCGGTCTGCGGCCCTGGCGCTGGGCCGCCGGGCTGATGCTGGGCCTGGCCGTCGGCACCAAGTGGAACGGCCTGTACGTGCTGGCCGCGTTCTGTGTGATGACCGTCCTGTGGGACGTCGGCACCCGCAGGGTGGCGGGCGCCCGACGCCCGTACGCCGCCGTCCTCAAGTACGACACCGGCCTCGCCTTCGTGGCGACCGTCCCGGTGGCCCTCGTCGTCTACGTGGCCTCCTGGACGGGCTGGATCCTCTCCGCGACCGACGGCACCGGCGGCTACTACCGCAACTGGGCGGCCACCGAGGGCAGGGGCGGCACCTGGTCCTTCCTGCCGGACTGGCTGCGCAGCCTGTGGCACTACGAGCACGAGGTGTACGAGTTCCACCTGCACCTGTCGCAGCCGCACACGTACCAGTCCAACCCGTGGAGCTGGATCGTGCTGGGCCGCCCGGTGTCGTACTTCTACGAGTCCCCCTCCCCCGGCGCCGACGGCTGCCCCGTGGACGCGGGCCAGAAGTGCGCCCGCGAGGTCCTCGCGCTCGGCACGCCCCTGCTGTGGTGGGCGGGCTGCTTCGCGCTCGCCTACGTCCTGTGGCGGTGGGCGTTCCGCCGGGACTGGCGGGCCGGCGCCATCGCCTGCGGCATCGCGGCGGGCTACCTCCCCTGGTTCCTGTACCAGGAGCGCACGATCTTCCTCTTCTACGCGGTCGTCTTCCTGCCCTTCCTGTGCCTGGCGGTGGCCATGATGACCGGCGCGGTGATCGGCCCACCGGGCTCGACCGACACCCGCCGCGTGATCGGCGCGTCGGCGGCGGGCGTCCTGGTCCTGCTGATCGCCTGGAACTTCATCTACTTCTGGCCCCTGTACACGGGCACGGCGATCCCCCTCGACTCCTGGCGGTCGCGGATGTGGCTGGACACGTGGGTCTGAGTCACGGTTCTGACACGATCCGTTGCGGAGGCTTCCCCGCCGCATAGAGTGCCTCCGGCAACCTGTTTTTGAACGCGTTCAGGAAACCGGGCGCGGCAGGGGCCCGACGGGGACACGGGGAGGAGCGCGCGGTGCGCAGGGGAGTCAAGGCCGGGGTCATAGGCGGCGTGTGCGCGGTGGTGCTGGGCGGTGGCGGTTACGGGGCCTACAGCCTGCTGACCGCTCTGGACGGCGACGGGGGCGGCGGTGCCGTGGCGGTGAGGACCGGGCCGCCCGACGCCGCCGAGGTCAAGGAGGCGACCGCGCGGTTCTTCGCCGCCTGGGAGAAGGGCGACGCGGCGACCGCCGCCTCGTACACGACCTTCCCGGAGGCGGCCCGGCAGTTGCTGACGGCCTACAGCGGTGACGCGCACATCACCGAGGTGCGCGTCACCCCCGGCACGACCGCCGGCCGGACCGTGCCGTTCACGGTCACGGCCGCGGTGTCGTACGGCGGCAGGTCGCGACCGCTCACCTACCGCAGCAGGCTGACCGTCGTCCGCGGGGAGACCTCGCACCGCCCGCTGGTCGACTGGCAGCCGTCCGTGGTGCATCCCCGGCTGCGCAAGGGGGACACGCTCGTGACCGGCGAGTCGGCGGCCCCGCCGATCGAGGCCGTGGACCGCGACAACGGTGTCCTGACGAAGCAGAAGTACCCTTCCCTCAGCCCCGTGCTGGACGAGCTGCGCAAGCGGTACGGCGACAGGGCGGGCGGCCGGGCCGGTGTGGAGCTGGCCATCCGTCACGCGGGCGCGGACGGCGCGGACCGGGCCGACACGCCGCTGCTCACCCTGGTCAAGGGCAGGCCGGGCCGGCTCCGTACGACGTTCAGCGCGCGGGCGCAGACGGCGGCCGAGAAGGCCGTGGGGAAGTACCCGGACGCCTCCGTCGTGGCCGTCGAGGCGAGCACCGGCGAGATCCTGGCCGTCGCCGACCACCGCAACGACGGCTTCAGCGCGGCCCTGCTCGGCGAACGCGCGCCGGGCTCCACCATGAAGATCATCAGCGCGGCGGCCCTCATCGACACCGGCACGACCACCGCGAACGGCCCGGCCCCCTGCCCGCCGTCCGCCGTCTCGATGAGCCAGACCTTCCGCAACCTCAAGGGCCTGGCGCCGGACGACCACGCCACCCTCTCCGAGAGCTTCGCCCGCTCCTGCAACACGGCGTTCGTGAAGTTCGCGGACGAGGTGAAGCCGGACACCCTCACCCGGGAGGCCGAGGAGCGGTTCGGGCTCGGGCGGGACAACTGGCAGATCGGCGTGCCCTCCTTCGACGGCCGGGTACCCGCCGCCGGCGGCTCCGACAAGGCGGCCGGGCTGATCGGCCAGGGCCAGGTCCAGATGAGTCCGCTGAACATGGCCTCCGTGACGGCGACCGCGATGACCGGCACCTTCCGGCAGCCGGTGCTCGTGCCGCTCTCCCTGGACGGCCGCGAACCGGCACGCGCGCGTGGGCTGCCGCCGCGCACGGTCGCGCAGCTGCGCGCCATGATGAACCGCACCGCGCGCAGCGGTACCGCGGCGGGCGTGATGGCCGGGTTGAGCGGGAACGTGGGCGCGAAGACGGGTTCGGCGGAGGTCGACGGGGAGACCAGGCCGGACAGCTGGTTCGCCGGATACCGCGACGACGTGGCCGCGGCGGCGATGGTGGAGGACGGCGGCCACGGCATCGACGCGGCCGGGCCGATTGTCGCAAGCGTGCTACGGAACGCCGGCTGATGTCACCCGCGAAAACGGGGACTCTAAGGTGAATGCGGTCGTTGGGATGTGTGAAGGCTGCGGGCAGCCTGCGGAAGGCGCGGAGGAACTGGGGCTGTGGGCAAGAGAAGGCGTGTCGCCGAGGGACGGAAGACCCGTCCGGCCGTACTCGGCGGGATGATCGCCGTGGTGGTCGGCGGCGCCGGACTCGGCGCCTGGGCGCTCTACGGCGGCGGGGCCGCGGCCGACGAGCGGCCCGCCGCCACGGCCGGCCACAAGCCCGTACCGGCCGGCCCGCTCACCGCCACCGAGATACGCACGGCCACCACCCGCTTCCTCACCGCCTGGCACCGGGGCCGGATCTCCGAGGCCGCCGCCGCCACCGACGACCCGTCCGCCGCGCGCAGGCTGCTCACCGGCTACGGCAAGGACGCCCACCTGAAGGACGTCACGCTCACCCCCGGCCCGGCGAAGGGCGCCGCGGTGCCGTTCTCCGTCAGGGCGACGGTGGCCTACCACCACCTCAGCAAACCGCTGTCCTACGGCAGTTCGCTCACCGTCGTGCGCCGGGCGAGCGACGGCAGGCCGCTGGTCGACTGGCACGCCTCCGTGGTCCACCCCGACCTGAAGGACGGCGACACGCTCGTCACCGGCGCGTCCGGCACCCCGCCCGTCAAGGCGCTCGACCGCGACGGCGGCGAGGTGACGGCCGCCCGCTACCCGTCGCTGGGCACGGTGCTGGACGGCCTGCGGGAGAAGTACGGCAAGAAGGCGGGCGGCACCGCGGGCGTCGAGCTGCGCGTGGTGCGCGGCAAGGCGTCCCGGGCGGCCGAGCTGTCCGACAGGACGCTGGTGGAGCTGAGCCGGGGCACTCCGGGCACGGTGCGCACGACGCTCAGCCCGGCGCTCCAGGCGGTGGCCGAGCGGCAGGTGGCCCGGCGCGCGCGTGCCTCGGTGGTCGTCCTGCGGCCCTCGACCGGTGAGATCCTCGCGGTCGCCAACAGCGGCCACGGCTTCAACACCGCCTTCCAGGGCGCCCTCGCGCCCGGCTCCACGATGAAGATCATCACGTCCTCGCTGCTGATCGACAAGGGGCTGGCCGCCGCGGACCGGACGCATCCCTGTCCGAAGACGGTCACCTACGGCGGCTGGAAGTTCCACAACGACGACGACTTCCAGATCAAGGGCGGCACATTCAAGGCGAGCTTCGCCCGCTCCTGCAACACCGCCTTCGTCAGCCAGGCGAAGAAGCTGAAGAACGACGACCTGACCCGGCAGGCCCAGCAGGTCTTCGGCCTGTCCATGAACAACTGGCAGATAGGCGTGCCCACCTTCGACGGCTCGGTGCCGGTGCAGTCGGCGGCCCAGATGGCGGCCTCGCTGATCGGGCAGGGCGGGGTGCGCATGAACCCGCTGAACATGGCCTCGGTCGCCGCCACGGTCAGGTCGGGCACCTTCCACCAGCCCTACCTGGTGTCCCCGGCCGTGGACCACCGCACGCCGGCCACCGCGTCCCGCCGGCTGTCCGCCGGGACGCTGTCCCAGTTGCGCGAGCTGATGCGGTACACGGCCGCCTCCGGCACCGCCGCCGAGGCGATGTCGGGGCTCGGCCCGGACTTCGGCGCGAAGACCGGCTCGGCGGAGGTCGACGGGCAGAAGAAGCCCAACGGCTGGTTCACCGCCTACCGGGGCGACCTCGCCGCCGCGGGCGTGGTCCAGGCGGGCGGGCACGGCGGCGACACGGCCGGCCCGATCGTGGCGACGCTGCTGCGCACGGGCCGCTGAGCCGGCCGGATCGGTACGGGCTCGGCCGGTCGGACTCGTGCGGGCCTCGGCCGGTCAGACCCGTACGGGCTCGGCGCTGTACGTCCGGCGCAGGAACCTGATCAGGGTCTTGGACTCGAACTGCACCACTTCGACGCCGTGGTCGGTGTGGAACTCGACGATGGCCTGGACGCGTCCGCAGGGCCAGACCCGGACGTCGCCGCTCTCGGCCGGCGTCCGCAGCCCCTGTTCGAGGAGGGCGCGGGAGAAGGTCCACTCGTGCGGTCCGGGAAGGCCGACGCGGACGGAGCGGGGGTCGCCGTCGGGGTCGTAGCGCAGCATGACGGGTACGGCCCCCGGGTCCTCCTCGTCCGTGACGATATGGGCGCGCGCGTACTGTTCGACTACCGACATCGGACCGCCCTCTCACGCATCGTGACGTATGCGAAAGCTGTGCATCCGCTTTCTATCCAGCGTCGCACACTTTCCGGATTTCGCCCCGACGAGAGACGAGACCGAGTCTCTCTTGCAAAGCGTTCGCAACAAGGGCCTAAAATCGTACGGTGCACGTACCTGACGGATTCATCGACGCCCCCACCTCCGCGGTCACCGCTGTGGTCGCCGCCGGCGCCCTCGCGGTGAGCCTGCGCGGCGCCCGCCGCGAACTCGACGAGCGGACGGCACCGCTCGCGGGTCTCGTGGCGGCGTTCATCTTCGCCGTACAGATGCTCAACTTCCCCGTCGCCGGTGGCACCAGCGGCCATCTGCTGGGCGGCGCCCTCGCCGCGATACTCGTCGGCCCGTACACCGCCGTGCTGTGCGTGTCGGTGGTGCTGCTCATGCAGGGCGTGCTGTTCGCCGACGGCGGGCTGACCGCGCTCGGGGTCAACATCACCGACATGGCGATCGTCACCACCGTCGTGTCCTACGCCGTCTTCCGCGGCCTGCTCGCCGTGCTGCCCCGCAAGCGGCGCTCGGTGACCGTCGCCTCCTTCGTCGCCGCGCTGGTGTCCGTGCCGGCCGCCGCGGTCGCCTTCACCCTGATCTACGCGGTCGGCGGCACCACCGACGTGTCCCTCACCAAGGTCGCGACCGCCATGATCGGCGTCCACGTGCTGATCGGCATCGGTGAGGCGGTCATCACCGCGCTGACCGTCGGCGCCGTCATCGCCGTACGGCCCGACCTGGTGCACGGCGCGCGCGGCCTGCACCAGCGGCTCCGGCTGCGCGTGGACGGCGTGCTCGTGGACGCGCCGGCTCCCGCTGCGCCCGTGGCGGCGCGCACCTCGCGGCGCACGCTGTGGGTGACCGGCCTCGTCACCTCCCTCGTCCTCGCCGGCTTCGTCAGCTTCTACGCCTCCGCCAGCCCCGACGGCCTGGAGAAGGTCGCGCACGACAAGGGGATCGACCGGAAGGCGCAGAAGCACACCGCGTCCGGCTCGCCGCTCGCCGGCTACGGCGTCAAGGACGTCAGCGACTCCCGGCTGTCCGGCGGCCTCGCGGGCGTCATCGGCGTCGGCGTCACCGTCGTCGCGGGCAGCGCGGTGTTCTGGGTGGTGCGCAGGCGGCGCACCGACGACGTCTCCCCCGCGAACACGGTCGTCTGACGTGGGCGCCGGACACGCGCACAGGCTCTACCGGCACGGGCACTCGCCCGTGCACGCCCTGCCGCCGCACACCAAGCTCGCCGCCACGTTCCTGTTCGTGGTGGTCGTCGTGTCGACCCCGCGCGAGGCGATGTGGGCGTTCGCCGGGTACGCCGTGCTGCTCGCCGCCGTCGCACACCACGCGCGCGTGCCCGCCCGGTTCCTGCTCGGACGGCTGCTGATCGAGGTGCCGTTCGTCGCGTTCGCGGTGCTCATGCCGTTCGTCGCGGAGGGCGAACGGGTGCACGTGCTGGGGCTCTCGCTCAGCGTCAACGGGCTGTGGGGCGCCTGGAACGTGCTCGCCAAGGGCACCCTCGGTGTCGCCGCCTCCGTGCTGCTGGCCGCCACCACCGAACTGCGGGAACTGCTGCTCGGGCTCCAGCGGCTGCGGCTGCCGCCGCTGCTCGTGCAGATCGCGTCCTTCATGATCCGCTACGGCGACGTCATCACCGACGAGATGCGCCGGATGCGGATCGCCCGTGAGTCGCGCGGCTTCGAGGCGAGGGGCGTGCGGCACTGGGGCGTGCTCGCCAAGTCCGCCGGCGCGCTGTTCATCCGCTCCTACGAGCGCGGGGAGCGCGTCCACCTGGCCATGGTGAGCCGGGGATACGCCGGCGCGATGCCGGTCATCGACGAGGTGACCGCGTCCCGCGCACAGTGGCGGCACGCCCTCACCCTCCCCTGCGCCGCCCTCGTCGTCTGTCTGCTGGGATGGGTACTGTGACTGCTTCTCTGGAGGTCTCCGGCCTCGCTTTCGCCTACCCGGACGGGCATCAGGCCCTGTTCGGCGTGGACTTCTCCCTCGCCCGCGGCGAACGGGTCGCGCTCCTCGGCCCCAACGGCGCCGGCAAGACCACCCTGGTGCTGCATCTCAACGGCATCCTCGGCGGCGGCACCGGCACGGTGACCGTGGCCGGGCTGCCCGTCGGCAAGCGGCACATGGCGGCGATCCGGCAGAAGGTCGGCATCGTCTTCCAGGACCCGGACGACCAGCTGTTCATGCCGACCGTGCGGGAGGACGTGGCGTTCGGGCCGGCCGCCGCCGGGGTGAAGGGAGCCGCGCTGGAGGAGCGGGTGCGCACCGCGCTGGAACAGGTCGGCATGCGGGAGTTCGCCGACCGGCCCCCGCACCACCTGTCCTTCGGCCAGCGCCGCCGTGTCGCGGTGGCCACCGTGCTCGCCATGGAACCGGAGATTCTGGTCCTGGACGAGCCGTCCTCCAACCTCGACCCGGCCTCCCGCCGCGAACTCGCCGACATCCTGCGCTCGCTGGACGTCACGGTGCTGATGGTCACCCACGACCTGCCGTACGCGCTGGAGCTGTGCGCGCGCTCCCTGATCCTCAGCGACGGCGTGATCGTCGCGGACGGCCCGACCGGCGAGCTGCTCTCCGACGACACGCTGATGCGGGCACACCGGCTGGAACTGCCCTTCGGCTTCGACCCGAAGACCGTGACGACCGGCGCGTGCCCCCCGGGCTGAGAGACACCTCACGTTCCAGCCCGCCGCCGCCGAGGAATCGCAGGTCCGCGGCCGATGTTGCACCCTCTGTCGCAGGCGAGGGAAGGACGGCGGGCGTGGACGTGCACGGCACTGTGGCCGAGGGCTTCGAGCCGGTCGGGGAGGCGTTCGCAGCGAACTTCGCGCAGTTCGGCGAGCGCGGCGCCGCCGTCACCGTCTACCGCGACGGACACCGGGTCGTCCACCTGTGGGCCGGCACCAAGGACGTCGATGCAGCGGCCGGCGCGGCGCCCTGGGAGGCCGGGACCGCGCAGATCGTGCGCTCCGCCACCAAGGGCGTCGCCGCCGCCGCGCTGCTGCTCCTGCACCAGCGCGGCGAACTGGACCTGGACGCCCCGGTCGGTACGTACTGGCCGGAGTACAAGGCGGCCGGCAAGGATCACACGCGCGTCCGGCACCTGCTCGCGCACCGTGCGGGCGTGCCCGTCCTGGACCGCCCGCTGACCCCCGCCGAGGCGGCCGACCCCGGCACGGGTGCCGCGGCCGTCGCCGCCCAGGCCCCGGTGTGGGAGCCGGGCACGGACCACGGTTACCACGCCCAGACCTACAGCTGGCTCACCGGCGAACTGCTCCGCCGGGTCACCGGCCGTCCCGTGGGCGAGTGGATCGCCGAGGAGATCGCCGGGCCCGTCGGCGCGGACCTGTGGCTCGGCCTGCCGGAAGCGGAGCACGCGCGCGTGGGCCGGGTCGGCCCGCTGGACGCGCCCGCGACCGCCGGCGGTCTCAGGACACGTCCCAAGCGGGCGGTGGCCGAGGCCTACGCCGACCCAGGCTCCCTGACCCGCCGCGCGTTCGCCGCGATCACCCCGCTGCCCGACGAGAACGATCCCGCCTACCGCGCCGCCGCCCTGCCCGCCTCCAACGGCATCGCCACCGCCGACGGGCTGGCCCGCTTCTACGCCTCGCTGATCGGCGAGGTGGACGGCGGCACCCGCCTGTTCACCGCCGGGACGACGGAACTGGCCCGCGCCGAACAGTCGGCCGGGGCGGACCGGGTCCTGGTGGTGAACACCCGCTTCGGCCTCGGGTACATGCTGCACGGCGCCGCGTCCCCGCTGCTCTCCCCCGGCTCCTTCGGCCACCCGGGCCGGGGCGGCGCCCTCGCGTTCGCCGACCCGGACACCGGCATCGCCTTCGGCTACGTCACCAACGGCTTCCGCAAGAGCGTGACGGCGGACCCGAGGGCGCAGGCGCTCGTACGGGCGGTACGCACCGCCCTGGCCCGATCGGCGGGCGCCGCGGTCACACGTTGATCGGGTGCGAGGTCCGCCCGGAGTCCTCGTCGATCTCCTCGTGCGCCTTGGTCAGCAACCGCATGGCCAGTTCGTTGAGCGCCCGGGCACCGGCGACCTCCTCGCCGACCCGGGGCTGGTTCGCGTCCACGCGGTGCCGGCTGGCGCGGCCGTGCGCCCGTATCTCGCTGCCGTCGGGCAGGCGCACCATGGCCACCGCGCGTGTGTGCTGATCGTCCTCCAGGAACTCCAGCTCCACGTGCCATCCCACAGTGGTGTGCATCATGAGGACCACCTCCGAGAACCACTCCTCCCAGGGTGCGCCCCAGCACCCCGGCCCGTCATGTCGGGCGCCGCCCACCTCCCCGACGGTCAGGATCTCCCAGCCCTCTCGGAGGAGCTACAGAGGGCCGCGGGGCTCCTGCCCGGCGACGCCCCGCGAGCCCGGCCCGATGAGCAGGTCGGCGACAAGTGCGAGCCAGGCGTCCGGTGAGTACGGGGCCGGGGGATCGACCTCCATGCCCAACTCGGCGACCGCGATGGCGTAGCCGGACTCGTCGAGATCGAGCGCGAGGAGTTCGTGCAGTTCCCCGATCAGCCGGGCGACGAGATGCGGGTCTGTCGAGCCGCGGTAGTCCTCGACGGCCGAGGCGTGGTCGGTGAACTCGTCGAGCATGTCCTGCGAGAACCAGCCGCCGAGGAACTGGCCCAGCTCCGGAAAACGGGCTTGCCACTCCCAGTGGGTGGCAGGGAGGGCCGGCGGCGGGACCTCACCCGCCTCGATGCTGCGCTTGATGTGGTCGGCGAGGCAGAGGAGCCACTGTTGGACCTCGCCCTCGGCAAGGCCGATGTCCGGGACTGCGTAGAACTCCCCGAGTCGCAACCGCAGCCGCCCCGGCGGATTCTCCGCGTAGTCACGCAACTGTCGCTCCGCGATGGCCAGAGCCCACGGTCGGCTGTGCCAGGTCTGCCGGAGGTACGCGGTCAGGGCTGCGCCGGGCCTGTCCGGGGTGTCGTCCGCCGGATGTCCGAGGTAGGCGCGCATGACCTGGTCGAGCTCGCCGTAGCGGCGGTCGTGTTCGAGAGGGCTCAGGGGCACGGTGGTCAGCCTCTGCGATCGCTACAGATGGACGGGAAACGTGGCGTGGACGGCGAAGCCGTGCGGGAGGGAGGCATCCCGCTTGAGAGTGACGCGGGCGGCCCGCACATCGACGGGCTCCCGCCCGGCCAGCATCATCGCTTGCAGCAGGACGCGTCCGACCGGCTCGGACCGGGACGGCCAGGATGCCTCGATGGTCAGGCGCGAGCGTGTCGACTGGGCGAGCCAGCGGTGGACCAGCTGCTCATTGGCGGTGACAACCTGCTGAGTGGCCCACTGGGCGGTCTCTCGGTCGGGGTAGGTTGCGGAACGGGTGCGCATCTATGAATCGCTTTCAATCCTCGTCAAATGCCCAGAAGACCCCTACTTCGGAGTCTGCTACGACAATCAGACCACAGTCGGTGGTGAAGTCGGACAAGCGATTCCATTCCGTGTCCGGGTTCAGCAGGTCCGGGTCCGAATTGCCTCGAGCCTCGGCCGCGTTGGTGTAGTAGGCGGCCTCCTGTTGGAACCGGGAAAGAATCAGTTCAGCGCAATCGAAAAGTCGCCGTTTGCGAGCCTCGAAATCCGGAATGTTCGCCGCCTGGTAGTACAGGCCTTGTAGAGCGACAAGTAGTTGAGTCGCTGATCTCCACCCGACTCTGTACAGCAGTGCATCGAATTCTTCGACGCGCAGATCGGCGAACGGTTTCTTTTCGGTCTTTTCAATGTTCGAGGTGGGGGGCGGGCAGTTGATGAACCCCCATTTCCGCGGGTCGGAGGCCTCCAGCGCCATGACGGCCTGCACATCGCGGCGCCAGTCCTCATGCCTCCGGGGGCCTGCTGCCGCAAAGGCGAAAGTCCCGCCGAAGAGTTCCAGCAGAGCCGACTGCCAAGAAGTCGAATCGATCACCCGATGTCCTCCATGGTCGATGGTCCGTGACAGATGCAACTGCTCACGGTGAGTCGTTTCACTGCTGAACCGTGTCGCTCGGCATGGAAGTGAGGACGACAAATGGCGGATGACCCCCTGGTCGGGGCCGCAACGCCACATTCACGATATGCGAGTCGTGGGCGGAGGAGTTGCCCCGGGTCCAGGTCCTGCCGACGACATCATTGAAGGTGAGGCCTACCGTGCGCGTGGATCGGTCCGGGTTCGGGTTGCTCGCCAGCCAGTTGGCGATCTTTTGCTGGTTGCGCGGGTCATCTAGGACGGACTGCGTGTAACGCTGCGCTGAGGCCAGGTCGGTGAATGTCGATGCGGCGATCGGGGCGACCGTACCATCCGGGCGAATCTTTGCCTGATCGCGAAGTCTCTGTTCCAGCTGCGCATCCGTTTTTCCTACGTGTTTGTCGATCACGTGCGCGCCTGCGAGCCCCTCCTGATTGGCAAGATCCACAGGATACCGGTGATGGGACTCGTCATCTCCTGCGACCGTGTACAGCGGGTCGCCCTTGAAGTCGGTCAGAGCTCGCGCACCGAATGCCTCGGCTCTGGCGGATTCCGCATTGAAAGTCGGCGCGCTCGTGTACGCCTCGTCCAGCGCCGACATCAGGTCATTGATGCCTCGGACCTGACGGTGAACCCGGTTGTCGTAGGTGGCGACGGCGTCGTTCATGGCGTCTTCGTCGATGTTCAGGACGATACCGACCGACACGTCCGCGACCAGCCCCTTCCCTACGTGCCACAGCCCCTTCACCAGGCTCTTGGCGTCCGTGACGTCCAATTCTCGCGGATCGAGCTGCTTGATGCTGTCCAGCACGGCCTGCCGATAGATCCGGTGCAGGTCGTCGCGAACGTCTTCCGCCGCCTGGGCCACGTTGTACACGGCATCGACCATGGCCTCACAGGTGTCGAACAGGACGGCGAAGACCGGGTGGCTGGTGCCTCTCTTGCGCGCGCCGTCGTTCGCCCAGTCGTAGCCGTCTCGGTTCTGCCCCCAGGCGGACGTGCCCCACAGCGTGCTGCAGAACTGCCGCATGGCGTCGTACCACTCCTGGTCGGACTGGTCGGTGATGCCGCCGATGAAGCTGGTCAGCATCCCGTCCACCATGCTGAGCGTGGTCTGCGGCATCCTCCAGGTCTCAGAGACCTTGTACAGCCGCAGGTGATCGGGCAGTGGGAGGATCTTCGCCGCCTTGCCCCAACGGCACTCGTGTTCCAGCAGAGGACGCAGGATGGCGAGCACTACGGCCTCCAGCCCTTCCAGGGCCTTTTGCGCGAAGTCTTGGCCGGCGTCGAAGTCCCCCCACTTGAAATCGGTGACCGGCCCGTACCTGGGTGGTGTGTCGATCACATGCGGAAGGGGGCGCTGGGGCGCATGGCCTGTTGATGAAGGATGGGTGGCGGCGTCAGCCGCGGCGTAGTTGTTGGCAGTGCTGGTGAATCCGACGCCGGCACCACCGACGCTCACCACGGCCTTGGCCCACACCTCGAGGAATCGATTGGCGACTTCCACGTATGCCTGGGTGAAGTCCTTCATGGCCGAGCCGTTGCCGCCGCCGTCGGGGTACCGTGCCAACTCGTCGACAAACGCCTTGATGCCCCGGTCGAGAGGGTCCTGTTGGCCGGCCACGTCCGAGGAGACCTGGTAGAGGACCGAAGGCGTCACATCGATCTTCCCGTGCCCGGGGGCCGCCGGGGTGGCCATCAGGCGGCTCCCCAGCCGCGCAGGACCGCTTTGTGTGCTGCCGCGTAATTGGCATGGCCGGTGGTGACGTACTGGTGCAGCCACTTCTGTGCCGCTTGCAGGTCCTGTGCGGAGCGGTCCCACTCGTCGAGCTTCTCGACGAAGACCTCGCGGGCTTCGCCCTTCCAGGACAGGACGACCGGTTCGACGCGCTCGTAGAGGTCGTCCAGCTTGCCGTTGAGCTGTTTGAGGATGTCTTCCAGCTCGACGGCCAGTTCATGGAGCGTGGCGAACGAAACAGAGATGTGGTCGCCGTCGGCACCAGTCGGCATGATTCCCCCCTTGGAGTCGGTGACCGTGTTTGCGAGGCCGCACCTGGCACTGCGAACGTCAGAAACCGTCCAGGTTGCTGCGCGGACGAGCCGGATCGTCGTCCGGTCCTGCATTCGGCGTGGAGAGCTTGTCGACCTCACTGTCGACGTCCACGTGGATCCGACGCATCTGTTCGAGCACCTGCAGATCGTCGGCGCTGAAGCCGTCACGACTCATCCGGACGGCTTGCTCCAGGCCCTTCACCACTTCCCGGATACGTACGGCGTCGCCCGCGGCGGCACGATGGAACTCCCGGTACGCCGTTGCCGCCGGCCCCCGCCAGCCGGCCTCGACACGGTCGACGAGTTCGTCCATGCGCCTGATCTGTTTGTCGAGGTGGTCCTGCATCTCGCCGAGGTCGCCCGCGAGCTTGGTCAGGCCCTCGGACGACACCCGCAGGTCGGGACCGCCGTCCTCACCCATGCTGGTGCCTGGTGCACCCATGCCGTATCCCCCCATGTAGGCATCTCGCGTCTCAACTGACCTCTCTACGAGGACATCGACCCTGACGTCTGCCCGAAGTTCCGTCCCGCGCTCACCTGAAGGCGTGCGTGAGGAACTGTGCCCAGGCGGAGGGCGTGACCTTCAGCCGGGCGGTGTCCGGGGTCTTGGAGTCGCGGATGTGGACGGCGGTGGGGGTGGTGGCTACTTCGACGCAGTCGCCGGGTTCGTTGCTGCTGCTGTAGCTGCTCTTGAACCAATGGAGTTCCGGCGTGCTCATAGTCTCCCCAGCGCTCGCTCGATGAAGGCCTGCGACTCCCTCGGCGGAAGAGCCTGCGCCCGGATCATCCCATAGCGCGATTCGAGGATCCGTAGATCCCTGGGGCTCTCGACCGGACGTCCGTTGAAGGCGCCTTCGGATCGGCCGATCGCGGTGCCGTCGGAGAACTTCAGCACCTCGACCAGACCGTGCATCCCGGCGTGCTCTTCCCTTTCGGTGGGCATGACCTGGAGCGATACGCTGCGCAACCGGCTGACCGCCAGCAGGTGTTCGAGCTGTCGACGCAGCACCGCCTTCCCCCCGATGGGCCGTTCCAGCGTCACCTGCTCCTGGATGAAGCTGAGCGAGGGGGCCGGTTCCCGGTCGAAGACGGACTGGCGTCCCACGCGTCCGGCGATCTCCCGCTCGATGACGTCCTCGGACAGCGGCGGATGCCGTACCTCGTACAGCGCTCTCATGTACTCCGGTGTCTGCAAGAGGCCGTGGATGTTGTGGGTGCTGTACAGCAGCATCTCCACCGCGCGGCCTTCCATGTGGGCCAGTTCCCGCACCTTCTTGGGATACCGCGCCTTGCGCATGTCCTCCGTGAACGCCCGCAGGTGACCTTGCGCCCGCAGCACCTGGTCCGCCCGGTCCAGGAACTCCGGCCGGGGAATCCGCTGGCCCCGCTCCATCTTGCGGATCATGTCCTCGCCGTACCCGGTGACCTCGCCCAGGTCCGGGACCCGCATCCCCGCCGACTCCCGGCACACCTTCAGCAGGCGTCCCACCGCCTGCACCACGGGTTCGATCTCGTCCCCCGGTTCGACGTCCCAACCCGCCTCGTCCACATCCTCGTTCAACGTCCCACCTCCAGTCGCAGCCGTACCCGTACAACGCGAGGGACAGCCGGGACAGCACGGGACAGAGGCGGGACAAGGGAAGGCCGGTGAGGGTGTGGCCCCGTTCCCACGGGGTGACCCTCACCGGCCGTTGTCGGAGGCGCCGCGTCAGGCGCGTACCAGTTCCTTCTCCGCGTCGGGGTCGGCGGCGGTGCGCAGCCCCTCGCCCTCGACGTCGACGTTGGGCAGTGCGCGGTCCAGCCACTTCGGCAGCCACCAGGCCCGCCGGCCGAGGAGGGCGAGGACGGCCGGGACGATGGCCATGCGGACGATGAACGCGTCGAAGAAGACGGCGATCGCGAGGCCGAAGCCGATCATCTTGACCATCGACTCGCTGGAGCCGATGAAGCCGGAGAAGACGGCGATCATGATGACGGCGGCGGCGGTCACGACGCGCGCGCCGTGCCGGAAGCCCGTCACCACGGCCTGGCCGGGGCTCTCGCCGTGGACGTACGCCTCCCGCATGCGGGTCACGAGGAACACCTCGTAGTCCATCGCGAGGCCGAAGACGACGCCCACCATGAAGATCGGCATCATCGACATGACCGGTCCGGTCTGCTCGACGTTCATCAGGCCGGACAGCCAGCCCCACTGGAAGACGGCGACGACGGCGCCGAGGGCGGCGAGCACCGACAGCAGGAAGCCGAGGGCCGCCTTCAGCGGCACCAGGACCGAGCGGAACACCACGATCAGCAGGAGGAAGGCCAGGCCGACGACCAGGGCGAGGTAGGGCAGCAGGGCGTCGTTCAGCTTCTGCGAGACGTCGATGTTCATCGCCGTCGAGCCGGTGACGAGGACCGTGGAGCCGGTGTCCCGCGCGATGTCCGTGCCCTTGTCACGGATGGCGTGCACCAGGTCCTCGGTCGTCGCGGAGGACGGCTTGGACTTGGGGACGACGGTGATGGTCGCGGTGTCGCCGGCCTTGTTCGGCGTCGCCGGCGTGACCGTGACGACGTCCTTCAGGCCCTTGATCTGGTCGTGGACCTCGGTGAAGGCGGCCTTGGGACGGGCGCTGCCCTTGGCGTCGACGACGACCATCAGGGGGCCGTTGAAACCGGGGCCGAAGCCCTCGGAGAGCAGGTCGTAGGCGCGGCGCTGGGTGGTGGAGACGGGCTGGGAGCCGTCGTCGGGCAGGCCCAGCTCCAGGGAGGTGGCCGGAAGGGCCGCCGCGCCGAGGCCGACGACGCCGAGCAGGAGCACGGCGACCGGCCGGCGGACGACGAAGCGGGCCCAGCGGGTGCCCATGTTGGGGCGGCCGGGGTTCTTCGGGGCCCGGCCGCCGCCGAGCAGCCTGCTCTTCTCACCGGTCGGCTTGACCTTGCGGCCGGCGTAGCCGAGCAGCGCGGGGATCAGCGTGAGGGCGATCAGGACGGCGATGGCG
The DNA here is from genome assembly GCF_040637655.1 of Streptomyces sp. NPDC028722. NCBI lineage: Bacteria > Bacillati > Actinomycetota > Actinomycetes > Kitasatosporales > Streptomycetaceae > Streptomyces > Streptomyces sp. NPDC028722. Next base: position 168,701 of record NZ_JBEZWU010000003.1, read on the forward strand.
ACGGTGCCCGCGGCGGCGACGCCCATCTTCGTCAGCATCGGGATGTTGACGACGGACAGGCCGACGAGGGCGATGAGGACGGTCAGGCCGGCGAAGACCACCGCGGAGCCGGCGGTGCCGACGGCGCGGCCGGCGGCTTCCTCGCGTTCGTGGCCCTCGGTGAGTTCGGCGCGGTAGCGGGAGACGATGAACAGGGCGTAGTCGATGCCGACGGCGAGGCCGATCATGGAGGCCAGGGTGGAGGTCGTGGAGCCCAGGTCCAGGGTGGAGGCGAGCGCGGTGATGGTGGAGACGCCGATGCCGACGCCGATGAGCGCGGTCAGCAGGGGCAGCCCGGCAGCGAGCAGGGAGCCGAAGGTGATGACGAGGACGACGGCGGCGATCGCGATGCCGATGACCTCGCTGGAGCCGGTCTCGGGCGTGGCGTTCAGGGCGTCGCCGCCGACCTCGACGGTCAGTCCGGCGTCCCGCGCGTGCTGGGCGGCGGCCTTGAGGGCGTCCCGGGAGGAGTCCTCCAGTTCCATGCCGGAGACCTTGTACTTCACCGAGGCGTAGGCGACGGTGCCGTTCTTGCTGACGGCGTGGCCGCGGTAGGGGTCGGCGACGGAGGCGACCTCGGAGCCGCTTCCCAGCTCCTTGACGGTCTTCTCGACGGTCGCCTTGTTGCCGGCGTCCGTCATCTTCCCGCCGTGGCCGTCCTTGAAGACGACCCGGGCGGTGGCGCCGTCGGCGCTCATGCCGGGGAAGCGCTGTTCCAGCAGGTCGAAGGCCTTCTGGGCCTCGGTGCCGGGGATGGAGAAGGAGGTGTTGCCGGCCGCCGGCGCGGAGGCGGCGCCCACCCCCGCGAGGGTGAGCAGGGCGACCCATAGGAGGGCGACGAAGTGGCGTCGCCGGAAGGCGAGCCGGCCGAGTTTGTAGAGGAACGTGGCCACGGAGGCGTACTCCCGGTCAGGTCGTGGATTCAGCTGGGCAGGGGTGATCAGCCCGACGACGTGAGCGGTGACGTCAGGTGGAGGCTGGTTCGGGGCTGGTTCGAGGGGAGTGTCAGTCGGTCCGCACGCCGAGGGCGGGGAGGACCACGGCGTCGATGTACGAGGTGAGGAAGGCCTGGGTGGGCGGCTGGTCGTCCAGCAGGGCCCGGGTGGCGAAGCCGCCGACCATCATGTGCAGCAGGAACTCGATCGCCGGGCAGTCCGGATGGACCTCGCCCCGGTCGATCGCGCGCTGTATCACCTGCCGGAAGCCGCCCATCTCGGGGTCGACCATCTGGTCCCGGAAGGCCTCGCGCAGATCGGCGTTGTGGTGCATCGCCATGGCGACGCCCCGCATCAGCGCGGAGTTCCGCTCCATGGTGCAGTCGTCCTCCAGCGCCACGACGGCGTGCAGGTCGCCGCGGAGGGAACCGGTGTCGATGTCCCCCGTGTGGATCCGCTTGCCGTGTCGCAGCGCCTTGACGACCAGCTGGGCCTTGCCGCCCCACTGGCGGTAGAGCGTGGCCTTGCTGGACCGGGTGCGGGCGGCCACGGCGTCCATGGTGAGGGCGTCGTAGCCGACCTCCCGGAGCAGGTCGAGGACGGCTTCGTACAGCTCGGCCTCCCGCTCGGGGGTGATCCGGCTGCGACGCGCCGTCGAGACGGCTTCGGTCATGCCTGTCACCTTCCCCGCTTCCGGAACTTTCGTCGTCGTACCTGACTGAAGATACCCCGGCCATCTGCGAAACGAAACGGTTTCGTACGTGTGCTGGGTCACGAAGGTGAAGAGCCCGTAAGGGCCCGCCCGGCGCGGGCTCACGAGTTGCTGGTGCCGTGGGACGGGAAAAGCATGGGGAGGTGAGCTATCTGCGCTGTCCCCACCTCAGCGGCGACCTGCTGTGTTTCGTGGCCGAGGACGACCTCTGGCTGGCCCCCCTCGACACCCCGGGCCGCGCCTGGCGGCTCACCGTGGACCGCACCAAGACCGGGCCCCCGCGCTTCTCGCCCGACGGCCGGCACATCGCGTACACGACCTGGCGCAGCCTCGCCCCCGAGATCCACCTCGTCGCCGTCGACGGCGGGCCCGCGAGACAGCTGACGTACTGGGGCAGCGCCGACACCCAGGTGTGCGGCTGGACGCCCCCCGACCCGGACGGCACCACGGACATCCTGGCCGTCGCCTCCCACGGCCAGCCCTTCTCGCACTTCACCTGGGCCTACAAGGTCCCTGCCGACGGCGACCCGGGCGGACGGCTGCCCTGGGGGCCGGTCGCCGACATCCAGGCCACCGACCTCGCCGGTGAGCGCAGGACGCTGCTGCTCACCGGTACCCCGCCGCACGAACCGGCCGCCTGGAAGCGGTACCGCGGCGGCGCCATGGGCCGGCTGTGGCTGCACGGGCAGCGGCTCCTGCCGGACCTCGGCGGCCATCTGTCCTCCCCCGTGTTCGTCGCCGGCCGGATCGCGTTCCTCTCCGACCACGAGGGCATCGGCAACCTCTACTCCTGCGCCTATGACGGCAGCGACCTGCGCCGCCACACCGACCACGACACCTTCTACGCCCGGCACGCCGCCGGCGACGGCAGCCGCGTGGTCTACCAGTGCGCGGGCGACCTGTGGCTGGTGGACGACTTCTCCCCCGACGGCGTACCGCGCAGACTCGACGTCCGGCTCGCCGGACCGCGCACCGGCCGCCGCCGCCACCAGGTGCCGGCCGCGCAGGACATCGACGGCATCTCCGTGGACGAGACCGGCCGGGCCAGCGCCGTCGTCGTCCGCGGCAGCCTGTACTGGCTCACCCACCGCGACGGCCCCGCCCGCACCCTCGCCGACACGCCCGGCGTCCGGGTACGGCTGCCGGAGATGCTGGGCTCCACCGGGCAGGTCGCCTACGTCACCGACGCCGAGGGCGAGGACGCCGTCGAGATCGCCCGCCTGCCCCGCGCCACCGGCGACCGCCCGCCGCGCCGGCTCGCCTCCGGCGCACTGGGCCGCGTCCGGGAGCTGGTCTGCGACCCGCAGGGCGAACGGCTGGCCGTCGCCTCGCACGACGGACGGCTGCTGCTGATCGACGTGCCGGAGGAGGAAGGGACGGGCACGACGGACACAGAGGCCGGTGGTCCGGGTGGGCGGGTGACCGAGCTGGTGCGGTCCGGGAACGGACCTGTGCGGGACCTCGCCTTCTCCCCCGACGGCGCCTGGCTCACCTGGTCCCACCCCGGCATCGGCCGCACCCTGCGCCAGATCAAGCTGGCCCGGATCAAGGACCGGCTCATCGTGGACGTGACCAACGGCCGCTTCGAGGACGAGAACCCGGTGTTCACCCGCGACGGCCGCTACCTCGCCTTCCTCTCCTGGCGCGGCTTCGACCCGGTGTACGACGTCCACACCGGCGACCTGTCCTTCCCGCTCGGCTGCCGCCCGTACCTCGTCCCGCTCTCCTCGGCGACCCCCTCCCCCTTCGCCCTGAACCCCGAGGGCCGCCCCGCCGCCGGCGGACTCGACCCGCTGGTGGACGACGAGGACACCGGCGAGGCCGGCACGGTGACCGTCGAGGTGGAGGGGCTGGAGAGCCGGGTCACGCCGTTCCCGGTCATCGCCTCCAAGTACTCCGCGCTGTACCCGGTCGCCGGCGGTGGCCTGGTCTGGCTGCGCTGGCCGATCTCCGGCGCGCTCGGCGAGACCTTCGCCAGCCCCGACGACACCACCGGCCGCCCGACCCTCGAACACTTCGGCATCGGCAAGGCGAAGAAGTCCGAACTCGTCGGCCACCTCGACTGGTTCGCCGTCAGCGGCGACGGCACCCGGCTGGTCGTCGTCGACGAGGGCGACCTGCGGGCCGTACCGTCGGCCGAGCCCGGCGACAGCGACACGACCGTCTGGATCGACACGCGCCGCATCCTGCACGAGGCCGACCCGCCCGCCGAGTGGCGCCAGGCCTACGACGAGGCGGGACGCCTGATCCGCGCCTACTTCTGGGACCCGGGCATGTGCGGCATCGACTGGGACGCGGTGCTCGCCCAGTACCGTCCCCTGGTCGAACGGGTCTCCTCCCCCGACGAGTTCGCGGACCTGCTCCGCGAGGTCCTCGGCGAACTCGGCACCTCCCACGCCTACGTCACCGCCGCCCGCCGCAACGAGGGTCCGCCCCACTACCAGCGCCGGCAGGGCCTGCTCGGCGCCAACCTCGTCCGCCGCGACGGCCGGTGGCTGGTCGGACGCGTCCTGCCCGGCGACTCCTCCGACTCCAAGGCCCGCTCACCGCTGGCCGGCACGGGCATCCGCGAGGGCGCCGTCCTCACCCACGTCGACGGCCGCCCGGTCGACCCGCTCACCGGCCCCTACCCCCTGCTCGCCGGCTCCGGCGGTACGACCGTGGAGCTGACGTTCACCCCCGCCGACGGCGAACCCGGGCGGGCCCGGCGGGTCGCCGTCGTCCCGCTCGTCGACGAACGCCCGCTGCGCTACCAGGACTGGGTGGCCAAGCGCCGTGAGGTCGTCCGGGAGCTGAGCGACGGAAAGTGCGGCTATCTGCACATCCCCGACATGGGCGGTTCCGGCTGGGCCCAGTTCAACCGCGACCTGCGCATGGAGGTCTCCCGGCCCGCGCTGATCGTGGACGTGCGCGGCAACGCGGGCGGCCACATCAGCGAACTCGTCATCGAGAAACTGACCCGCAAGATCGTGGGCTGGGACCTGACCCGGGACGCGCAACCGGTGTCGTACACCTCGAACGCCCCCCGCGGCCCGGTGGTGGCCCTGGCCGACGAGGCGACCTCGTCCGACGGCGACATGATCACGGCGGCCTTCAAACTGCTGGGGCTCGGCCCGGTGGTCGGCCAGCGCACCTGGGGCGGGGTCGTCGGCATGACCGGACGGCACCGGCTGGGCGACGGCACGGTCATCACCGTCCCCATGAACGCGGCCTGGTTCGACGCCTACGGCTGGTCCGTCGAGAACCACGGCGTCTCCCCGGACCTGGACATCACGCGCACCCCGCTGGACTGGGCCGAGGGCCGCCACGCCCAACTGGCCGACGCCGTCCGGCTGGCCCTGGACCTCCTGGCGGTCACCCCCGCGGCGACGCCACCGGGCTACCGCGACGTCCCGGACCGTTCCCGGCCGAAACTGCCCCCGAGGCACGCCTCCTGAGGGGCCGTCCCCAGGACAGCGGCGCGGGGCACCCTTCGCGAGAAGGGCACCCCACGCCGGTCGGGCCGGGCCTCGACTAGGCGTCGTAGTCCTGGTCGAAGCGGTCCTCCGCCTGCTGCTCCGTGTCCTCGATGTCACGGTGGCCCGGGCGGGTCCGCTCAGGCTGCTGACCCTGACGGTCCTGACGGCCCTGGCGGCCCTGGCGGTCCTGCGGACCGCGCTGGCCTGCCTTCTCGCGGGACTGGCCGAGCTTCTCCTCGGCCTGCTCCGGCCGCCGGCCCGACTTCTCCTGGAACTGGTCCTTCATACCCATGTGGGTTCACTCCCGTAGTGGGTGGGGATTCGGCCCCTCGGTGGGGCCTCGACCAGATTCACACGGGCGAACACGGAGTGCATGTCGATCAGTTACGGTGCGTGGCGCGAGCGGTCTCGTCAGCCGCCCCACCTGCGCCGACGAGTCCGGAGCGCATCCCCTGGAGCCGGGGTGCGAACCGCTTCATCTCGCGCTGCCCGACCGTGGCGATGAGTGCGGGGAGGTAGCCGCGCACGCCCTGCATGCCGCGCAGCCACCACTGTCCGTACACATGCGCCGAGCGCCGCTCGATCCCGGCGACGAGCCGGTCCACGGCAGGACCCAGCGGGTAGGTCTTGTTCGACGGCCACGGCAGCCGCTGGCGCAGCTCCCGCATGACGTCGTCCTGGTCGGCGCCGCGCACCATGTCGGTGTCGGTCCAGGACAGATAGGCGACCCCGACGCCCACGCCCTGGTGGCCGACCTCGGCGCGCAGACTGTGCGCGTACGCCTCCACACCCGACTTGGACGCACAGTACGCCGACATCATCGGCGCCGGCGTGAGCGCGGCGAGCGAGGCGACCTGGAGCAGATAGCCGCGGCTCTCGGCCAGCACCGGCAGGAAGGCCCGCGCGGTCACCGCCGAACCGATCAGGTTCACCTCGATCACCCGCCGCCACGCCTGCGGATCGGAGTCGGCGAACGGACCGCCGGCCGCCACACCGGCGTTGGCGACCACGATGTCGACCTTCCCGAACCGTTCCTTCACCTCCCGCGCGACCCGGCTCATCGCCTCGTGGTCGGTGACGTCGGCGTACCAGTGCGCGCTCTCGCCGTGCAGCCGCCCGGAGACCTCCTTGAGCATCTCCTCCTCCAGCCCCACCAGCGCGACCTTCGCCCCGCGCGCGGACAGCCTGCGCGCCAGCAGCTCACCGACGCCACGCGCCGCTCCCGTGACGACCGCGACCTGTCCTTCGAGGCTGACCCTGCTCATGCGCCCTCCTTGACCTGCTGTACGGGTGTGACAGGGGAACCTGCCGGGGAGTTCGGGGAGTCGGCCCCGGTGACGTACGTGCCGGCCAGTTCCCTGATGCGGCCGGTCACCGGCTCCGGCGCCTCGATCGGGGTCATGTGGCCGATGCCGGGCAGCTCGGTGAGGCCGACGCAGCGCGGCAGCGCGGCGACCAGCGCCCGGGCGTGCACCGGGGGCGTGAGCAGGTCCGACGTGCCGAACAGGACGGCGGTCGGCACGTGCAGCTCCCGTACGCCGTGGTCGAGGTCGAGCGTGCCCAGCACCCCGGCCCAGGCGTGGCGGACGGCGCGCGGGCAGCCGTGCACGATGCGCGCGCACGCCTCCACCATGTGCCGGGCCGAACCGGCGCCCATGGTGCCGTACTTGAGGACGCGCAGGGCGAGGGGCGTGACCGGTCCGAGGGGCGCGCGCGAGCCGAGGACGCGCCCGGTGAGCCAGGTGCGCACGCGCCCGGCGCGCATCGGCACCACGAGCGACTCGGCGATCAGCCGCGAACTGCCCGTGCTGCACAGCAGGACGGCGGCGGCGTGTTCGCGGAAGCGGGGGCGCCCGGCGGCGGCCATGACCGTCATTCCGCCCATGGAGTGGCCGACGACCAGCGCCTTCTCCCCGGGGGCGAGTGTCCGCGCGAGCACCGCTTCCAGGTCGTCCGCCAGCGCGTCGGTGGTGCAGGCGGGGCTCGACGGACTGCGCCCGTGGCCCCGCTGGTCGTAGGCGATCACCCGGTGGTCGGCCGCCAGGTCCCGTATCTGGGCCGCCCAGAACGCCGTCGAGCAGGTCCAGCCGTGGGAGAGGACGACCGGCGGCGCGTCCTGCGGGCCGTGCACCTCGACGTGCAGGCGCGCGCCGTCGGCGGACGTGACGGTGAGGGTGCGGGCGGGGGTGGGCGGGGCGTAGGGGCCGGAGGTCACGGAGGTGACCGGAGTGCGCCGGCTCATGCGGCGGCCTCGCTCTGCCGGGTCCCGTCGGTCCGCGCCGGCGCGGACCGCCCGGCGGCGCGCACGACCTCGTACTCCGCGAGGTCCACCCGCCGGGTCGCGCGCCGGAACTCCGTCGTCGTACCGGGCCAGATGGTGGTGTTGCGACCGCTCGCGTCCTGGTACCAGCTGGTGCAGCCACCGGTGTTCCACACGGTCCGCTTCATGCGCTCCTGCACCCGCTCGTTCCAGGCCTCGACGGCGGCGGGCCGGGCGTCCAGGGCGGTGCCGTCGCCCAGGACGCCGAGCTGGCGCAGGTAGTCGGCCAGGTAGTTCAGCTGGGACTCGATCATGAGGATCATGGAGGAGTTCCCCAGGCCGGTGTTGGGCCCGATGACCGTCATGAAGTTCGGGAACCCGGCCGCCGCGGCGCCGCGCAGCGCCCGCATGCCGCCCTTCCAGGACTCGGCGAGCGTCACGCCGTCGGCGCCGACCACACGCTCGGCGATGGGCATGTCCGTGACGTGGAAGCCCGTACCGAAGATGATCGCGTCGACCTCGGCCTGGGTGCCGTCGGCCGCGACGACCGTCGACCCGCGGACCTCGCTGAGCCCACTGGCGACGACGTCCACATTGGGCCGGGCGAGCGCCGGGTAGTACGTGCTGGAGAGCAGGATGCGCTTGCAGCCGATGCGGTAGTCGGGGGTGAGCCTGGCACGCAGGGCCGGGTCCTTGACGGCACGGGCCATGTTGCGCTTGGCGAGCTGTTCGACGACGCCGAGTTCGTCGGGGCGCTTGGTGAACGCCTGGACCTGGAGCTCGCGGATGCCCCACAGCAGCCCGCGCCGGACCTGGGCGGTGACCGGCAGCCGCCGGTGCAGCCATCGCTCGGCGCCGCTGATGGCCCGGTCGACGCGGGGCAGCACCCACGGCGGGGTGCGCTGGAAGAGGGTGAGCCGGCCGACCTGCGGCTGGATGGCGGGCACGATCTGGATGGCGGAGGCGCCGGTGCCGACCATGGCGACCCGCTTGCCGCGCAGGTCGTAGTCGTGGTCCCAGCGAGCGGAGTGGAACACCTCACCCGGGAAGGACTCCAGGCCCGGGATGCGGGGGATCTTCGGGTCGGACAGCGGCCCGGTGGCGGAGACGACGACGTCGGCGGTCAGCGTGCCGCGCGTGGTCTCGACGGTCCACCGCAGCTTCTCGGTGTCCCAGGTCATCAGCTTGACCTCGGAGCCCAGACGCAGGTGCGGGCGCAGTCCGAACAGGTCGGTGACGTGCTCCAGGTAGGCCCGGATGTGCCGCTGCCCGGAGAAGGTGCGCGGCCAGTCGGGGTGCGGCGCGAAGGAGAAGGAGTAGAGGTGGGAGGGCACGTCGCAGGCGCACCCGGGGTAACTGTTGTCCCGCCAGGTGCCACCGACGCTGTCGGCCCGTTCCAGGACGACGAAGTCGGTGATCCCTTCCCGGCGCAGCCGCACGGCGGCCCCGAGACCGCCGAAGCCGGACCCGATCACCGCCACCCGCACATGCTCGTGCTCGGTCATCCCGAGACCTCCACGCATCACCTAGAAACCCTGCCAGTGAACACTGGCGCAATGGGACTGTAGAGCAGCTCCGTACCGAGCGGTAGGGGGCGGGAGAAGGAAGTTACCGGCGGTACGCCATAGGCTGCGGTCGTGGCAGAGGACGCAGAGCACTTCGAGGCCGGCCCCCGGGCGGCGCACCCCCCGGCGCCCCGCGAGTACCGCACGGAGGAACTGGCCCGGCTGGCCGGCATCACCGTGCGCACCCTGCGCTTCTACCGCGAGCGCAGACTGCTGCCGCCACCCCGCCGCGAGGGCCGCATCGCCTGGTACGACGACCACCACCTGGCCCGGCTGCGCACCGTCGCGGCCCTCCTGGAGCGCGGCCACACCCTGACCGGCATCGCCGAGCTGGCCGAGGCCTTCGACCACGGACGCGACGTCGCCGACCTGCTCGGCGTGGGCACCCCCAGCGAGGAGGAGCCGGTCCGCCTCACCCCCGAGGAGCTCGCCGCCCGCTTCGAGGGCGAGGTCACCCCCGACAACCTCGCCGCCGCCATGGAACTGGGCTACCTCGGCACCGACGGCGACGAGATCGTCCACATCAGCCGGCGCCTGCTCGACGTCTCCTCCGCCCTGGTCCGCGAGGGCATACCGCTCGCCGAGGTCCTGGCGGCCGGCGCCCGCGTCCGCGAACACGCCGACACCCTGGCCGCCCTCTTCACCGGCCTGATCCTGCGCCACGCCCCCGAGGAGGACCTCCACCGCCTGCGCCCGCTGGCCCGCAGCGTGGTGGAGGCGGAACTCTCCCTGGCCCTGGACCGCCGCATGGCCGAGCGCGGCCAGGGGCACCCGTAGGCCCGCTACAGGTCGTACACGACGGTGACCGGCGCGTGGTCCGACCACCGCTCGGCATGCGTGGCCGCGCGCTCGACGAAACCCTTGACCGCCCGGCCGGCGAGCCCCTGCGTGGCGATCTGGTAGTCGATCCTCCACCCCGAGTCGTTGTCGAAGGCCCGCCCCCGGTACGACCACCACGTGTACGGGCCCTCGGTGTCCGGGTGGAGCGCGCGGACGACGTCGACGTAGCCGCCGTCCGCCGGTTCGAGGACCCGGCCGAGCCAGGCGCGCTCCTCGGGCAGGAAGCCGGAGTTCTTGGTGTTGCCGCGCCAGTTCTTCAGGTCGGCCTGCCGGTGGGCGATGTTCCAGTCGCCGCAGACCAGCACCTCGCGCCCGTCGGCGGCGGCCCGCTCCCGCAGGTCCTTCAGGTAGGTGAGGAACTCGTCCATGAAGCGGACCTTCTCGTCCTGCCGCTCGGTGCCGGCCTCGCCGGAGGGCAGGTAGAGGGAGGCGACGGTGACGCCGGGCAGGTCGGCCTCGACGTAGCGCCCGCTGCCGTCGAACTCGGCCGAGCCGAAGCCGACCCGGACCCGGTCGGGTTCGCGGCGCGTGTAGAGGGAGACGCCCGCGCGGCCCTTCGCGGCGGCCGGGGCGTGGGTGACGTGCCAGCCGTCGGGGCCGCGGACCTCCTCGGGGAGCTGGTGCGGCTCGGCGCGGACCTCCTGGAGGCAGACGACGTCCGCCCCGGTCCCGGCGAGCCACTCCACGAAGCCCTTCTTCGCGGCGGCCCGCAGTCCATTCACGTTCACGGAGGTCACAGTCAGCACCCGGGCACCCTACCGGCACACTGGTCAGGGTCCGCACGAGCCCGACCCCTGCCGCCTACTGCATAGAAGTACGATACCCAGAATGAATATACGTCGCGTTCGGTTCGATCACCCCGACGCCACCAAGCTCAACGACGAGGTCCAGGCCGAGTACCACCTGCGCTACGGCGACGGGGGCGACGCCACTGCCCTCGACCCCGCCGACTTCGACCCGCCCCGGGGCCTGTACCTGATCGCGTACGACGAGCACGACCGCCCCGTGGCCACCGGCGGCTGGCGCGGCCAGGACCGCAACGAGGAGGGCAACGAGGACGGCGACGCCGAACTCAAGCGCATGTACGTCGTCGAGGGCATGCGGGGCCGCGGCCTGGCCCGCCGCATCCTCGCGGCCCTGGAGGAGGACGCCCGCGCGGCCGGCCGGCTGCGCATGGTCCTGGAGACGGGCACCAAGCAGCCCGAGGCGATCGCGCTGTACACCTCCAGCGGCTACGAGCCCTGCGTGAAGTTCGGCTACTACCGCCACTACGAGGACAGCCGCTGCTACGCCAAGCGCCTGTGAGCCATCCACGCGCCGGGTCCCGCCCCGCCCCCGCACCGCTTCCCCGGCGGCGCGGACCCGGCCACGCGCCATGCCCGTGAAACGACGAAGATCCCGGCCGATCGTGATGATCGGCGGGATCTTCGTTCACCGTCCCGAGCTGACTCGGGGACAGTTGTGCGTGGACCTGAGGGGATTCGAACCCCTGGCCCCCTCGATGCGAACGAGGTGCGCTACCGGACTGCGCCACAGGCCCTTGCAACGAGTGAAACTCTAGCATCCCGATCGCGGTGCCCGGAAATCCGCTCCCTGACTGGTCAGGGCGGGCCGGGAGGGGTGCGGGCGGCCGGGGTCACTCGTTGGCCGCGCGCGGGCGCCCACCCTCGTCGTACTGGTCGAAGAGAGGCGTACGGCCGCGTTCCCGCGCCCGGCGCGCGGAGGCCGCACGGCGGACGTCGCTGCGGCCGGCCACCGGCTTCTCCCCGGACGCGGAGGCCGCCTCGTCCGCTTCGCCCTGCGGCGCGTGGCCCGCCTCGCGCTCCGGCGCGACCGCGCTGGAGCGCGCCGAACTCCAGGTGTCGGGCGCCCCCAGATCCACGTCGGAGGTGGCGCGCGGAGCGACCGGCGCGGTGACGTACGTCGGCAGGGGAACCGGCACCGGGTCCCAGCTGTCCCCGTGCCCGGGCCTGCGCTGCCGCTCCCGCTGCTGGTCGACCCACTCGGCGTGGTCGGTCTGCTCGACGAGCGCACGGCGGTCCGCGGCGAGCGCGGACAGGCCGGTGTCCGTGCCGCTGTCCGGACCCTCCTCCGGCTGGTCCGCGCCGGGGCCGGCGTCGAGCGGGGCCCGGCGGCGCGGCTGGCGCTCGCGCAGGCGCTGGGCGGCCACCTCGGCGTGCCGGCGGTCCATCTGGTAGGCGAACCGGCGGCGCTCCTGCGCCCGCAGATAGGCGATGTAGCCGCTGAGCGTCACGGCCGGCACGGCGGGCACCCACAGGAAGGCGAGCCCGCCGACGGCGGCGACGATCGCGCCGAGCGTGAAGGCGAGGAAGAGCATCACGGTGGTGCGCCGCCGGCGCGCGAGCACCTTCGAGCGCCGGGCGCGCGCCTCGGCCGCCTGTGCCGAGGGTTCGCGCCGGACGGCCGGCTCCCGCTGGGGCGGGATCCCGGGCGGGTGGCCGGATCCAGGCCCGGCCGCCGGTCCGGCCGCCGGTCCGGCCGCCGGCCCGGCGGCCTGGTCGCGTGCCGGTTCGGCGGTGCCGGGTGTCTCGGGCCCGGCGTCCGGGGCGGTCTGACGGCGGGTCGGAGGCATGGCGAAGGCCCGGACGTCCACCGAGTCGGTGACCGCGTCCGGATCGCCGGCGTCCGGCTCCCCCTCCTGGGTGGAGCGCGCCCGCAGGTCCCTGGCGTACCGGCGCTCCATCCCCGCCCGTCCGGACAGCAGCCGGATGGCGGTGCTGAAGCGTTCCGTCGGACGGGCCTCGTTCAGCTCGTCCTGCCTACGGAGCCACATCGGCACCAAGTAGGCGGCCCAGGCCCCGACAATGACTGCGTAGATGAGGCCGCTGCTGCTCACGCCTCACACGGTAGAGGGGTTTGCGTGGGGCCATCCGCCAATTGGGCCGGTGTGTCGCACGATCCGGCTGATATTTCCAGCATTTTTTGGGACCGATGCGATCAGCGGACCGCCGTAGGCGCGAATTATGCGCCGCACGAACGGTCAACACCCGATCAATTTCGAACACATATTCAATTCCTCGGGCGCTCGGCGGGATTCCCCGGGGCGCCGGCCGAGCCCTCGGCGCGCCGGGCCTCGCGCGAGCGCGCCCGGTGCCAGCGGCTGAGCAGCCCGTCGGGCACCTCTTCCGCGGTGAGCGCGAAGACCAGGTGGTCGCGCCAGGCCCCGTCGATGTGCAGATAACGCGGCCGGACCCCCTCCTCGCGGAATCCGAGTTTCTCCACGACCCGGCGGCTCGGCCGGTTCTCGGGGCGAATGCAGACCTCGACGCGGTGCAGTCCGACGGTGCGGAAACAGTGGTCCACCGCGAGCGCGACGGCCGTCGGCATCACCCCGCGGCCGGCCACCCCCTGGTCCACCCAGTAACCGACGTGTCCGGAACACATCGACCCCCAGGTGATCCCGGCGACCGTCAGCTGTCCGACGAGCCGCCCCTGGTACTCGATGACGAACGGCAGCATCCGGCCCGCGCCGGCCTCCGCCCGCAGATGCCGGACCATCTGGCGGTAGGTCGGCCGGTGCGCGACCGGCCCGCTCGGCGTGGGCGGCGGGATGGTCGCCTCCCAGGGCCGCAGCCAGTCGCGGTTGCGCCGGTTCACCTCGCGCCAGACCCGCTGGTCGCGCAGCTTTATCGGCCGGAGGACGACCTCGCCGTCCGCCAGCACGGCGGGCCAGGCAGGGCTGTTCAGCTCGCACCCCCACCGCTGCCGGGTCTGGGGTGGTCACCGCCGCGGATCTGGTCGACGGCGTGCACGAGGAGGGGCTCCAGGACGGCGAGGCCGTCCCGCACCCCTCCGGTGGACCCGGGCAGGTTGACGATCAGCGTTCCGCCGGCCACGCCCGCGAGTCCCCGGGACAGCGCGGCGGTGGGCACCTTGTCCCGCCCGTACGCGCGGACGGCCTCCGCGATGCCCGGCACCTCGTGGTCGATGACCGCGCGGGTCGCCTCGGGGGTGCGGTCGGTGGGCGAGACGCCCGTACCGCCGGTGGTGACGACCACGTCGTACCCGGCCTCCACGGCCGCCCGCAGTTCCGCCTCGACCGGATCACCGTCGGGCACCACCCGCGGCCCGTCCACGGCGAAGCCGAAGCCCTCCAGGCCCTGCACGACCAGCGGGCCGCCCCTGTCCTCGTAGACCCCGGCGGCGGCCCGGTTGGACGCGGTGACGACCAGCGCGGCGTACGGCGCCCGCAGCGCCCCGCCGGTCGTGCCGTCGCCGGTCATGACCGGCTCCAGTCGCCCGACGCGCCGCCCGTCTTCTCCTCCACCCGTACGTCCGTGATGACCGCTCCCTTGTCGACCGCCTTGACCATGTCGATCACGGTGAGCGCGGCGACCGTCACCGCGGTGAGGGCCTCCATCTCGACGCCCGTGCGGTCCGTCGTCCTCACGGTGGCCCGGATCTCCACGGCGTCGTCCGCGACCGACAGGTCCAGTCTCACACCGGACACCGACAACGGGTGGCACAGCGGGATGAGATCGGGGGTGCGCTTGGCGCCCATGATCCCCGCGATGCGGGCGGTGGCGAGGGCGTCCCCCTTGGGCATCCCCTCACCTCGCAGCAACTCGACCACGCGCGGTGAGACGAGGACCCGGCCGCCGGCGCGGGCGGTGCGCTCGGTCACGTCCTTCCCGGACACGTCGACCATGCGGGCCGCGCCCGCCTCGTCGATGTGCGTCAGTCGGTCCTGCACAGGGCGTCCGGGGGTCTCCCCCCGGGAAGGCACAGTCATGGTGTGGCGCTCCCGGTCCGGGCCCGGCGCGGTGCGGTGCGCGGGCCTGCTGTGCCCGACACGCTACCGCCAAGCCGGGACGCGCAGCCGACGAGGATCCACCTGTGGACGGGCACGCGCGCGTGCGTCAGCCGAGGAGGACGACCTCCACCTCGGTGCCGGGCTCCACCGACTCCACGTCCTCGGGCACGACGATCAGCGCGTTCGCCCGCGCGAGCGCCGCGATCAGGTGGGAGCCCGCGCCGCCCACGGGGCTGACCTTCCCGCCGGCGTGGACGCCGCGCAGGAACTGGCGGCGCCCCCGGGGCGAGCGCAGCGCCTCGTCCGCCGTGAGCTCTGCCCGCGCGCGGGGCCGGTGGATGTCCTTGAGGCCCGACAGCGTGCGGATCGCGGGACGGACGAACAGCTCGAAGGAGACGTACGACGACACCGGGTTGCCGGGCAGGGCCAGCAGCGGGGTGTGGTCGGGGCCGATGGAGCCGAAGCCCTGGGGCTTGCCGGGCTGCATGGCGAGCCTGCGGAACTCCACACCGCTGCCCGCCTCGTCCGCGTCGGCGGCGTACGACAGCGCCTCCTTGACGACGTCGTACGCCCCGACGCTCACCCCGCCCGTGGTCACCAGCAGGTCCGCGCGGATCAGCTGGTCCTCGATGGTGGAGCGGAGGGTCTCGGCGTCGTCGGCGACGGCACCGACCCGGTAGGCGATGGCGCCCGCGTCCCGCGCGGCGGCGGTGAGCGCGAAGCTGTTGGAGTCGTGGATCTGGCCGGGGCCCAGTTCCTCACCGGGCTGGACGAGTTCGCTGCCGGTGGACAGGACGACCACGCGCGGGCGCGGGCGCACCCGGACCGTGCCGCGGCCGATCGCGGCGAGCAGGGCGAGCTGCGGCGGGCCGAGGACCGTGCCCGCCTCCAGGGCCAGGTCACCGGCCTTCACGTCGCTGCCCCTGGCGCGTACGTGCGCGCGTGCCGCGGCGGACCGGTACACGCACACCTGCCCCTCGGCGCCCTGGGGAGCCAGGCTGCGTGACCGCATGCCGCTCACCGGGCCCTCGCCGAGTCCTCCGTCGGTCCACTCGACGGGGACGACGGTCTCGGCGCCGGGCGGCAGCGGCGCGCCGGTCATGATGCGCGCGGCCTGCCCGGGGCCGACCCGGACCGGGTCGGCCGCGCCCGCCGCGACGTCCCCGACGACCTCCAGGACGGCGGGGAACTCCTCGCCGGCGCCCGCGATGTCCGCGACCCGCACCGCGTACCCGTCCATGGAGCTGTTGTCGAACGGCGGCAGGGACACCGGCACCGTGACGTCCTCGACCAGGACACAGCCCTGGGCGTCGAGCAGTTGCAGCTCGATGGGTTCCAGGGGGCGGACGGTGGAGAGGATGTCCTCCAGGTGCTCGTCCACCGACCACAGGTCGTCCGGGCCGGCGGGGCGGGTCGCGGCGCTGGTCAAGGCTGCTGCATCTCCTCGGCTACGTAACTGCGGAGCCAGGTCCGGAAGTCCGGGCCCAGGTCCTCACGTTCGCATGCGAGTCTGACAATGGCACGGAGGTAGTCGCCACGGTCGCCGGTGTCATAGCGGCGGCCCTTGAAGACGACGCCGTGCACGGGGCCGCCGGCCTTCTCGTCCTGGGCGAGCTGCTGGAGGGCGTCGGTCAGCTGGATCTCGCCGCCGCGGCCCGGCTCGGTGGTGCGCAGTATGCCGAAGATGTGCGGGTCGAGGACGTAGCGGCCGATGACCGCGTAGTTCGACGGGGCGTCCGCCGGGTCCGGCTTCTCGACCAGTCCGGTCACCTTGACCACGTCGCCGTCGACGGTGGCCTCCACGGCCGCGCAGCCGTACAGGTGCATCTGCTCGGGCGCGACCTCCATGAGGGCGATCACGCTGCCGCCGTGCCGTTCCTGGACCTCGATCATGCGCTGGAGCAGCGGGTCCCGCGGGTCGATGAGGTCGTCACCGAGGAGGACGGCGAACGGCTCGTGGCCGACGTGCGGGGCGGCGCACAGCACGGCGTGCCCGAGCCCGCGGGGGTCGCCCTGGCGCACGTAGTGCATGGTGGCCAGGTCGCTGGACTCCTGCACCTTCGCGAGGCGTTCGGCGTCGCCCTTCTTGCCGAGCGCCGACTCCAGCTCGTAGTTGCGGTCGAAGTGGTCCTCCAGGGGGCGCTTGTTGCGCCCGGTGACCATGAGGACGTCGTCGAGTCCCGCCGCCACGGCCTCCTCGACCACATACTGGATCGCCGGCTTGTCTACGACCGGCAGCATCTCCTTGGGAGTGGCCTTGGTCGCCGGCAGGAACCGGGTGCCGAGGCCTGCCGCGGGGATGACAGCCTTGCTGATCCTGGGGTGGGACTGAGTCATGCCCGCAACCATATCCGGTGCCTTTGTGGGAGATCTGTGGCTCCGGTTGGTTGACCCTCATATCGCCTGCATTAAGAGAAGGGTGCGAGAACGACCAGTGGAACACGGCGGACGTACGGGCGAGCCTGACAAGGCCACGTTGCGGCGGGAGATCCTCGCGGTGAGGAACAGGTTGACGGCGGATGACGTCCGCACGGCGGGGCGGGCGCTGGCGGAACGCGCGCTGGAGCTGCCCGAGCTGGCGGGCGGGCGCACGGTGGCGGCGTACGTCTCCGTGGGCGGCGAACCGGGCACCCTCGCGCTGCTGGACGCGCTGCGCGCCCGCGGGGTGCGCGTGCTGCTCCCCGTGCTGCTGCCCGACAACGATCTGGACTGGGGCGAGTACACCGGCCCGGACTCCCTCGCGCGGGTCCGGCACGGCGGGCGGATGACGCTGTCCGAGCCGTCCGGCGCGCGCCTCGGCCCGGACGCCGTGACGGACGCGGACGTCGTCCTGCTGCCGGGACTCGCGGTGGACGGGCGCGGGATGCGCCTGGGGCGCGGCGGAGGCTCGTACGACCGGGTGCTGGCCCGTCTCGAGGGAGCGGGCGCCCGCCCCCGGCTCGTGGTGCTGCTGTACGACACGGAGATCGTCGCGCGCGTCCCGGCCGAGGCGCACGACAAGCCCGTGCACGCGGCGGTGACGCCTCGCGGCGTACACCGTTTCGCGCCCGCCTGACCGGCGCCCCGCAGGTCCACCGGGCTTCGCGCACGGGAAAAGGCCCTCCACGCGCGCGTGGAGGGCCTTTTCCCGTGCGGTGCCGTCAGCGGCTCACGGCTTCAGGACGAGGGTGTCGCTCGTGCTCCTGCCGACCGCCTTGTCCGAGAACGACCAGGGCAGCAGTTCGCCCTTGGCCCACATGCCCGTCTGGTCCGTGTAGTGCGCGCTGAAGGCGTGCCCGGAGGCACCCGTCAGGTTGATCCACTTGGATTTGTCGAGGTCGGCGAGGTTGACGACCATCCGCATGGACGGCACCCACACGACGTTGTAGCCGCCGGCGGCGTTCCAGCCGGACGCGTTCACCGCCGCCTCGCCGCCGCTGAGCTTCCAGGGGCCGCGGTTGAGCAGGTACTGCACGGCCTTGGGGCCCTCGGTGCCGAGCGTCTGGTTCTTCAGGAACAGGCGGTGCAGCCGGCCCCAGCTCCAGGTGTCGATGTCCTTGCCGAGCTTGGCGGTCAGCTCCCAGCGGGCGTCGATCATCGCGCGGGCGAAGAGCTGGTCGCGGTTGGCCGCGCCGGGGCGGGTGCCCGACCTGGGCGTCTTCCACCAGTCGCTGTCCGGCTTGTCCATCAGGGTGCGCACGACCTCGTACCAGCGGTCGCCGCCATCCGGCTGTGCCTGGTCGGCGTCACGCTGGCCGCACTCGCGGACCTTGGTGTCGTCGTCCACCGGGCCGGTGCTGTCGATCTTGTCGACCCACAGGCACTGCCCCTTGACGCGCAGCTCCTTGGGGAGCTTGTTGCCGAAGGCGAGCTTGAGGATGTTGCGCCACACCGAGTTGAAGTAGGCGGCCGCGGCGGAGTCGGCGTCCTGGGTGTAGTCCCAGCCCTCCAGCAGCTTCTGCGCCTCACGGACGTCCGGGTCGTCCAGGTCGAGCTTCAGCAGCTTGGGCACCAGGAGCTTGGCGATCTCGCTGCTGTTGTCCAGCTGCATCTGCCGCATGTCGTCGGTGGAGATCCTGCCGCCGTCCTTGATCTTGGACTCGATCAGGTCGGTGATGCGCTGGCTGCGGGTGCCGTAGCCCCAGTCGGCGGTGAGCGTGTACGGGTACGCGTCCTTGCCGACGACGGCCTGGTTGGCGGTGACGATGTAGCCGCGCGCGGGGTCGTACTCGTAGGGCAGCTCGTCCTGCTTGACGAAGCCGGTCCAGTGGTACTTCGACTCCCAGCCGGGCGCCGGGACGGAACCGTCGTCCGCGGCGGAGCGCGTGGGGATCTTGCCGGGCAGCGTGTAGCCGATGTGGTTGTCCGTGTCGGCGTAGACCAGGTTCTGCGAGGGCACGTCGAACAGGGCCGCCGCCGAGCGGAACTCGCTCCAGTCCGACGCCTTGTCGAGGGCGAACACCGCGTCCATGGTGGTGCCCGGGTCGAGCGCGGTCCACCTCAGGGCGATGCCGTAGCCGTCGCCGCGGTCGGGCGCGGCGGTGTTGACGGCGGCCTTCCTGCCGACCTGGACGAGTTCGTCGTCGCGGTCGGACAGCAGGGGCATGCCGTCCTGGGTCTGCCGGACGACGATCGTCTTGGACTGGCCGCCGGCGACCTCGATGGTCTCCTCGCGGGTCTTGAAGGGCCGCACCTTGCCGTCGTACAGGTAACCGTTCGCGGTCACCTTCTCCAGGTACAGGTCGGTGACGTCGACGCCGGAGTTGGTCAGCCCCCAGGCGATCTTCGCGTTGTGGCCGATGATCACACCGGGCATCCCGGCAAACGTGTAGCCGGCGACGTCGTACTGGCACTTGCTCGACACGGTCCGGCAGTGCAGGCCCATCTGGTACCAGACGGACGGCAGGGACGCCGACAGGTGCGGGTCGTTGGCGAGGAGGGGCTTCTTGCTGACGGTGTACTTCCCGGCGACGACCCAGGAGTTCGAACCGATGCCCTGACCGTTCACGCCGACCGCCGCGGGCACGTTGTCCAGGACGTTGTAGAGGCCGCCCAGCTGGCTCGTGAGGCCGGAACCGCTCGCGCCGGTGGTGGTGCCCGTGGTGCCCGAGGTACCGGTCGTGCCCGTCGTGCCCGTGGTGCCGCTCGCACCCGTGGTGCCGGTCGTGCCGGTCGCACCCGTCGTACCCGTGGTGCCGGTCGTGCCTGTGGTACCCGTAGTGCCCGTCGTGCCCGTGGGCTGCGAGGTGCCCGTGCCGCCGCTCTGCTGGAAGCTCTTGCTCAGCTCGTCGTACTGGCCTTCCTGCACGATCGGCTTGTGGCGGCCGTAGGGGTACTGCGGGTACAGCTCCTGGATCTGCTGCGGGCCGAGACGGCTGGTCATCAGGGCGCGGTCGATCTCGTCCTGCATGTTGCCGCGCAGGTCCCAGGCCATCGCCTTCAGCCAGGCCACGGAGTCGACCGGGGTCCACTTCTCCGGCGTGTAGTCGTTGGTCAGCCCCAGGGCCGCGTACTCCAGGGAGAGATCCGCGCCGTCCTTGCCCTTGAGGTAGGCGTTGACGCCCTCGGCGTATGCCCGGAGGTACTTCTTCGCGGCGGGCGACAGCTTGGTGTCGTACTCCCGCTGGGCGATCCGGTGCCAGCCGAGGGTGCGCAGGAACTCGTCGTTCTTGACCTGGCCCTTGCCGAACATCTCCGACAGGCGGCCGGAGGTCATGTGCCGGCGCACGTCCATCTCGTAGAACCGGTCCTGCGCCTGGACATAGCCCTGCGCCATGAACAGGTCCTCGTCGGAGGAGGCGTAGACCTGCGGGATGCCGTGGCCGTCCCGCCTGACGTCGACCGGCCCGGACAGGCCCTCGAGCCTGATCGAACCCGTGGTCTGCGGGAAGGAGGCGCGGACGGTGCTGATCGACCAGTACGCCCCGTAGGCGATGCCTCCGATGAGGGCCAGAACCAGCAAGAGCACGACGAGTCGGGCTTTGCGCCCCTTCTTCCTGCCGGACTTGGCGGGCTTGTCACCCGTTGTGGCGGTGGTGTTGGGGGGCATCGCTGTCCTTGCTGTCCTAACGCGAGCGGCAGGTCGGGCTGTGACTTCGAATGAGCGCTGGAGCAACCATAGGCGCAGGGCCATGTGCCGCTTGACGCGGAGTCGGGAACCGGCGTGCACGGGCGTTCGATCTTGCCTTGTGGAACGTCAAGAAAGCGTCAAGAGTTAGGTAAGGTAACGAAGTAACCGGACATCCCGGAGGAGGAACGCCCGCTGACTGTTCACCACCTCAACCAGCTCCTGCTCGTGTGCTCCCTCGTCCTGCTGGTCGCCGTCGCGGCCGTCCGGATCTCCTCGCGCAGCGGGCTCCCCAGCCTGCTCGTCTACCTCGGCATCGGCGTCCTCATGGGCCAGGACGGCATCGGCGACATCCACTTCAACAGCGCCGAGGTGACCCAGGTCATGGGGTACGCGGCCCTCGTCGTGATCCTCGCCGAGGGCGGCCTGGGCACGAAGTGGAAGGAGGTCCGGCCCGTCCTGCCCTCCGCCTCCGTCCTGGCCACGGCGGGAGTCGCGGTCAGTGTGGGGGTCACCGCGGCGGGCGCGCACTACCTGGTCGGCCTGGAATGGCGGCAGGCGCTCATCATCGGGGCGGTGGTGTCGTCGACGGACGCGGCGGCGGTCTTCTCCGTACTGCGGCGCATCCCGCTCCCCGCGCGCGTGACGGGCACGCTGGAGGCGGAGTCCGGCTTCAACGACGCCCCGGTGGTCATCCTCGTCGTCGCCTTCTCCACCGCGGGTCCGGTCGACCACTGGTACGTGCTGCTGGGCGAGATATTCCTGGAGCTGGCCATCGGCGCGGTCCTGGGGCTCGCGGTGGGCTGGTTCGGCTCCTGGGGGCTCAAGCACGTGGCCCTGCCCGCCTCCGGCCTCTACCCGATCGCCGTGCTGGCGATCGCCGTCACGGCGTACGCCGCCGGCGCCCTGGCGCACGGCAGCGGCTTCCTGGCCGTCTACCTGGCCTCCATGGTGCTCGGCAACGCCAAGCTCCCCCACTGGCCCGCCACGCGCGGCTTCGCCGAGGGGCTCGGCTGGATCGCCCAGATCGGCATGTTCGTCGTGCTCGGCCTGCTGGTCACCCCGCACGAGCTGGGCGACGACGTCTGGCCCGCGCTGGTCATCGGGCTGATCCTGACCATGGTGGCCCGGCCGCTGAGCGTGGTGTCCAGCCTGGCCCCGTTCCGGGTGCCGTGGCAGGAACAGGTCCTGATGTCGTGGGCCGGACTGCGCGGCGCCGTGCCCGTCATCCTGGCGACCATCCCCATGGTGAACGGCGTCACCGGCAGCCACCGCATCTTCAACATCGTCTTCGTGCTGGTCGTCGTCTACACCCTCGTCCAGGGACCGACCCTGCCGTGGCTGGCGCGCACCCTGCGCCTGGGCGAGCAGGGCGAGGCCTCCGACCTCGGCATCGAGTCGGCGCCCCTGGAGCGGCTGCGCGGGCACCTGCTGTCCGTCTCGATCCCCGAGGGCTCACGGATGCACGGCGTGGAGGTCAACGAGCTGCGGCTGCCGGCCGGCGCCGCCGTCACCCTCGTGGTGCGGGCGGAGAAGTCGTTCGTTCCGCTGCCCTCGACGGTGCTCAGGCGGGGCGACGAACTGCTGGTCGTCGCCACCGATCCGGTCCGCGACGCGGCCGAACGCCGGCTGCGCGCGGTCGCCCGCGGCGGCAAGCTGGCGAGCTGGCTGGGCATCGAGGAGACGGACGGCGGGCGGTGACGCGCCGGCGCAGCGCGTTACGGCCACGTCGCGTACGAGGCGCACCCGCGCCAAACACAGGCGAACATGCCCGACGGTGCTCTCTTTCACAGGAGCACAAGGACATGATCCCTGTAGGATAAAGGCGCACTGATCGAACCAACTCTGCCTGATGCAGAGCTGGCGCGACCGTATGGCGGCCGGAAACGCCCTTTCGCAGAGGCCCGGTATCTACCGCAGTTCCGCGCAAGAGGACAGCTCTCGGCGCCCCCGCACGGGCGCGCTACCAGGCGGAAGAAAGGCACGGGCCGTGGCGTCCACGGTCACCAGCGAGCCGGCGGAGAACCCGCAGGCGTCGTCCCGCCCGGGATACGGACAGCTGCTGCGCACCCGCGGCGCCTGGACATTCCTGGTCCCCGGCTTCGCGGCGCGTCAGCCGTTCGCGATGCTCACCATCTCCATCGTGCTGCTCGTGCAGCACACCACCGGCTCGTACGGCGCGGCGGGCGCCGTCGCTGCCGCCACCGGCGTCTCCATGGCGTTGTTCGCGCCCTACAGCGGCCGTCTCGCGGACCGCCACGGACAGCGTGCCGTGCTGATCCCCGGCGTCCTGGTGCACACCCTCGCCGGCCTGACGCTGACGGCACTCGCCCTGGGGCACGCACCCCTGTGGGCCCTGTTCCTCGCGGCCGTCCCGACGGGCGCCTCGGTGCCGCAGGTCGGCCCGATGGTGCGGGCCCGCTGGGGCGTGAAGCTCCAGGACTCGCCCCTGATGACCACCGCGGCGGCGTTCGAGTCGGTCACCGACGAGTTGACCTTCGTCTTCGGCCCCCTGCTGGCGACCGCCCTGAGCACGGCCGTGGCACCGGCGGCGGGCCTGGTCACGGAGGCCGCCCTGACCCTCGTCGGCGGCCTGCTGTTCGCGGCCCGGAAGAGCACGCAGCCACCGGTGACCGGCGGCGACGGGCACGCGCGCGTGCAGCACGTCTCCGCCCTGCGCATTCCCGGCGTACGCGTGCTGGTCGTGACCTTCCTGGGGATCGGCTCGGTCTTCGGCGGCATGCAGGTGTCGCTCGCGGCGTTCACCGAGTCGATCGGCGAGCCCGGCCTGAACGGCGTCCTCTACGGCACCTTCGCCACCGGCAACATGCTGTCCGGCATCGTCTGCGGCGCGATCGCCTGGAAGGTGGCCCCCCACAAGCGCCTGGTCGTCGGCTACACGGCGCTCGCGCTGGCCGCGTCCGCCCTGTGGACGGCGCACTCGGTGCTGCTGCTCGCCGCGCTCGGCCTGCTGGTCGGCATGTGCATCGCACCGGCGCTGATCACGGGCTACACGCTGGTCGAGGGCCTGGTCCCGGCCGGTGCCCGCACGGAGGCCTTCACCTGGCTGACCGGCGCGGTCGCGCTCGGCCAGGCCGCCGCCGTGACGGTCGCCGGACAGCTGGAGGACCGGCTGTGGGACGGCGCGGGATTCCTGGTGCCCATGGCCGGCACCGTACTCGCGCTGATCACCCTGCTGGCGCTGCGCTCACGGCTGATCGCGCGGCCCCGCAACCGTACGGTCGCGCGTGGCGTCGGTCACCGCGTGCCGGTCACGGTGGACTGATCCCCGGGAATACGTCACTATGGACCGTCGTTAGCACTCATTGAGTGAGAGTGCCAGGAGGAAGACAGTGCCGACCTACCAGTACCAGTGCACCGAGTGCGGCGAGGGCCTCGAGGCGGTGCAGAAGTTCACCGATGACGCTCTGACCGTGTGCCCCAACTGCCAGGGCCGCCTGAAGAAGGTGTTCTCCGCGGTCGGCATCGTCTTCAAGGGCTCCGGCTTCTACCGCAACGACTCGCGGGGCTCCACGTCGAGCAGCGCGCCGGCGTCGAAGCCGTCGTCGGGCTCGTCGTCCGACTCGAAGGCGACCTCGTCGACGACGTCGTCCTCTGCCGGCTCGTCCGCGTCGGGCTCCGGCTCGTCCAGCAGCTCCGCCGCCTGAGACCTCTCACCCGGACCCTGCCGTCGTACGACGGCGGGGTCTTCGGCGCTCTCCGGCACCGGCTCCCCCAGGCGTCAGCCGCCAGCTAGTGTGCTGGTCATGGCGAACGCAGAGATCGGTGTAATCGGCGGCTCGGGCTTCTACTCGTTCCTCGAGGACGTGACCGAGGTCCAGGTCGACACCCCCTACGGGGCGCCCAGCGACTCCCTCTTCCTCGGCGAGATCGCCGGCCGGCGGGTCGCCTTCCTGCCCCGGCACGGCCGGGGCCACCATCTGCCGCCGCACCGCATCAACTACCGCGCCAACCTGTGGGCCCTGCGCTCGGTGGGTGTCCGGCAGGTTCTCGCCCCCTGCGCGGTGGGCGGTCTGCGCCCCGAGTACGGCCCCGGCACCCTGCTCGTCCCGGACCAGTTCGTGGACCGTACGAAGTCCAGGGCGCAGACGTACTTCGACGGGCTGCCGCTGCCCGACGGCACCGTGCCGAACGTGGTGCACGTGTCCATGGCCGACCCGTACTGCCCCACCGGGCGCGCGACCGCGCTGAAGGCGGCGCGCGGACAGGACTGGGAGCCGGTGGACGGCGGCACGCTGGTGGTGGTCGAGGGACCGCGCTTCTCCACGCGTGCGGAATCGTTGTGGCACCAGGCACAGGGCTGGTCGGTGGTGGGCATGACGGGCCACCCCGAGGCGGCGCTCGCCCGGGAACTGGAGCTGTGCTACACGTCGCTGACCCTGGTCACCGACCTCGACGCGGGCGCCGAGACCGGCGAGGGCGTCTCCCACGAGGAGGTGCTGCGGGTGTTCGCGGCCAACGTGGACCGGCTGCGCGGCGTCCTGTTCGACGCGGTGGCGGCACTGCCGGACACCGGGGCGCGGGACTGCCTGTGCGTGACCGGGCTCGGCGGGATGGACCCGGGGTTCGAACTGCCGTGACGCGTGGGGGGCGGCTGGGGCGGCGTGCGGAGGCCGGGGGGGGCGGCGGCGGGCGGAACTGCCCGTTCGAGTGAGCGAGTTGTCCACAGTCGGCCGGTGATCCACCGACTCCGGCGGGATCCGGCGCCAGGCCTCATCGTGGCAGGGCAAGCCGAATTCCTCGTCGCAGGCGGTGATCCCCATGCCCTCGCCCTCGCCCACCCCGTACGCGTCCACCCCGCCCCCTCTTCCGGGCTCCCGCTCCTCTCCTGCCCGCCCACCCGCTCGCGCCGCGCTGCCGGCCCCGCTCCGGCCCCCGCTCCCGCTCGGCACGGATGCCCCGGCGACCCGTGAGGTGCCGGCATTCGATCCGGTGCGCGTGCGCGGCGGGCGGTACCAGCTGCAACGGCTGGTGCGGCACCGCAGGAGGGCCGTCGCGGCCGGCCTCGCGGTGACCGCGGCGGCACTCGTGGCCGCCGGCCCCCGGACCGCACCGGAACCGCACGGCACCGACCGCGCCCGCGGACACCGGCCGGCGGAACCCGTACGACGGCACGCGGCGGTGGACATGGTGGCGGCACCCGTGCGGATCGCCGACGCCGCCACGGTGCGGCTCCTGCGGCCCGGTGACCGGGTCGACGTCATCGCCGCCGAGGACCCGTCGGCCGGGGGCGGCGCCCGGGTGCTCGCGCGCGGTGTGCGGGTGACCGAGGTGCCGGAGTCGCTGGACGGCACGGCCGGGAGCGGGGCCCTGGTCGTGCTGGCGGCGCCGCGGGCCACGGCGGCCCGGCTGGCCGGCGCCAGCGCCACGGCCCGCCTGGCGGTGACACTGTGCTGACCCGGCTCGCCCGCGTGCTCGGCGGCCTCCTGTCGCGGGTATCGATCAAGCTACGGGACTGGACACCAGGGCCGCACCGTGCCGTAGGTTGCGGAGGGTTTTGTTCCACATCCTGTGCATGCGAGGAGAGTCCCCCAGGTGAGCGCGAAGAGGGAACCGAGCGTCTGGCACGGCTTCAAGGCCTTCCTGATGCGCGGCAACGTCGTCGATCTGGCGGTGGCGGTCGTGATCGGCGCGGCCTTCACGAACATCGTCAACGCGGTGGTGAAGGGAATCATCAACCCGCTGGTCGGAGCGATCGGCACCCAGAATCTCGACAACTACAGCTCCTGCCTGAAAGCCCCGTGCGAGGTGAGCGCGAACGGCACGGTCAGGAGCGGCGTGCCGATCCTGTGGGGGTCGGTCCTCGGGGCCACGCTCACCTTCGTGACCACCGCCGCGGTGGTGTACTTCCTGATGGTGCTGCCCATGTCGAAGTACCTCGCGCGGCAGGCGGCGCGCAGGGCGGCACGGGAGGGCACGAAGGAGGTCGTGCAGGTGTCCGAGCTGGAGGTGCTCAAGGAGATCCGCGACGCGCTGGTGGCGCAGCGCGGCGCCGGGAACCACGAGCGCTAGCGGTTCCCGCGCGGCCGGCTCAGAGGTGGTGGGGCGGTTTCTCGTCGAGGAAGCGCTTCAGGTCGGCGGCGCTGTCACCGTCCGGTCGCTCGCCCCACCCGCGGTCGGTGTCGTCCGAGGACTGCTGCTCCAGCGGGTCGTCGAAGACCAGCGCGGGCTTCGGGTCACGCGGCGCGGGTTCGGGGGCGGTGCTCATGCCACCAGGGTACGGCTCCGGCCGGAGCGGCCGGGCGCGGTGTTCCCGCCGTCACTCCTCGACGGAGACGGGCTGGGCCAGACTGGCGTCCATGACAGCTGACGCACTGACCGACGTCGCCGGACTGCGGGTGGGGCACGCGACCCGCAGCGGTGGCGGCTGGCTCACCGGCACCACGGTCGTCCTCGCCCCCGAAGGCGGTGCCGTCGCCGCCGTGGACGTGCGCGGCGGCGGCCCCGGCACCAAGGAGACCGACGCGCTCGACCCGCGCAACCTGGTGCGGAAGGTCGACGCCGTCGTGCTGACCGGAGGCAGCGCGTACGGCCTCGACGCGGCCTCCGGGGTGATGGCCTGGCTGGAGGAACAGCGGCGTGGGGTGCCGGTGGGGACGGATCCGGCACACGTCGTGCCGGTGGTGCCCGCCGCGTGCGTCTTCGACCTGGGGCGCGGCGGTGACTTCCGGGCACGTCCGGACGCGGCGACGGGACGCGCGGCGGTGGAGGCCGCGGCGGCCTGTCCGCCCGGCGCCCGGGTGCCGCAGGGGTGCGTGGGCGCCGGCACGGGCGCCGTCGCGGGGCGGCTCAAGGGCGGGGTGGGCACCGCGAGCACCGTGCTCGGCTCGGGCGTCACCGTGGCGGCGCTGGTGGTCGTGAACGCGGCCGGGTCGGTCGCGGACCCCGACACGGGCGTGCTGTACGGGGAGTTGTTCCAGGGACGGGTGGCGTATCCGGAGCGGCGTGTGCACGAGGCCGCGCGCCGGCGTCTCGACGAGATCGCCGGCCGGGACGCGCCGGCGCCGCTCAACACGACGCTGGCGGTGGTCGCGACGGACGCCGGCCTCTCCAAGGCGCAGGCGCAGAAGCTGGCCGGCACGGCGCACGACGGGATCGCGCGCGCGGTGCGGCCCGTGCACCTCCTGCACGACGGGGACACGGTGTTCGCGCTGGCGACCGGCACCCGAGCGCTCGACGCGCATCCCCTGGCGCTCAACGACATCCTGGCCGCCGGCGCGGATCTGGTGACGCGCGCGATCGTACGGGCGGTGCGCGCCGCCGAGTCGGTCGACGGGCCGGGAGGGGGGTGGCCGGCGTACGGGGAGCTGTACGGGCAGGCGTAGGGCACGGGTGGTCGCCGCGCGGGCGGTCGCCGCGTGCCGGTTCGCAGGAGGGCCGGCCGGGGCGGGGGGTGCGGCTGACGGCGGTGTTTTGTCGCGGTTCTGTCACGTGATGGCGTTCATGAGGACCGGAGGGAACCTCGACCGGCGTCGGTCCCCTCTTTCTCCACGCACTGGAACGGACCACGCACATCACACGAACTGGAGCAGCCCGTGACAACGCCGGACATTGCAGCGCGGCGCGCACTCGGGGCCTGTGCCGCCCTGATGGTCGGCGCCCTCACCCTGACCGCCTGCGGTGGCGCCGACGGCGGCGACGACGACGGCAAGGGCACCCAGGGCTCCCCGAAGACGTCGACGGCGGAGATAGCGATATCGGCCAAGGACGGCTCGACCGGCGCGTCCATCAACGCCACCGGGGTGAAGGTCAGCGACGGCAGGCTGACCGACGTGAAGATGACCGTGGCCGGGTCGGGGCAGACCGTGCCGGGGGCGATATCGGCGGACGGCGGCAGCTGGAAGCCGAAGGAGCACCTGGAGCGCGGGACGAAGTACCGGATAGCCGCGACCGCGAAGGACTCCCGGGGCCGTACGGCGGCGGCGAACTCCATCTTCACCACCGTCACCACGTCGAACAGCTTCATCGGCACCTACACGCCGGACAACGGCACGACCGTCGGCGTGGGCATGCCGGTGTCGTTCACCTTCGACAAGGCGATCACCGACAAGAAGGCCGTGCAGTCGCACATCGCGGTGAACTCCAGCAGCGGTCAGCAGGTGGTCGGGCACTGGTTCGGGGACCGGCGCCTGGACTTCAGGCCGCAGGAGTACTGGAAGGCCGGGTCCAAGGTCACGATGAAGGTCGACCTGGACGGGGTCGAGGGCGCGAAGGGCGTCTACGGGGTGCAGAAGAAGAACGTCTCCTTCACCGTCGGGCGCTCGCAGGTCTCCACGGTCGACGCCGGCACGCAGACCATGACGGTGGTGCGGGACGGCAAGACCTTCAGGTCGGTGCCGATATCGGCGGGCAGCGCGCAGCACACGACGTACAACGGGCAGATGGTGATCTCCGAGAAGTTCGTGCAGACCCGCATGAACGGCTCGACGGTCGGGTTCGGCGGGGAGTACGACATCGCGGACGTCCCGCACGCGATGCGGCTGACGTCGTCGGGGACGTTCATCCACGGCAACTACTGGTACAACAAGGGCAACCCGCCCTTCGGCCGGGAGGGCACCAGCCACGGCTGTGTCGGGCTCGCGGACGTGCAGGGAGCACAGGGCGACACCTCCGCCAAGTGGTTCTACGACAACACGCTCGTCGGGGATGTCGTGATCGTCAAGAACTCCCCCGACGCGACGGTCGCCCCCGACAACGGCCTCAACGGCTGGAACATGTCATGGAGCGCCTGGACCGCCGGGAGTGCCCTCTGACCGGCGGCTTTTGACGGTACGACGGGCCGCGCGGGAACATTTCGCGCGGCCCGCGCGTTTTCCCGGCGCACGTTTTCCGGGTTCCCGGGCATGATGTCCGACCGAGGGGCTACGGTATGCACCCACAAGGTGACATGCAGCAACGCCGGGAGATGCCTTGAGCGTTCCGTACGAGACCGCAGCGTACGAACCAGCCGAGTCGCCCGAGTCTCCTGAGGAGCATCTCGCGCGACTCCTCGGCCGTGCCCTGAACTCCTTCGAACTGCCCGACGAGGTGATACGGCGACTGGACTGCGCGCTGGCGCACGACAGTTCGCTGCACTCCGCGTACCACAGCGCGGGGCTGCACCGGGAGACGTACCGCCACACCTGGCTGCTCGCCGACGGCACGGCGGTGACGTTGTGGGAGCTGGCGCACAACCCCATGCCCGGCAGCGCGCCGGAGCACGAGGTGTACGCCGACGAGGAGGAGCTACAGGCCGCCACGGCACGGCTGGGGATGCCGCCGGACACCCGGGAGTTCGAGCTGCCCGCGCTGATGCGGCTGTGGGCGGTTCCCGAGCCCCGGCACGTGTTCGCCTCCGGTGACTCGGCGGACCACGCCCGCCGGCTGCTGCGCCGCGCGGAGAACGCCGACCGGCCCGGCGCGGACACGGCGGCGCTGCTGGCGACGGCGACCGCTCACGGGATCACCCAGGCCTTCGGACGGCCCGGCCGGGCCGGACGGGCGGGGCTGAGCTACACGCTGTACGAGCACGCCTTCCTGCTGCCGGACGGCACCGAGCTCTCGCTGTGGGAGGTCGAGCACACGGCGACCCCCGACGGGCGGCACATGTGCGAGGTGTACATGTCGGAGGACGCGGCCCGTGAGGCCATGGAGAGGCGCGCGGCGCGACAGGGGTAGCGGCGGCGGGGGCGGAAACCGCCCCCCGGTCAGCCGCCGGCGAGTTGCCGCACCAGGCCGGCGAACGCGTCCTGTTCCGCGGGTGTCAGCTCGACGGACTCCAGCGGGGGGCCGACCCGGGTCTGACGCGGCAGGGCCGGGAGCCGCGCGGGGCCGCGCCGGGCGGTGGAGCGCCGGGCGGTGGCCCGGGGGCCGGTGCGGCGCAGCAGGCGGAGCAGACGCACCAGGACGACGGCCCAGGCGACGGCCGCCACAGCGAGGACGGCCACGCCGATCAGCTGGAGGGTCGGGGCGTGGTCAGGCATGCATCCCAGTACACACCACGGTCCGGGACTTCGGGCCCGGACCGTGACGTATCTCGCAGGTGCCGTGAACAACTCACAGCGAACTAAAGGGACAAGGCGCCGCGCGCGGTGGTGCGGCGGTCAGGCGGCTATCGGCTGCCTGCTCCCCTCCGGTGCGGTGGCCGGGTCGGCGGCGGGGTCGGTGGCCGGGGGCTCGGGGGCCTGCTTGCGCATGCCCTTGAGGACGACGACCAGGGCGGTGGAGGCGCAGACGCCGGCCGCGACGGCCACCAGGTACAGGAACGGGTTGCCGATCAGCGGGACCACGAAGATCCCGCCGTGCGGGGCGCGCAGAGTCGCACCGAAGGCCATCGACAGGGCACCGGTGAGCGCGCCGCCCACCATGGCGGACGGGATGACCCGCAGCGGGTCGGCCGCCGCGAAGGGGATCGCGCCCTCGGTGATGAACGACGCGCCCAGGACCCAGGCGGCCTTGCCGTTCTCGCGCTCGGTCCGGGTGAACAGCTTGCCGCGCACGGTGGTGGCCAGGGCCATCGCCAGCGGCGGGACCATGCCGGCCGCCATCACCGCGGCCATGATCTGCATGGCGGAGGCGCTGGGGTCGGCGACGGCGATACCGGCGGTGGCGAAGGTGTAGGCGACCTTGTTGACCGGCCCGCCCAGGTCGAAGCACATCATCAGGCCGAGCAGCGCGCCGAGCAGGACGGCGTTGGTGCCGGTGAGGCCGCCCAGCCAGCCGGTGAGAGCCTTCTGGGCCGTCGCGATGGGCTTGCCGATCACGACGAACATCAGGAAGCCGACGATCGCCGTGGAGATCAGCGGGATCACCACCACCGGCATGATGCCGCGCAGCGCCGCCGGTACGTCGTACCTCTGGATCGCCAGCACCACGCCACCGGCGAGGAGACCGGCCGCCAGACCGCCCAGGAAACCGGCGTTGATGGTCGAGGCGATCATGCCGCCGACGAAGCCGGGGACCAGGCCGGGGCGGTCCGCCATGCCGTAGGCGATGTAGCCGGCCAGGACCGGGACCAGGAAGCCGAAGGCCACGCCGCCGATCTGGAACAGCAGCGCACCCCAGCTGTCCGCCTGGCTCCACACGAAGTGGTTCATGACCGAGGGCGCGTTCTTGATGCCGTAGCCGCCGATGGCGAAGCCCAGAGCGATGAGGAGACCGCCCGCGGCGACGAACGGGACCATGTAGCTGACGCCGGACATCAGCCACGTGCGGAGCTTGCTGCCGTACCCCTCGGTGGAGTCGCCCGCGCGCTCGACCGGCGTACCGGCCGACGCGTGCGCCGGGGCGCTCGCCTCGCCGCGCACCGCCTTCTCGCGGGCCTCCGCGATGAGTTCGGCGGGACGGTTGATGCCCGCCTTCACGCCCACGTCGACGGTCGGCTTGCCCGCGAAGCGGTCCTTGTCGCGTACGGGGACGTCGTGCGCGAAGATCACGCCGTCGGCCGCCGCGATCACCGCCGGATCCAGCCGGGTGAAGCCGGCCGAGCCCTGCGTCTCGACGACCAGCTCCACACCCGCCGCACGGCCCGCGTTCTCCAGGGACTCGGCCGCCATGTAGGTGTGGGCGATACCGGTGGGGCAGGAGGTGACGGCGACGATACGGAAGGGACGCTCGTCGGCGCCGCTGTCGGGGGGTGTGGGCGGGGTGGGTACCGTGCTGGTGGCCGCTGCGGCGCCGGCGGAGGCCGCCGCCGGCGCCGCAGCGGTGTCTGTGGAGGCGCCCGCGGTGCGCTGGGCGGCGCCCTGGGCACCGCCGTCACCGGTGCTCGGGCCGGTGCCCTCGGCGTCCTGTGCGGCGCCCGTCTCCTCCGACGGCACCTCGTCCCCGCGGATCAGCGCCGCGGCCGTCTCCGGGGCGCCCGCCGTCCGCAGCGCGGTGGTGAACTCGGCGTTCATCAGCTGCCGGGCGAGGGAGGACAGGATCGTCAGGTGGGCGTCGTCGGCCCCGGCGGGTGCCGCGATCAGGAAGATCAGGTCGGCCGGGCCGTCCGCGGCACCGAAGTCGACACCGGCGGCGCTGCGGCCGAAGGCGAGGGACGGCTCGGTGACGTGGGTGCTGCGGCAGTGCGGGATGCCGATGCCGCCGTCGAGGCCGGTCGGCATCTGGGCCTCGCGGGCGGCGACGTCGGCGAGGAAGCCCTCCAGGTCGGTCACCCGGCCCTGGGCCGCCATGCGCTCGGCGAGGGCACGGGCCGCCGCTTCCTTGGTGTCGGCGGACAGGTCGAGGTCGACCAGGTCCGCGGTGATCATGTCGCTCATCGCGGGCTCCTCTGCACGCGTACCGCCCGGGGGGACGGGTGGGCGGTGGTGGGGACGGGGGTGATGTGGGGGGAGCGGGGCGGGGTGGGTGCGGGGAGAAGGGTCATGGCGCCGGCTCCGTCAGTTCGCGGTCGAGGGGGATGTCGGCCGTGACCGTCACCGCTGTGGGGTCCAGGTCGGCGGGGCCCGGCATCACGCTGCCGGGGAGCTGGACGGCGGCGGCGCCGTGGGCGACGGCGGAGGCGAGGGCGCCGGGTCCGGTGCCGCCGGCGATGAGGAAGCCGGCGAGGGAGGCGTCACCGGCGCCGACGTTGCTGCGGACGGCGGACACGCGCGCGCTGCCGAACCACGAGCCGGCGTCGGACACCAGCAGCTGGCCGTCGGCGCCCAGGCTCGCGAGCACGGCGCCCGCGCCCATCGCGCGCACCTCCTCGGCCGCCTTGAGGGCGTCGCCCACGGTCGCCAGGGGGCGGGCGACCGCTTCCGCGAGCTCCTCGGCGTTGGGCTTGACCACGTCGGGCCGCGCGCGCAGCGCCTCCAGGAGCGCGGGCCCGGAGGTGTCCAGGGCGATGCGCGCGCCGCCGGCGTGCGCCCGCGTGACGACGTCGGCGTACCAGGAGGGGGTGAGCCCCCGGGGCAGGCTGCCGCAGCACGCGATCCAGTCGGCGTCGCGCGACTGGACGCGGACCGTCTCCAGGAGCAGTTCCTGTTCCGCCGCCGACAGGTCCGGGCCCGGCGCGTTGATCTTCGTGAGTACGCCGTTGTCCTCGGCGAGCGCGATGTTGGAGCGGGTGGCGCCGGCGACGGGGACCGGTGCGACCTCGATGCCCTGCGCGTCGAGCAGCTCGGCGACGAGCGCGCCCGGCGCGCCCCCCAGGGGCAGGACCGCGACGGTGCGCCGGCCGGCGGCGGTGACGGCGCGCGAGACGTTCACGCCCTTGCCGCCGGGGTCCATGCGTTCACCGGTGGCGCGGATGACCTCACCGCGCTCCAGGGCGGGCACCTCGTACGTGCGGTCGAGGGACGGGTTGGGGGTGACGGTGAGGATCATGCGCGCACTACCTCCGTGCCGCCGCGCTCGATGACGGCGGTGTCTTCCGGGCTCAGCCCGCTGTCGGTGATCAGCAGGTCCACATCGCTCAGGCCCCCGAAGCGGGCGAAGTGCTCCTGGCCGTGCTTGGCGGAGTCGGCCAGCAGCACCACGCGCCGGGCGGCGGCGATCGCCGCGCGCTTGACCGCGGCCTCGGCGAGGTCGGGGGTGGTCAGGCCGTGCTCGGCGGAGAAGCCGTTGGCGGCGAGGAACAGGACGTCGGCGCGGATCTCGCCGTACGCGCGGAGCGCCCAGGCGTCCACGGCGGCGCGTGTGCGGTGCCGTACGCGCCCCCCGATGAGGTGGAGCTGGAGGCCGGGGTGGTCCGCGAGGCGGGCCGCGATGGGCAGGGAGTGGGTGACGACGGTGAGGTCGGCCTCCAGCGGGAGGGCCGCGGCCAGGCGGGCGACCGTCGTCCCCGCGTCCAGGATCATCGTGCCCTCGGCCGGCAGTTCGGCGAGGGCGGCCTTGGCGATGCGGTCCTTCTCGTCGGCGGCGGTGGTCTCGCGCTCGGCGAGGTCCGGTTCGAAGTCGAGCCGGCCGGCCGGGATGGCGCCGCCGTGCACCCGGCGGACGAGGCCGGCGCGGTCGAGGGCCTTCAGGTCGCGGCGGATCGTTTCCGCGGTGACCTGGAACTCCTCGGCCAGCGACAGCACGTCGACCCGGCCGCCGTCACGGGCGAGCCGGAGGATCTCCTGCTGCCGCTCCGGTGCGTACATGTCCGTCTGCCTCCGCCTCGATGTCCGGCCACTTCCGATGCCATGCCCGAATGTGTGGTTCTCAGCCGAGACTACGCCGGGATTTCGA
This sequence comes from Streptomyces sp. NPDC028722, assembly GCF_040637655.1. Lineage (NCBI taxonomy): Bacteria > Bacillati > Actinomycetota > Actinomycetes > Kitasatosporales > Streptomycetaceae > Streptomyces > Streptomyces sp. NPDC028722. The sequence goes on from NZ_JBEZWU010000003.1 coordinate 203,487, forward strand.
GGAAGTAAACAGATACGGGCGCAAGGTGGGCACGAGTGGACATGAATGGGCATGAGCGGGGGCGGCGGCGAGAGACGTCCACGGGCAGCGCAAGGCCCGGCGCCTTTCCGGCGCCGGGCCTGTCGTCGTACGGGCGTGTGCCGCGTGTGTCTCACCCCTCCCCCATGGGGGCGCCGCGGCCTACGGGGTCACGGCACCAGCTCGGGCTCCGCCCCGGCCACCGGCGCGTCCTGCCCCGCGCCGTCCTCGGCGGCCGCCGGCTCCGCGCCCTCCAGGTGCTGCGCCGGGCGCTTGGGGAGGGCGGACATCAGCAGGAAGATCACGGCCATGATCCCGGCGACCCACCACAGGGCGTGCTGGAAGGCGTGCACGAAGGCCGGGCCGACGCGGTCCGGGGTCAGCCGGTCGCCGATCTCCCCGAAGAACACGACCGACACCAGACCCAGTCCGAGCGCGTTGCCCATCTGCTGCACGGTGTTGATCAGCCCGGAGGCGGAACCGGCGTGCTCACGCGGCACCTCCGAGAGCACCGCGTCGGTCAGCGGGGCGACGATCAGCCCCATGCCCGCGCCCATCACGACCAGCGGCAGGGCCATCTGCCAGGAGGCGATGGCGAGGCCGTAGTGGTGGGCCTCCCACAGGTACAGCAGCACGCCCGCGCCCATCAGCAGCGCGCCCGCCTGGAGCACCTTGCGGCCGAACCTCGGGACGAGCTGCTGCACCGACAGTCCGGCCGCCATCGACACGGCGATCGAGAACGGCACCCCGGTCAGGCCGGCCCGCAGCGGGCTCCAGCCCAGGCCGATCTGCATGTAGAGCGTCCAGACCAGGAAGAAGATGCCGAGCGCGACGCCGAAGACGGTCTGTACGGCGATGCCGGCGGCGAAGCTCTTCACGCGGAACAGCGACAGCTCGATCAGCGGGGAACCGTCCCGGGCTCCCTTGCGCCGCTCGTAGGCCACCAGCCCGGCGAAGACGACGAGGGCGCCGGCCATGCACACGTACCCCCACAGCGGCCAGCCCAGCTCGCGCCCGCGGGTGAGCGGGTACAGCAGCATCAGCAGGCCCAGCGTGACCAGGGCGACGCCGACCAGGTCCAGTTTCAGGGCCTTCGGCGCCCGCGACTCCGTGATGAAACGGCGGCCGAGGAGGAAGGAGACGACGCCGACCGGCAGGTTGATGAGGAAGATGGGCCGCCACTCCAGGCCGAACAGGTTCCACTCCGTCAGCAGCGCGCCCAGCAGCGGGCCGGAGACCGCGCCGAGACCGACGATCGCGCCGAACAGGCCGAAGACCTTGCCGCGTTCGTGGGCCGGGAAGGTGGCGTGCACGATCGACAGCACCTGCGGCACCATCAGCGCCGCCATGCCGCCCTGGAGGATGCGGGAGGCGACCAGCATCTCCGGGTTCACGGCGAAGCCGCACAGGGCGGAGGCGAGGGTGAAGCCGCCGACGCCGACCAGGAACAGCCGCTTGCGTCCGTGGATGTCACCGAGCCGGCCGCCGGTGATGAGGCCGGCGGCGAACGCGAGGGCGTAGCCGGCGGTTATCCACTGGATCTGGCTGACCGAGGCGTGGGCGCTGCGCTGGATGGACGGGATGGCGATGTTGACGATCGTCACGTCGACCAGGTCCATGAAGGCCGCGGTCATGACGATGGCCAGAGCCAGCCAGCGGGTCCTGTCACCGGACGCCGGAGGCGTGGGTGGGAGCGGGCCGGTGCCGGTGCCGGTGCCGCGGATCTTCTCGGCGTTGCGGTCGATCGAGGTCATGCGAGCAAGTTAGACCTCCACTAGGTCAGATCATGTCCTATATCCACGGCATCCTGGTCCTCATGACGACCGACACCCCGGCACGGCTGCTCCAGCTCCTCTCCCTCCTCCAGACCCCCCGCGAGTGGCCCGGCGGGGAGCTGGCCGAGCGGCTGCGCGTGTCCCGGCGTACCGTGCGGCGGGATGTCGACCGGCTGCGCGAGCTGGGATATCCGGTGCAGGCCACGAAGGGCGCGGACGGCGGGTACCGGCTGGTGGCGGGCAAGGCCATGCCGCCGCTGGTGCTGGACGACGAGGAGGCGGTCGCGATCGCCGTGGGACTGCGGGCCGGCGCCGGCCACGCCGTGGCAGGGGTGGACGAGGCGTCCGTACGGGCCCTGGCCAAGCTCGAACAGGTGCTGCCGGCCCGGCTGCGCCACCGGGTGTCCACACTGGGGGCCGCGACGACGCTGTTGACCAGCGGAGACGGGCCGAGCATCGCGCCGGAGACACTCACCGTGATGGCGTCGACCGTGGCGGGGCGGGAACGGCTGAGGTTCGCCTACCGCGACAAGGACGGCAGCGCGTCCCACCGGCTGACCGAGCCGCACCGGCTGGTGTCCACCGGGCGGCGCTGGTACCTCGTCGCCTACGACCTCGACCGGGCGGACTGGCGCACGTTCCGGGTGGACCGGGTCAGCCGGCCGTTCTCGACCGGGGTCCGGTTCGCGCCGAGGGAACTGCCGACGGGGAGCGCCGCCGAGTATCTGCGGCAGTCCATCCACCGGCACCAGGAGACGTACACGTTCGACGTGCGGTTCGCCGCGCCGGCGGAGCAGGTCTCCGCGCGGATACCGGCGTGGGCCGGGACGATCGAGGACGACGGCACGGGCGGCTGCGTCCTGCGCGGCACCACCGGCGGTCCCGTCGAGTGGCTGGCGGTGCGGCTGGCCATGGTCGGGTGCGAGTTCACCGTGCGGGGCCCGGCAGACCTCGTGGACGGCGTACGTGAACTGGGCGAACGCCTCACCAGAGCCACGGACCCGGCCCCGCACGGCCACGCCTGAATCCGGCACCGGCCCGCCCCGCGCCGCCCCCTGCCGCTTCCCGCCGGCCCGAACCGGCCGGCCCTCGCGCCGCTACCGCGTCGTCCGCCGCTCCCGGCCCCAGCCGAAGTCCCGCGCGGCCGCCAGGTGGCGCAGGGCGAGGGCCGCCGGGCCCTGGGGCCCACCGGGCGGGGCCGCCGTGGCCGCCCAGCACTCCACAGCCACGCGGACGGCGGAACCGGCCACGGCCGCGGCGAACCGGAGATCCGCGGTGACCGCCACCGGGCCCATGGCGCGCTCCCCCGCGCCCGGAGAAGCCGGCGTCGGCTCGGCCGGCGCCGGCTCGGCCGGTGCCCGCCACGTCAGGATCTCCGCCAGCGCCCGCTCCGATGTCTGGCAGACCTCGGCCCAGACCTTGCGCAGGGCCGGGCTCGTGTCGGCCAGGCGGATGAGGGTGCGGACCCATTCCCAGGACGCGGCCGAGACGCCGACGCCGGGCGTGAGGGTGTGCCGGACGGCGTGTTCCAGGGCGTCCGGGAGGCCGAGGCCGGCCGGGGCCGTGCGGACCGCCTCGGTCCAGCGCTGGGCGCCGGCCGCGTAGAGCGGGGCCACCGCCTCCTCCTTCGTGGCGAAGTAGCGGTAGAACGTCCGCGGTGCGACGCCTGCGGCCTGGGCGATGTCCTCCGCGCGGGTCGCGCGCAAACCCTGCTGGACGAAGAGGGCCGCCGCCGCCCGGGCGATCTCCATCCGGGTCTCGGCCTTGCGGCGTTCGGTGAGCGATACCGGCGCGGAGGCGGAAAACGGCTGGTGGGCGGGGGTAGGGGTGGTGCTCATCCCGGCAATTTATGCCTGTGTGACAGAATCTGCCATCCGGCGGTCCACCCCGGTGTTCAGGTACGGGGTGGACCGCCGTTCCAGTGCCCGGGCACCCGGCACAGCCCTGACGACCAGCCGGCAGACCGCCCGATGGCCACCCACGGGCCCCCGGACTCCCCCGCGAGGACAGGAAGAAGCCGGGCTCCGGACGCCCGGGGGGGGAGGGCGCCGGAGCCCGGCGGGGAAGTCCCGGCGCCGGGGGGGATTGCGTCGGGACGTGGTTCACGTGGGGTCGGCCAGGGTCAGCCGGAGGTGGTGCCGTGGGGGTGGGGAGTGCGGTCCTGAGGCCCGCTGAAGGGCCCGCATGGGTTGTTCCCTCGGGCTCCACCGTTGAAGCGATCGGACCACGCCATGTTTGCGCCGTCTTTCGCCACCGGGCGTGCGCGCCGCGCGGAAGCCGTACATCCGGTACGCCGTTTTCGCCGTGACGGCGTACGGCCGGCACCCCACCGCGCCGTACGCCGGGTACGCACGACCCCTTCGGCCACGGCCGGACGGTGCCGCCGCGCCGCGTCCGCGGACGGACGTCGGTCACGGACGGAGCGCCGCGTTCGCGGATGGACGCTGCCCACCGACGCACGCCGTTCGGGTAAGGACACCGGCCACGGGCGGACAGCGGTCACGACGATCATCCCCACGCCCGCGCGCCGCCACACCCCCGCGTCCGCCGGGCCGACGACCCCCGGTGTCTCCGCCGTCTCCGCTACGCCGCCGCGTCGAACCCGGTGTCACGGGCCAGCTTCTTCAGTTCGAGGAGGGCGTGCTTCTCGATCTGGCGGATGCGTTCGCGGGTCAGACCGTGCTCCTTGCCGACCTCGGTCAGGGTGCGCTCACGGCCGTCCTCGATGCCGTACCGCATCTTGATGATGGAGGCCGTGCGCTGGTCCAGGCGGCCGATCAGGTCGTCGAGTTCCTCGCTGCGCAGCAGGGTCATGACGGACTGCTCGGGGGAGACCGCCGAGGTGTCCTCCAGCAGGTCGCCGAACTGGGTCTCGCCCTCGTCGTCCACCGGCATGTTGAGGGACACCGGGTCGCGGGCCCAGTCGAGGACGTCGATGACGCGCTCGGGCGTCGAGCCCAGCTCCGCGGCGATCTCGGCCGGCTCCGGGTCGCGGCCGTTCTCGCGGTTGAACTCGCGCTGGACGCGGCGGATGCGGCCCAGCTCCTCCACGAGGTGGACGGGGAGCCGGATCGTGCGGGACTGGTCGGCTATGGAGCGGGTGATCGCCTGGCGGATCCACCAGGTGGCGTACGTCGAGAACTTGAAGCCCTTGCGGTAGTCGAACTTCTCGACGGCGCGCACCAGGCCCGCGTTGCCCTCCTGGATCAGGTCGAGCAGGGGCAGGCCGCTGCGCGGGTAACGCCGGGCGACGGCGACGACCAGGCGGAGGTTGGAGCGGATGAAGACGTCCTTGGCCCGTTCTCCCTCGGCGACCAGTGCCTCAAGCTCCTCGCGGGTGGCATCCGCCCTGGTCTCCTCGGAGCCGTCGAGGACCTGGCTCGCGAACACACCCGCCTCGATGGTCTGGGAGAGATCGACTTCCTTGGCGGCATCGAGCAGCGGCGTGCGCGCGATCTCGTCGAGGTACATGCCGACCAGGTCGCGGTCTGCGATCTCGCCGCCATGAGCGCGAACACTGCTTGCCGAGTCGGCCGTCTCGCCAGTGGCGGACTTACGACGGGCGACGGCACGGGTTGCCATGCGTGCTCCCTTGCGGTGGTGGGCTGGCGGGTGGTTCTGGTGAACGCTCAGCACTCCGAGGACTGTCTCCGGGACTCTCTCCGAGTGCCCTGCATCCGTGGGAAACAACGACTGGAATCCGGACAGAATTCCCAACCCGCCCCCCGATTTTTCTGATCATGCAGTACCCTGTGCCACCACGTGAGGGGGCGAGATGCCGTCGGAGACCGCTGAGGTGCAGGTCAGGCCGGGGATCGAGAGGGATCTGGAGAGCCTCACGGCGATCTACAACTCTTACGTGCGTGAGACGGCGATCACATTCGACACCGTGGCCCTCACCCCCGAGGAGCGCCGCCCCTGGCTGCTCTCCCACCCGGAAGACGGCCCGCACCGGCTGTTGGTTGCCACGGCCGCGGACTCACAGCGGATTCTGGGGTACGCCACATCCGGCCCGCACCGGTCCAAGCCCGCGTACGTGACGTCCGTCGAGACGTCGGTGTACGTCGCCCCGGAGTCCGGCCGGCGCGGGATCGGCACGCTGCTCTACGGCGCCCTGTTCGAGGCCCTCGCCGGGGAGGACGTGCACCGCGCCTACGCGGGCATCGCCCAGCCCAACGAGGCGTCCGTCCGGCTCCACGAGCGTTTCGGTTTCCGGCGCGTCGGCACCTTCCAGGAGGTCGGGCGCAAGTTCGGCCGCTACTGGGACGTGGCCTGGTACGAGAAGCGGCTGTAGCGGGGCCGGACTCAGCCGAACTGCACCGACCGCTTCGCCATGCCCATCCAGAAGCCGTCGATCACCGACTGCTGCGCGTCCAGCTCGCCGCCCGCCTCCGCCGCGCCCATGGTGACGAAGAGCGGGGCGAAGTGTTCGGTGCGCGGGTGGGCGTAGCGGCCGGCCGGGGCCTTGTCGAGGAAGTCGAGCAGGGCGTCCCAGTCGCGGGCCTCCAGGGCGCGCCTGCCCCAGTCGTCGAACTCGGAGGACCAGCTCGGCACGCCCGGACCGGTGTACCGCAGGGCGGCGAGGTTGTGGGTGAAGAACCCGGAGCCGACGATCAGTACGCCCTCGTCGCGGAGCGGGGCGAGTTTGCGGCCGATGTCCATCAGGCGGACCGGGTCGAGGGTGGGCAGGGAGATCTGGAGGACGGGGATGTCGGCGGCCGGGAACATCTCGACGAGGGGGACGTAGGCGCCGTGGTCGAGGCCGCGGTCGGGGATGTCCTGGACGGGGATGCCGGGGGCGCGCAGCAGCTTGCGGACGGAGTCGGCGAGCGCGGGGGCGCCGGGGGCGGCGTACCGCACCTGGTAGTAGTGCTCCGGGAAGCCCCAGAAGTCGTAGACCAGGGGGACGGTCTCGACCGCGCCGAGGGCGAGCGGGGCCTCCTCCCAGTGGGCGGAGACCATGAGGACGGCCCGGGGGCGGGGCAGGCCGGCGGCCCAGGCGGCGAGCTGGCCGGGCCAGACGGGGTCGTCGGCGAGCGGCGGGGCGCCGTGGCTGAGGTACAGGGCGGGCATGCGCTCCTGGGTGATGGCGGACATATCGGCGGCTCCCAGTGGTCCAGAGACTGCGGTCCCGAGCCAGATACTTTAACTCTCAAGCTCGCAGAACCGACTTTACGCCCGACTTGTTCAAGTTTCAAGCAGCCGACTCGTACAGTGGACCCATGAACACGGCACCGGACACCGCCGCACCGCCCCGCTGGCTCACCGACGAGGAACAGCGCGTCTGGCGCGCGTACCTGCACGCCACCACCCTGCTCGAGGACCACCTCGACCGGCAGCTGCAGCGCGACGCGGGCATGCCGCACGTCTACTACGGCCTCCTCGTCGGCCTCGCCGAGGCACCGCGCCGCCGGCTGCGGATGACCGAGCTGGCCATGCAGGCCAAGATCACCCGCTCCCGGCTCTCGCACGCGATCGCCCGGCTGGAGAAGAACGGCTGGGTACGGCGTGAGGACTGCCCCTCCGACAAGCGCGGCCAGTTCGCCGTACTCACCGACGAGGGCCAGGAGGTGCTGCGGCGCACCGCACCGGGCCATGTGACCGCCGTACGGCAGGCGCTGTTCGAACGACTGACCCCCGAACAGCAGAAGGCCCTCGGCGAGATCATGGAGATCGTCGCCGAGGGCCTCCAGCCCGACGGAACGGGTGCGGACCTGCCCTGGCTCCGCTGACCCCCGCACGGGTCAGCGCGACGCCGCGGGCGCGCGCCCGCCCCGGCTCCGCCGGCTCACTTACCCGAGCGGACAGCTCACGTACCGAAGCGGGTGCGGACGGCGGGCCGTCAGTGGGCGATCACCGGCACCGGTAGCTCGTCCTCCGCGCCCTCACCGGCGGCCACGACGGTGCCACCGGCACGGCCCGCGTTGACGAAGGTGAAGGCGATCAGGGAGGCGAGCCCCAGGATGCCGACGGCGAACCAGATCGCGGTGCTGTAGCCGTGCACCATGCCCTGGAGCTTCACCAGCTCCTGCTGCGGCTTGGCCGCGGCACCGGCGATGTGGTCCCGGACGTACGAGGTGGTCGCCGAGGCGGCGATCGTGTTCAGCAGGGCGGTGCCGATCGCGCCGCCGACCTGCTGCGAGGTGTTGACCATCGCGGAGGCCACACCGGCGTCCCGGGCCTGGACACCCTGGGTGGCCAGGGACATCGCCGGCATGAACGCCGTACCCATGCCGAGACCGAGCAGCATGATCGCGGGCAGCAGCAGGCCGGCGTACGAGGAGCCGATCTCCAGCTGGGTCAGCAGCAGCATGCCGAGACCGGCGACCAGGAAGCCCGGGCCCATCAGCAGGCGGGCCGGGACGCGGGTCATCAGCCGGGTGCCGATCTGGGTGGAACCGGTGATCATGCCGGCGACCATCGGCAGGAACGCGAAGCCGGTCTTGACCGGGGAGTAGCCCTTCACGATCTGGAGGTAGTAGGTCAGGAAGAGGAACAGGCCGAACATGCCGATGATCGCGAGACCGAGGGAGAGGTAGATACCGCCGCGGTTGCGGTCGGTCACCACGCGCAGCGGCAGCAGCGGGGCCTTGACCCGGGCCTCGACGATCACGAACGTCACCAGCAGCACCACGGACGCGACGAACATGGCGACGGTCACGCTGTCGCCCCAGCCGTCGGACGCGGCGCGGGTGAAGCCGTACACCAGGGCGACCAGGCCGAGCGTGGAGAGGATCACGCCGGGGATGTCGAGCGGGGAGCGGTTACGGCCGCCCTCCGGCTCCCGGATGACGAAGTAGGCACCGGCCGCGGCGACGACGGCGAACGGGACGTTCACGAAGAAGGTCCAGCGCCAGTCCAGGTACTCGGTGAGGAAACCGCCCAGGATCAGGCCGACGGCGCCGCCGCCGCCCGCAATGGCGCCGTAGATGCCGAACGCCTTGGCGCGCTCCTTGGCGTCGGTGAACATCACCGCCAGCAGGGAGAGCGCGGCCGGAGCGAGCAGCGCGCCGAAGGCACCCTGGAGGGCGCGGGCGCCGAACATCATCCCGCCGGTGGTGGCGGCACCGCCGAGCGCGGAGGCGGCGGCGAAACCGACGAGCCCCAGCACGAAGGCGCGCTTACGGCCCCACAGGTCGGCGATGCGGCCACCGAAGAGGAGCAGACCGCCGAAGGCGAGGGCGTAGGCCGTGACGACCCACTGCTTGTTGCCGTCGGATATGCCGAGGTCCTGCTGGGCGGAGGGCAGGGCGATGTTCACGATGGTGGCGTCCAGGACGACCATCAGCTGGGCGAGCGCGATGAAGACGAGCGCTTTCCAGCGGTTGGCGTCACCGCGCGGGGCGGCGAGGCCGGGAGCCTTGAGGGCTGTTTCTGACATGGGGATACCCACTTCGGGACTTCGTGACGGAAAAGACGGCTTGTAAACGGAAAATGACGAGAAAACGGAGATGCGCGGACGCAGCCGTGAACTCGGAAGCGAGAAAAGGGAGCGTGCGGTGGAGTGCGTTCCGGTGCAGCGGGGTGCGGTGGGTGGACTGTGGTCGGGGGCCGAACTGATCGGTCGGACTGAGCACGAATCACTGATCACCGATCACTGATCATCGATCGCTTCGACCGTCGCCCGGTGATCGCTGATCGCTGATTGCTGATCCTTGATCGTTGATCGCGTCAGCAGTTGCGCAGCTCGGTGATGCTGACGGCTTGGCCCGGCAGGGCGGAGTGGGCGGGGGCCCGCAGGCCGTCCAGGAAGAGTTGCAGGTGACGGTGGACGAAGCGGTCGCCACGGACGCAGTCCGTGCCGGCCGGGGGCCGGCTCAACTGGGCCACGACGATCAGCAGATCGCCGACCCCCACGTCGGACCGGAGCTGTCCGGCCGCCTCGGCCCGGCCCATGACCTCCTCGACGAGCTGCTCGATGCGCTTGCGGGAGGCCTCCAGGTCGGGATGGTGCTGGTCGAAGGTGCTCGCCACCATGGGGCACAGGGCACTGATCCGCTCGTCAGCGGCGGTGTGCACGAAGTGCTCCAGGGCGGTGAAGGCGTCCCCCGTCTCCGCGAGGGCCCGCTCGGCCGCCTCGGCCGTACGGTCCATCACGGTGCAGACGACCTCGCGGACGAGGGCGTCCCGGTCGGGGAAGTTCCGGTACACCGTGGCGTTGCCGACGCCGGCCCGGCGGGCGATCTCGTCGAGCGGCACATCCGGCCCGTGCTCGACGAACATCTCCTGGGCGGCGGTGACGATCCGCTCCCGGTTGCGCAGGGCGTCGGCGCGGGGCCGGGACACCTTGCGCACGGTGGAGGCGGTCGTGGCCGTCACGGTGTACTCCTTGAGATCTGAGGCGCGGGGCCTGAGTTGATGCGTGGGTCGGTGTTCGAGCCGGTGCTCTCGTACCGCTGTGTCGCTGTGGCGCTGTTCGTTGTGTCACCGGTGGTTGCACCGGTTGTTGCCTGCCGGGGCCGGGTGGCCGATCCGGGGAGCCGGTCCCCGCTTCGCTCCGACACAGGGCTAAACGGGGAGAGCCTCCCCGGTTATTTCCCGCCTTCCCGGAAAATGCTGTGACCTGAGCCACACGCACCCTCCCCCGGGTTTCACCCCTCTGCGGACCGGCATTCCCACGATCGGCTCCGCCAGCGCGCGCCCGGCCTCCCGCCGCTCCAGGGTGATCGCAAGGGTGCAGCCGGAAACCCGCGGCTGCCGTGGAGCGAAAGGTCCATGTATGCAGCCGCAGCCGCCCCGCCGCCGCATACGCCCGCGCCGTGTGGCCGCCCTCGCCGTGGTGACCGTGCTGACCCTCGCGGTCAGCACCTCGGCAGGGACCGGACATCTGACGGCGCCCACCACCGCCGGGCCGGCCGCCCTGGGCCGCTCCTCCGCGCTGCTGCCGTGCATGGTCCACGGCGGCCTGGGGGTGCAGATGACCGAAGGCCTGCCCACCCCGACCGGCTACTCCCGCTCCACCGGCACGGTCCACGCCCTCACCCTGATGGTCGACTTCCCCGACGCACCCGGCCAGGGCGGCGCCATGGACCGCTTCCACGAGTTCTTCCCGCAGACCCAGGAATGGTTCCGCACCGCGTCGTACGGCCGTCTCGACTACCGCCCCGAGACCCCCGTCACCAGCTGGCTGCGGATGCCGAAGACCTTCCGGGCGTACGGCATAGAGCGCGGCGCCCCCTTCGACCCCGGCTACCGGCGTCTGGTGCAGGACATCGTGGCCGCCGCCGATCCCACGGTCGACTTCCGCGACTACGACCTGCTGAACGTGCTCGTCACCCCCAACGCCGGCCCCTCCGCCCTGGACACCGTGCTGTCCGTGACCTTCGCCGGGAACGCCGACGCCCCGGTCGCCGACGGCGTCCGCGTCGCCAACGCGTCCTTCGTCTACTCCCGACAGGACGACGGCTCCGGCTCCTACGCCCGCACCGGCTTCCGGGTGCTGCCGCACGAGAACGGCCACACCTTCGGACTGCCCGACCTGTACACCCAGGAGGGCGGGGGCGCGGTCGGGCACTGGGACATCATGAGCGAGGACTGGGGCGCCGACAACGACCTTCTCGGCTGGCACAAGTGGAAACTGGGCTGGCTGGACGACAACCAGGTCGGCTGCGCGGTGGCGCGGGGCAGCGTCGAGTACACCCTGTCACCGCTGTACAAAGTGGGCGGCGGCAAGCTGATCCTCGTGCCCGTCGACGCCCGCAGCGACTACGCGCTGGAGATACGCGCACAGGGCGGCAACGACGAGATGGTGTGCCGTCCCGGCCTGCTGATCTACAAGATCGACGCCACGGTCGACACCGGCCGCGGCCCCGTCACCGTCTACGACAGCCACCGCTCCAGCGGCGGCTGCACCCGCAACCCCAATGTCCACGCGGAACTCTCCGACGCCCCCTTCACCCCCGGCGAGAGCTTCAGGGACCCGCGCCACGGGATAACGGTGCAGGTGCTGAGCAAGGACGAGGAAGGGAACTACCGGGTGCGGATAACGCGGGCCTGAGAGGGGCCCGGACAGGACGCGTCCCACCCTCCTGATCAACCAGCCCCACCCCATCCGGCCCCGATCCGGTACCCTGTGGACCGAGCGCCCACCAGGACGCCCACCCACGCCTTCGTAGCTCAGGGGATAGAGCACCGCTCTCCTAAAGCGGGTGTCGCAGGTTCGAATCCTGCCGGGGGCACCAGTCAAAAGGCCCCGGACCGATCTCGGTCCAGGGCCTTTTGACGGCACCCGTTGACGGCAGTCGTCTTTCAGGCGGCCGGCCGCCGTCGCTTCAGCAGCCGGTCCATGTGACTGATCGCCTCGCGCTGGGTGTCCTGCACGACGTGCGTGTAGACGTCCATCGTGATGCTGATTTGGCTGTGGCCAAGGATCTCCATGATGACCCGAGGGGCGACGCCGGCCGCCGTCAGCAGCGTGGCGGTGCCGTGCCGGGCATCGTGCAGCCGGACCACTCGCAGCCCGGCGTCAGCCGCGACCCTGGTGAACGATCGGTAGACGTTCCGCGGCTCCACCGGCCGCCCGTTCCTGGTGGCGAAGACGTAACCACTCTCCGACCAGGCAACGCCCGTGCGCTTGAACGCCTCGCGCTGCCGCAACCGGTGCCAGCGCAACGGCGCGAGGCACAGTGCGGGCATCGGCACTACGCGGCTGCGACGGCTCTTGGGGTCGTCGTCGTACAGCTCGCCCCGGCGTCGCTGGGTCTGGTGGCGGACGTGAAGCACCCGGTTGTCCAGGTCCACGTCCGTCCAGCGCAGGCCCACCAGCTCACCGCGCCGCAGGCCCATGGCGACGGCCAGCACGAACGCGGCGTACAACGGGTCTCGTCGCGCGGCTTCCAGGAAGGTCAGCGTCTCTTCCAGGGACCACGGCCGGATCTCCCGTTGCTTGACTCGCGGTGGCTCCACGAGTGAGGCGACGTTCCGGGTGATCAGTTCCTCGCGCACAGCCGCCGTGATCGCGGTGCGGAGCACGCGGTGTGCCTCTTTGGCGGTGGCGGCCGTATGGGCGTTCTGCATGCGGGTGATGAACCGGCGCACGTCAGCGACGCTCAACGACTCCAGCCGCTTGGTTCCGAGCAGGGGCACGAGGTAGAGCCTCACATGCGTCTCGTACTTGTCGTACGTGCTGAGCTTCCGGCGCGGCTCGACGTAGTGCGCGAGCCAGTACGGCAACCACTCGGACAGCTTGGCGGAGCGGGTAGGAGTCGGGATGCCCTGACGGTCCCGTCGCACCAGCTCTTGGCGCTTGGTGTCGCACTCCTCCCATGTGGCGCCGTAGACCGTCTTGCGCTTGCGGGTGCCGTCGGGCTGCGGGACGTACACACGGGCTTCGTAACGGCCGTCCTTGCGCTGCCAGATGCTGCCGGCGCCGTTGGGGTTTCTCTTCCGGGCTGCCATCAGGCTGCGTTCTCCTCAAGTCGGTTCTGGATGTACTCGTTGACGGCCTCCACCGGGATGCGGCGGGCGCGGCCAGACGTGTAGCTCGGGAGTTGCTTGGAACGGATCAGGTCGTAGACCTTGCTGCGGCTGAGGCGCAGGGCGGTCATGACCTCGGGGACCTTGAGCGCTTGAGGGGTCGGGGGCACGGCGATGCTCACGCGAGATCTCCTCGGGGCGGGGTGACCTGTGCTGTCCGAAGCGGGGATTTCTGCGTCATCGCGTCACGTGCGTCAATCAGGCATCTGACCTGCGGGTTTTGGTGACGCAGCGGGGCGGTCCCTGTGTCACCGATGACACGGGCGCTCGTCACGGGGTGACGTTGATGACGCGGGATGACGCAGGACCTGCCGTCTGCGTCACTGCTGTCGCCGCAGGTGAGCGGCCGTCTATGGGGCCCGTGGTGACGCAGTGACGCAGATCTTCCCTACTTAGGAAAAGGAAAGGGGTGGTGTCTGTGGGTTTTTACGTCCGCTCAGGGCTTGAAGAACGAGCCGCTTCGCGGCGCGACCTGTGCAGGGCGGCTGGCGCCGCCGAACAGCAAGAGGAGCACCCCCGCCCGGCGAGGCGTGCTCCTCTTGCTTGTCCGCCCGCCCGGGGGCGGTCAGAACGCGGGCTGCTGCTCGGGCGGCGGGGGCGGGGCCTGGCGGGTGATCTCGATGTAGCGGGCGGCGCTGGTGCGGCCCCAGTCGACCAGGACGCCCCGCGCGGCAAGGGTGGGCTGGATGCGCCTGAGCCGGTCGGACAGCACCTTGCCGGTGGTGGGCCAGCCCTTGGGCAGGGGGCGGCATTCCTCGCCGCTGTAGAGGGTGCTGAGGGCGTGCAGCCACTCCGCCGACGCCATCCGCACGTCCTCACCCGGGGCCAGTTCCTCGGCGCGCTTGAGGACCGTCTGTGCCAGCAGGTCGCCTTCGATCACGTCGTCGTTGAGGTCGTCCAGGCTGGCCCGGTACGCCTCCAGCGTCCCGAATCCGGTGGCCGCGTCGAGCTGCGCGCACAGGTGCGCGAAGTCGGCCATCCGCAGATCGGTCGGGGTCTCGGCCTGCACCGCGCGGACCTTCACGGTCAGGTCGAGCAGGGAGCCGAGGACGACGGGCAGGATCTCGGCGTACTCCGCCCACAGCTCCGCTTCGGTGCGCCGCACCCGGGGGCGCTCCAGGCGCAGGGTGAGGAGCCGTTCGGCGAGGTCGGGGCGGATCACGCCGACGTCGATGCCGGTCAGCAGCATGGGCCGCCGGTAGCGGGAGCGCACCACGTCGCCGTCGGTGAACAGCGCGCGCTTGATGCTCTCGGCCCCGGTGATGACGCAGCACATGAGGTCAGACAGGTCCGGGGGCAGGTGGGAGAGGTTGTCCAGCGCGGTGATCCAGCCGGCCGCAACCGCCGTGATCATGTTCTCTTCGTCCTTGGGCGCCCGGCGCAGGTCGCCGGTCATGCCCTCGATGATCCGCACGAGCATCCGCCCACCGGTCGACTTGCCCGCGCCCTGCGGTCCGGTGAGGAAGGGGGCGGGGACGGGCACGGACGGCTCCAGGCAGCCGATGAGCCATGCGATGGCGAGGGCCTCGGTGCGGGCGTCGGCGAAGTTGCACAGCCGCATCAGCAGGTCGATGCCCTTGCCGTTGGTGTCCTTGGCGGGCACCGGGAGTTCCCCGGTGAGCTGGGTGCGCCGCCAGCACACCTCTTCGGGGTCGGGGATGCGGATGTCCCAGCCGGTGGGGTGGATGCGGACGGAGCGGCCGTCGTCGCGGCCGAGGTCGAGCCAGGTGGCCCCGTCGAATCCGGGGGCGACGCGGATGTGGGTGGGCTGTACCTGCTCGGTGAGGGCGAGTGCCTCGATCAAGTCCAGTGCCTCCTTGAGGGCGGTTCCGTTGAAGACGCCGACCCCGTCACGGAAGAGGCCGACCATGAGTTCCTGCCGGTGGCTGCCGGTCGTGCCCTGGGAGCGGATCGGGCGGGCCACGGGGTGGCCGGTGCGCTGGGCGTATACGGTCCCGTCCACGGTGCGGAAGTACCGGAAGTGGGACTGTGCGTATTCGGTGATGACCTTGCGTGCGGGGTTCTTCTCGTCGTCGGACACGGTCACAGTCCCAACGTGGTGCGGGCGTTGTTCCACGCGTCGGTGCAGTGCCGCGGGCTCTCGCCCTTGGCCTGCGCGGCGGTGAACAGCCGGGCGACATGGGTGTCGGTGAGGCAGCCGCACCGGCCGTGCGTGGACAGCACGGCGAGGAACGTCCGGTAGACCGTGGCGTGCACGGCGCTGCGGGCGTCGGTGATGCGCTGCACGGCCATGGCAATGCCACGCTCCAGGTAGGCCGGCGTGCGGTGCGGGCAGTCGCCCCCATGGCCCCTCAGGGGCGCTGGAAGGCTGTGTGGCGCCCTGCGGTCCGTGGACGGTTCCTTTACTGCCAGCGCGCGCACAGCGTCCGGGAGAGCGGCCATGACGCCCGTGCCGTTTCCAAGCCAACGCGCGTACGCCATAAGGGACTTGATGTCGACGCCGGGCCGGACCCCGTTGCGGGACATCATGGCGCCCCGGTAGATCCAGTGCTCTCCCCGCGTCGTCAGCACGGTGAGCGTGGCGGGCAGGGCGGTGCGGGCCCAGGCGATGGCGTCGGCGTCGTCCACGTCGACTACGGTCAGTCCGGCGCCGCCGGGGTGGTAGCCGACGCACACCGCCCGGTCCCACGCGGCCAACCACGGGGGCGAGGTGATGACGAACCGCTCGGTGGTGGCGGCGGCCCAGGCGTGGCAGACGCCGGGGCACGAGCAGGGGCCCGGGGTCTTCATGTTCGGCCGGCCGCCGCACGCGTTGCCGGCGCAGGTGGGGCAGTTGCCGAACGGAATCTTGCCCCGCCGCAGCGGCAGCACCGGCACCCTGGACGCGGCCAGGCTCAGGGCGGTGTCCACGAGGCTGGGCGTGCTCATGCCGCCACCTCCCACGCGGGGATGAGCTGGGCGAGGGCGGCGCGGCCGATGTGCTGTGCGTAGGCCGGGGGGATGCACTCGCGGATGCCGTCGCGGTTCATCCAAGGCACCCCCAGCACGCGGCGGGCGAGGGGGACGCCGGAGAAGTTGCCGACGAACTGCCCGTAGTGGCCGGGCGGGACCGGGCGGCCCATCTTCGCCTGCGGCGCCAGGTGGGCGGGGTGGTCCGGCTGGGTGAGGGTGAAGCCACCGCCGGTCTCGAAGAACCGGTGCCGGTAGTTGGCCAGGTGGAACATCTGCCCGCACAGCATCACCGGGGCGCGGAGCTTGGGCACCGCCCCGCGCACGTTCTCCATCACCCACGGACGCCCGGTGGTCTCCAGTGCGGCGCGGGTGGGGGCGATCAGGTCAGGGTGGTCGTTGTTCTGGATGCGCTGGCATTCGGTGTCGTGCTGGCAGGGTGGGGAGGCGTGGATGAAGTCGAACTGCGCGCCGTGCTCCAGGACGAACGCGATGGCGTCGGCCTGGATGAACCGGAAGGGGTAGCGGGGCTGGGGGTTCTTGTCGACGCCGGTCACGTCGAACCCGGCGTCGTCGTAGCCCTTGCCGGCGCCGCCCTGGCAGCAGAACAGGTCCAGCAGGCGCGGCCGTCGGCCGGGCACTCGCCGGAAGGCAGTGGGTTGGGTCATGCTGGTTGTCTCCAGTTCCTTAACGGGTGCTGGCTGAGCAAGGGCGGCCCCGCGACTTTGGCGAGACGAGGGGGCCGCCCTTGGCGTAGCTAGCTGTGGAAGTGGTTGCGCTTGATGACGGCTTTGCGGATGTTGACCGTGGTCCCGCCCCGGTGGCCGCTCGTGCTGAACACCTGCACGGCGATCCATCCGCCGAAGATGACTGCGGCGAGGATGACGAGCTGGTGGATGAACGCGGCGAGCGCGGCGATGAACGTGGTCAGCAGCAGCAGTCCGCCGCACACGGCGAGGAACCCGACGCCCCCGAGGGCGACGTTGACGGCCGCGCGGGAGACGGGCGGTTTGGCCGGGACGGGTTCGGGCTGCACGGGGCTCACGGCGTAGCCGGTGATGACGCGGCCGTCGGGCAGGACGATGCTCACCACCGTCGGCGCCGCGTGCGGCTGCACGGCCACGGCCGGGCCCGGGTGGACGACCGGCGCGGGCGCGAGCGGGACGGGTTGGTGGACATCGACGGCCCGCGTCACGGGGGCGTGGCGGGTGGGTTCGGGGTACATGCGGAATCCCTTCCGAGGCATGTCGGGGGAGGCAGAGACACACCCTTCCGGGCGTGCTGAAGAGGGGTGTTTCGGGGGTCTGGGCAGGTGGGCTCCCCGCCTCCCCGGATCGGTGTTTTCGCTGATCAACGCGGGGGAGGTGGCCCGGGGAGGGGGTTGGGGAGTTCTCCCCGCCTCCCCGGCCGGGACGGGGGTGCCTCCCCGCTACTCGGCGGCGGAAGTGGAACCGTCCGCATCACGGTTGGCGAGCGCTCGCAGGACGTGATCGCGGTGGACGACCATGACGCCGTGCGACTTCTTCGGCTCCTCGCCGTGCTCCTCCAGCAGTGCCTTGAGCCGGTCGTTGGTCCACTGGTCGCCATAGACCTTGGGGTCCAGGGCGTGCAGCCGCTTGAGGACTTCGTTGGTCCGCAGCCGGGCCGCATCCCCGATGACCGAGGCGACGTCGGCGAGCGCGTCGCGCTCCTCGCCCTGCTCGACCACGCGCAGGGTGGAGACGCCGTCGCGCAGGACCTTGGCCCGGTCGGCGACCTCGGCGGCCGGCTCGTCGTCGATGAAGTGGGTCCGCACCGTGATGGATGCCTGTCCGGCGGGGATCGTGATGCCGTCGGAGGCGACCACGAGGGTTCCCTTGTCGAGTCCCTGCCTGAGCAGGTGCGGGGCGGCGCCGCCGTCGACGGCCTTGTCACCCAGCGCCATCCGGGCCTGTGACTCTGTGCCCAGCACGAGGGATGCGCGGGTGTGGGCGCCCTCGCGGACCAGCTTGGGAAGGTTCTGGTCGGTGGGGTCCTGGGTGCCCTGCCACATCAGGACGTCGACCGCACGGCCCTGGTTGTGAATCTTGCGGACGGCCATGAAGTAGCGGGAGGTGGCCTTGGAGCCGCCGTAGGGCCGCTTGTCTTCGCCCACGACCGGGCACATGAACGCCAGCTGCGCTTCGTCCACCAGCACGATCAGCGGCTCGAACACGGCGCTCGGGTCGCGGCGCCGCTCTTCGATCCGCCGGTTCATCTCCTCGACCGCGTCCTCGACCATCTCGGTCGCCTGGATGACGTGGTCATCGGAGGGGCCCTCGATCAGCACCTGCGCGATGCCGTCGAACATGGCCCAGTCACCGATGCCCTTGAGGTCGGCGATCCAGAACTGCACCGTGCGGTCGAGCGCCAGCCACAGGGCCAGCGCGCGCAGGGCGGCGGTCTTGCCCTGGTTGGACAGACCCGTGACCAGCAGGTGGCGCTGATACAGGCTGATCGTGGCGGCGTCCCCGCGCAGGTCCTGCCCCCACGGGGCCTTGCCGGTCTTGTAGTTCGCGGTCATCGTCTGGTCGGTGACCAGCGGCGAGGGGCCGATCGGCTCGTCCAGGGCGCCGGAATCGGCGATCCACAACCTGACCGTGCGGGCCGCTTCGGGGATCGTGATGAACACCTCGTGCTCGTGGCGGGTCAGGTTCTCGGCGAGCTTGCGGCGCCGCGTCTGCACCTCGTTCGTCGCCACCCCGGACGGCAGGGTCACGTCCACCTCGACACCGCATCCGGCGATCCGGATCGGCCCGAGCATCGACGCGCCCGCGTCGCCCATCTCCTTGATGGCGTTGCGAAGGGCGGGGATGCCAAGGTCGCGCAGGGCCTTGACCACGATGGACGGGGTGATGGGCTCTCCCTCACCGGTCCGGACGCTGGCGGGCAGCGCCCACTGCGGTGCGGCCTTCTGGTGGGCGCCGACCGACCACAGGGCCAGCAGGGCCAGGAACGGGCCGATGGTGAGCGCCGGTCCCCACACCACTCGTACGATGGTGATCATCAGGTTGATGAACTTGACGACCGCCATGAGCGGGGTGACGACGTCGGTGGGGTCCTTCGTGGCCACGGCCATGGCGATGCCGAGGACGACCAGGCCGCCGATGCCCATGCCGGCACTGACGGCCGCGCCCTTGGCCGCGTCCAGCGGGGAGTGCAGCAGGTCCATGCGGCGGCGGTGGCGGGCCTCGCGGAAGCGCTGCCCGCGTTCCTCCCACTCGGCGGCCGCCTCCAGGTTCCCCGCGGCTTCCGCCGTGCGGAGCATGCGTTCGTAGCGGGCGGCGGTCCGGCCATCCCACGCGCGGCGGGTCAAGATCCTCGCGCCGCCGTAGACGTAGAGGGAGTGCCGGGCCACCGCGCGGCCGGTGCTGCGGGTGGTCTCGTGCGTGAGGGCCGTGCGGACGGCCCGGCCCGAGCGCACCCACAACGGGACGGGAGGCGCGGCGGGCGGGTCGGGGACCACGGTCAGGGTGGTCACGGGGGCCGGGTCGGGGTCGGGGGTCTTGTGCAGGGGGACGACGTTTCCGCTCATGGCGGGGTACTCCTGACTGCCCCATGGGGTAGGGGCGGGGGTGTGCGGGCCCGGGGCTCGATCCGCCATGGGGAGAGTCACCGGGCCACGCGGGTGGGATGTGGGGTTAGGTGCCGGCGCGGATCGGGCGCGCGGTCACCACCAGCGGGACCGCTTGCCGGGGACGAGGTAGGGGCAGCCGTTGCGCATGTGGTCCACGCACTCCGGGCAGTCCTCGCGCGGGCCGAGGTGGCGGTGTGCGTTGCGGGAGTCGTAGGCGTGCCGCCAGCACTGCGGGCACTCGCCGGGAGGCGTCTCGGGGACGGCCATGGTCACCACCACCCGCCGGACTTCTTCGCGGCCTTGGCCTTGGCGGACTCGGTGACGAGGCGGGCGCGTTCGCTCTGCAAGGCGGTGATCTCGGCGGTCAGCCGGGTCTGCGCGGACTGCCAGGCGGTGTCGATCTGCCGTTCCGCCCGTGCGGGGCTGTTGCCCCGCACGATCTGGTAGGAACCGCCGGCCACCGCGCCGAGGACGGCGCGGCGCTCGCGGCTGTCCAGGGGCCACATCTCGCGGTTCATGACCGCTTCCAGCTTGCGCTGGGTCTGCTGGATCGCCTTGTCCAGGCGACGGGTGTCGGGGTTGCCCATGTCAGGCCCTCCTCGGGGGCTGATTGGTGGGATGCGACGGGCGCAGCGGCCTTTGAGCGGGCGCGTTAGGGTCGCCCGCATGGGTGGGGGACATCGGGCGCAGGGCGCCCAAGAAGCCAAAGGCCGCACGTGTCTGAAGTGCGAGGGACCGCTACCGGAGAGCGGACGGCGGATACCCCGCCTGTTCTGCTCGCGCCGGCATGCGGCGGAGGCCGCGTTCACGGCCCTGCTCGTCGTGTTGGCGATCGTGCGTGCACTGCGCTGGTGGGGCGTCTTGGGCTGAGCGGAGCCGGGCGCCGTCGGGGAACCGGCGGCACCGCGTCACGCCACGCGCTTCCATGCGGCGCGGAGGCGGACCTCGGAGGCGGAGTGGCCGGCCGCGCGGAAGCGTGCCGCCATCTCCCGGTAGGACAGAGCGGGCGTCCGGCTGTTCCGGATCTCATCCACCAACGCCTCAAGGGCCGCGTCGGTCAGCTGCGGACCCGCCTCCAGGGCCGGGGCCGCGACCGGTTCGGTGGGCCCCCACACGGGCAGGTCCCAGCAGGGTGTGACGCCGGGTGTGACGGGGGCCGTCACGCTGGCCAGGGCCCTGCCGGTGCCCTCGCCGTCCCGCGCCGTCTCCAGCGTCGACCACGCCTCCGACAAGGTGCGGGCGGTGCGTGCCTGGACGCGGGCGACGCGGGCCCCGGCGCCCGTCACGGCCGTCAGCCGGGTCTCCTCGGTGGCCGCCTGCGCCCGTAGTCGGGCCCGGGCCACGGCCGCCTCATCCCGCGCTTCCTGCTGAATACCCCGGATCGCTCCCAAGGCGGACGCGGTGAGCGCGGTGCGCTCCCACAGCCCGTGCACCAGCCACAGGGCCTTGGCCGCGACCGGCAGCCACGCCACCGCCAGCCACGCCCCCGTGGACTGGTCGACGGTGAGCGCGTGGGCGATGAGGACGCCGGTCGCCAGCGTGCCGAAGCACCATCCGACGGCGGTCACCGCGCGGCTGTGGTCGCCCTGCGCCGCCAGCCGCCGTTCGTAGGCGAGGGTGGCCAGCCACCCCCCGTCGATGCCCACACCGACGATCAGGGCGACGGGCCACGGCATCGCCGTGCCCAGCCACATCACGACCACGGCCAGGGTGAGGACCATGGACACGGCCGTCATCGCGACGGCCGGCAGAACGGTCTTCGCCTTCACCGGGCACCTCCCGCCTGTCCGGCCGAGGCACGGTCGGTGGCCGGTTCATGGGCGTAGGCGGTCAGGACGATGACGGCACCAGCGAACAGGCCATCGGCCTTCAGTACGCGGGTGCGTCCGTCGCTCTGGGTGCAGGAGTCGACCGCGCCCGGGGTGATCCGCAGCGCGGTGCGCCACTGCTCGAACGCGGCGAGGCTCTCGCACGAGGTGTCGTGGAAGGACAGCCGCAACCACTCCGGGTAGAGGGGTGACACGTCCACGTCGGGGGCGGGCAGGTGCGGGAAGTCGACGGCCAGCAGCCGCAGGGCCCGCAGCGGCACGGTGAGTTCGTCCAGCGTCACAGCGCACCCCCGACCGTGATCAGGACGGCGAGGATGAGCAGTGCTCCGCCGGCCAGGGTGAGGTCGACGGCGCGGCGCAGGCAGGTGAACTTGGCGACCGCGAGGCGGGACAGCCCGGCGATGTCGGCGGCCAAGTCCCGGGTGACGGCGTCGCTGATCTCCTCGGCCGTCAGCGTGGCCCACAAGGGGAAGCCGTGCCGGCCGCGCAGGTTCGGGCGGACCGAGCGCAGCAGCAGCCCGGCCGCGACCAGCAGCACCACCATGCCGGCACCGCCCGCAATCCGGGCCGGCCAGTTCAGGGGCAGGTCGTGACCGACGCTCCAGGCGCCGGCCAGGACTGCGCCGACGAACGCCAGCAGAAGACTGGTCTTGCCGTCGGTCCGTGCGATCTCCGCTTTCACCTCGGCGTGCGCGGCCGCCAGGTCTCGTCCGGTCGTCGTACTCATGCGGCACCCCCGGGCAGGCTCACCGTGCCCGTGCGGTTGGCGAGGGCCGCCCGCTCCGCCAGCACCCGACGGCGGGCCCGGCGGATACGGCGGGCGTCCAGCTCGGACGGGGTGCGGTCCAGGGTGATGATCTGCGCGTCGACCAGGTCGACGTCCGCCAGGATCAGCGGCATCTCCTGCTCGATGGCGTCCAGCTCCGCGGCCGTCGGCTCCAGCCACTCGGCGAACGCGGTAACAGCGTCCTGAACAGTGACGATGTGGTTCATGGGTCGTGGTCTCCCTAGCAGGTGGAAACGGCCCGAACAGCGCCCCCGGAGTTGCACCTCCGGGGGCGCGCGCCGTTCATCGGGTGTCGGTGGGACAGGCAGATGTGTCTACTTTTGGGTGATCGTGATGTCGCCGGTCGGCTCGTATCCCCTGCTGCGCAAGCTGCGCTCTACCGCCTTCTTGGCGGCCTGCGGCGAAGGCGCGTTCAACGTGCCGCTCGCGCTCGTGGTCTCCCCACGGGTCAGGGTGTCGGTGAGCTTCTCGGCGGTGAAGCTGTACTTCGGCACGAGGGTCTCCCTCGGTTCCGGTCCGGCCTGTTCCGGCTCCCCTCAGCGCTGCTCGTACGAGACGAGCAACGGAGGCAACCGGCCGCAGCGGGCAAACACTGCTGTGGTCGTTTTCGTGCGGCGTCTCCTTCGGGAACACGAGCTCCCGTTTCAGGCGTATGGAGACATGACCTTTCGGTCTAAGCCCTCCCGAGTGCAAAGGGTCGGGTGCGCCCTCGGCCCGCTCTGTCCCGGACCCCTAGCCGACGTGGAAGGCAACCAAAAGAGGAACCTCCCATCTCGCTGTCCTAGGACTGCGAGCGGCCTGGGAAGAGAATGGCACGCAGTCCCAGGACAGTCAACAGTCCTGGGACTGTGCTTCACTGGTCGCTGTCGACGGGAGGTTCTGCATGGCACCGAAGTGGCGAGAGCTTGCGGATCGGATTGCGGAGAAGATTCGGTCCGGTGGATACGCACCGGGTGAACAGTTGCCGCAGATCAGAGACTTGGTGGAGGCTGGCGAAGGCTCGAAGTCCACCGTTCACGCGGCATATAAGGCACTGGAAGCCGAGGGGCTAGTGACGTCTTCCCGTGGGCACGGCACGGTCGTACGCGACAGACCGCCGCTCAAGCGGCTCGGCATCGAGCGTTACGACAAAGCCAAGTGGAGGGATGGCGACGAGGTCGCCTTCATCGCCGACCGGGTCGCGTCCGGCCGCTCCTACCGGCGTAATGAGCAGACGCAGACAGTCAGCAAGGTTCCGGCGCCACCAGCAGCAGCGGCGGCGCACGGCCTCCCCGAAGGAGCTGACGTCTACGCCCGCGCGCGGCTGGTCAAGGAAGGAACGCAGCCCACACACACCCTGACCAGCTACTATCGGCCGGAGCACGTTGAGGGAACGCGCATTGTCGATCCCAAACCGGGCCCGGCCGGCAAGGGCGGCGGGTTCCGCGTGCTGTACGACGCGGGCTACGAGATCGATCACATGCGAGAGACGCTGTTTGCCCGGGTCCCCACCACTGACGAAGTGCAGCTCTTGCAGCTTGCGCCCGGCGAGTGGGTCGTAGAGCTACACCGAACGACCTTCACGGCCGATGGCACGGTGGTCGAATTTGCTTTGGGCGTGCATGCGGCGACGCGCTTCTCATGGACGTACGACTTCAAGGTTCCAGACTCGGCGGCGGAAGGCGGAACAGGGAAGTGATCTCGCAGCAGTCCTGGTCGGACGCTCAGCGTCTCTGGGACTTCCAGCAGATGGGGCACGAAGTGCGTCCGTGTTCGGTAGCCATCGGCCTAGGGAGCCATGATCTCGGGGTGGCCGACACCACGGCGGACCTCTTCCACCGTGGCATGGCGCCGCTCATCGTCTTCACCGGGGCGACCAGCAGAACGACGCAGGAACGGATGCCTCGCGGTGAGGCTGAGCACTACCGCGAGCGCGCTGTCGAGCTGGGGGTGCCGGCTGCCGCCATCCTTGTCGAGCCAAGGGCCCGGAACACCGGCGAGAACATCCGGTTCTCTCGCGCGCTTCTCGAAGAGCGACAGGTGCCTGTTTCATCCGTCCTCTTGGTCAGCAAGCCCTACGAGGAACGGCGCGCGTACGCGACGGCACGCAAGCTGTGGCCCACCGTCGAATGGGTGAGCACGTCCACTCTTATGGGGTTCCGCGACTACGTCGACTCGATTAGGGACCCACGGCTTGTGGTGGACATGCTGGTCGGCGCTCAGCAACGACTCATGATCTACCCCCGCCAGGGGTTCATGATCGAGCAGGAGACTCCGAGGGACGTCGAGGCGGCTTACGAGCGTCTCCGTGACGCCGGTTTCACGAGCCGACTCGCCCCGGAGACGACCCATCGTGCCTGATGAGGCGCGGTGAGTCCGTCTCAGTTTCCGTCTCGTTCAGCCCCGTCCACCCTCGTTCACTGAAGTACGCGCCCCGCTCCGGGGTACTGCGCTGAACAAGGATGAACGGCCCCGGATCAGCCCCTGACCGGCCCGGACAAACCTGCAAAGCGAGTTACGCTGGTTCATTCCAGTTACGGCCTCTGCCTGCCTGGCCAGGCACACCAGAAGGGCGGCATGCGGAACGGGTGCCGCCCCGCCTGCTGCCGAGGCGACCAAGGCAGGCGATCACTTCTTCCGTTCACGGGCTACGTTGGATACCTTTTCGCCAGTGACTGCGATACGCGTTGATGATGATTTTGTGGTGCGCAGCGCTTCCCTTGCCCATTCAAGGGCGGCGTCACGCGTCTTTAGCGTGACGATAACCCTGCGACTTCCAGCAGCCATAACCGACCATCCTCTACGCGTTTTGAGCACAGTGAGATTTCGCTTAGATGCACCCTTGCTGGTCCGCAAGCGAACTTTTGCGCGATTGCTGCTTTTCGCGCTCTTCATCTTCGGGCTGCGGGCGGCAATCCATTTTCTCGCGAATGCTTTTGCGCTGATTGTTTCTGGCGAGAATTCCTTTTGCTGCGCGATGGTGGCCACTTCGGGGACAGGGAATTCACCTAGCTCGCTACCCCCTACCGAAGTGCTGGCATCTGCGTAGCCCAAACGCCCGTCCGCAAATTGCTCCACCTTGCGGACCTCGTAACCGTCCTCGCCGATTTCACTCCAGATAATCACTGGGTCATCGGGAGATGTGTGATGCCAAGCAACCTTGAGGTAACGCATGTTAATTCATTCCCCAGTCCTTGATCCGTCCCGTCAGGTCGAGCGGATCGGTTCCGGGTACCACGTACACATGGGCCCGTCCAAAGCGTACTGTCAGTCCGGTCGTCTCGATCTGGATGAAGTGAGTGAACTTGGCTGCACAGTACGGTATCCGCACGAGAGCCTGGGACAGGTGGGAGCCGGTCAGGCTACCTGGGGCGATGTCCGTCAGGTACTGGCCGTCTCCGTGTCGGGCGTCCTTCGAGTTCTTACTCCGGAGGGAAGGAAGCAGGAGTCGACTCTCAAGGATCCTGCGCTGACCCTCTTCGGTCGTGTAGTGGAAGAGGTACGCAGGGTGGTCGACAGCGCCTGCGGCGTCATCAACGTTCTGGGGCACGGAAGACCTTTCGCCACCGCCTGCGAAAGATGACCTGTCGGGTTCGGGCTGGCGAAGTCCCGGCCGCACTCAACGGCTTCACCCCAAGAGAGGGGATGAACCTCTCGTTACGCTTGGGTCTTCCGCTCCTGCCGGTCCGCATGTGAGTGACCTAGCACCCGTACGGCGGCAGGACTCGGCGTCCGCACAGGCTGCCCCTTCCCGGTGATGGGGCCCGATGTCGCCCCAAATTCTACCAGTGGCAGTGGAGTTGACACCCACGACGCCAGTGGGGACTGGGCGAAGCGCGGAGGCCGAAGGCCCTGGGCTGTCGGGTCGCCCGTGGGCCGCCGCAGGGTGGCCCTCAGCGGCCGACAACACCATCGGCCACCGTTCCAACACAGACCAGCTCTGCATCCACGTCGATCCTGTGAGGTCGCTCGGGCCCGACGTCGCTTCTTCACTAAGGGCGACGTCCGAGCCGCCATGTCGCCGCAGCTTCGATGCTTAGAATGCCTGCGGTGATCCCCTCGGTATCTAGATGGGGCATCCATGGGGCACCGGACGTCGGCCAGCGGAAAAGTTGAGGTAGGTCGGCGCTTGCTACGTGTAAAACCTGTCGGTCGTGCCCTAGGGCCGTCTATGGCGGCGGCCGATCGGCCTCGGCCGCCGCGGTGGTGTGGCGGTGGCGCCAAGAGGTCCTCACTCCCCAGTCGGCGACGCGCTGACGGCAGTCGTTGACGGCAACAAGCGTGCACTTCGCCGAACGTCGGTGAGCCTTCGTGCACTTCGCCGGCGAGGTCTGAGCCACGAGAACTAGGCCACTGAGCCGGCGGGATGAACCCCTAATTCCGTGCGCCAGTCATCATGCCAAGGCTCCCACGACTCGCCACCACTGCGGAGAGGCCCGACCCCGGCGGCGCATAAGGCAGGGCCGGTTTTCGTCGCGTGTGCGACGCACTCTTTGCCGCCTTCCAGCCGCCTCTGGTGCAAATCATCACGAACGGTACTTATTGGAGTTCGGATCTTAAGGGCCCTGCCCAACGTTAGGATTACAATTACGGGTTCCACTCAGTCACCTCGCGCCCTGATGACATCGGCCAAAACAGCCCGATGTGTGCGCTGACACAAGTACCCTACTGGCATGCCGCACTTCGACACCGTATGGCCAGTTGCATCATTTGTATTCGGTGCAGCTCTTGCGCAGCTCAATTCTTCCCTCGCCGAGAAGCGACAGAACGCGCGAGAGAGAGAAGCAAGGGAATATGAAACGAGCAAGGCTTTCCTTGAAGGAAAAAAGAACTTCGAGATACAAGTCCTATCTGACGTCTATGGAACGCTTAACAAGCTGAGGGCGGCGGCAGATGCGCTTGCGAGATGGCACCGGAGTCACGAGGGCGACAGAGACTCAAGCGCAGCGGAAGAGTTGTGCTCTCGCCTACAGTCGGAGGCTGCGGAGGTGTGGCGCTTGAATGAATTGCTGTTTGATGATGAGCTCAATGAGCTCGTCACTGAATCGATGTCTCGCGAACTATTCCCTGACGGGCCTAGAGTAATACCGGCTCAAGAGGTGCTGGAGGGTTACGGCGACAGCATTTGGGACGCTCATGCTGCTGTGGCCGAAAAACTGAAAAAACTTTATACTTCAAGTTAGGTCAGAGACGTCGGGCGACGTCAGGGGTGTCTTCACTCCCCAGTCGGCGACGCACTGACGGCAGTCGTTGACGGCAACAAGCGTGCACTTCGCCGTACCCCGGAAAGCCTTCGTGCACCTCGCTGGCGAGGTCTGAGCGACGAGAACTAGGCCACTGAGCTGGCGGAGCGAACTCCTAAAGCGGGTGTCGCAGGTTCGAATCCTGCCGGGGGCACCAGGCAAAAGAGCACCTACGGATCTCCGTAGGTGCTCTTTGACATCCAGGTCTGACATCAACGGCGGCGATCACTGACGACCGGGGCGCCTCCTCAGCCGGCGGTCCATGTGGCTCATGGCTTCGCGCTGCGTGTCCTGGACGACGTGCGTGTAAACGTCCATGGTGATGCTGATCTGGGAGCGCCCGAGGATCTCCATCACGACACGGGCGCGACTCCGGCCACCGCGACGGAGTCAGCGCCGTAGCGGTTGTCATGCCAACGGATGGCACGAAGGCCAGCTACGGCGTCATCTGACGTATTCCAGTATGTAGGGGCTCGACGAGCAGGGTTTGTGTCAGTCCTGCGTGCCACAGTCATGCCATGACAGACGAGCAGAGCCCTGCTAGGACAAAACTGTTGCAGGTGCTTCGCACCATGAAGACGTTTGAGCCCGCAGGTGACTACTACGCCCTCACCCTCGGAGCCAATCGCCGTGGGCGCCCATTCTGGGGGGCACAGACTTACTGGGTTGGGTTCTCCGAACGGAACCCGCGCTGGGAGATACGGGCCGCCAGCCTCGTTAATCCCGCAGGTGTCGCCGAAGCCTGGTCCGCGATGGGACGGGACTGGGTCTCCGTGCATGATGACGCCAGCCTCGCGGTCTATCTGCGGATCGGCGGGAACGCTCTGGTCGCCAAGCAAGTTGCTGAAGACCACCTGCCCGATGTGATCGCACCCTCGGAGTGCATGCATGACGGCTCCATCGAGGTGGGCGGATTCGGGTATCTCGGTACTCAGCACCTTTCGGACGATGCGGTTGAGCGTCGGGCTCCCAGCAAGAAGCTATGGATGCAAGTCATCAAGCGTGACGGTTTTCGGTGCGTGGTGTGTGGTCGCAGACCTAGCGATTACACGGACATCGAGCTGCATGTGCACCACCTGGTGCCCTGGCGAATGGCCGGCCCGACAGCCGAGGAAAATCTCGTCACCCTCTGTAGCACATGTCATAAGGGCCTCGCTCCGGACTACGAGCCGACCCTGCGCGAGCTTGCGCGGCTGCCTGGGCCAGCTTCGGGCTTGGACATGGACAACTCAGAGTTCGACGAGGAGGTGGCGCGCTACCGCGAGTTTGCACAGGAAATGGTCAGTCGCGCGCGGGGCTCCGAAGGCACCTCGCAGGACACACAGTCATAGTCATCAGCTTCGCCCCAGCAGAGGCGGGTGCACCTGCAGAAGGCCCCGCACCTATCAGGTTCGGGGCTTCTGCCATCAACACCGGTGGTCACTGGCGACCGAGGCGCCTCCGCAGCAGCCGGTCCATGTCACTCATGGCCTCGCGCTGGGTGTCCTGGACGACGTGTGTGTAGACGTCCATGGTGATGCTGGTCTGGGAGTGCCCGAGGATCTCGATCACGACACGGGGCGCGACTCCGGCCGCCGTCAGGAGCGTGGCCGTGCCGTGGCGAGCGTCGTGGAGGCGGATGACGCGGAGACCGGCGGACTGGGTGACGCGGGTGAAGAAGCGGTAGAGGTTGCGCAGCTCGACCGGGCGGCCGGTGCGGGTGGTGAAGACGTAGACGGACTCCTGCCAGGCTGTCCAGGTCGCGGCACGCGGTGATGAGCCGCCGGGTGTGGTCGGGGACTTGGTGGCGGTCGAGTTCGGCGAGTTCGCCGATGCGGCGGTCCAGGGTGCCGGTGTTCTCTGCGGCCTTGGTCGCGTACTTGGCCACATACGAGGCAACTGCCTGTTCGGTGATGTCGGAGCGGTCACCGAAGGCCTTCACCGGCCGGACATCGAGCTGTCGGCCCCATCGAAAAGTACGAGCGGGCTGTTCCTCGACGACCGGCACCAACACCGAGGTGTAGGAGTGCGTGGCGGCGGCGAGTATCGCGTCCGTGAGAGGTCGACCGTGGCCCAGGCGGGCGGGAGCGTCCCGGGTCCCGCCGGACCGTTGAGGCGTACGGCGGCGTGGAAGTTTAGCGCGCCGCGCTTCTGGAACTCGGTGAAGATCGACCTCGGCCCGATCTGACCCACGCGCTTCTCAGCAGCCGGCAGCTCGTGAGCGATGCGTGAGCGACCGGACCGCTACAGGGCGGCATGGGCCAGGATCATCGCGCTGTCGTTCTTCGTGCTTGCCGCCCACGTACGACATGTCTCGCCCTCAACTGTGCGCGCTTCGACGGGCCACGGACGCGCAGCGCACGCAGGTTTTCGCCGCCGGGCGAACTTCGAGGCGTTCCGTCGGGATCGGCTCACCGCATTGCTCGCAGCGGCCGTAGTCGCCTCTCTCCAACCGCTCCAGGGCGTGGTCGAGATCGTTCAGATGCTCGCTCGCCCGGGACAGCAGGGCGGCGACGTGCGCCCGCTCGAAAGCCGTGCTCGCCCCCTCCGGGTCGTGCTCGTCGTCAATGGCCACCAGTGCGTTCGCCTCGACGATCCCTTCGAACTCACGGCTCAGGGCGGATATCTGCTGGAGCGTGCCGGCACGGTCGGCCGCGAGCAGCGCACGCATCGACTCGCTCCGGGGTGCCAGAAAGGCGGCATTGCCGCATGGATCGCTCATATCGGAGGAAACCTCCTTGCCTCGTGCCGAATTCCCGGGTGCTCGCGTGACCGCGGCCTCAGCGATGACGCGGGCGGCCACGCTGGTACTGCTTCGGCCACGGGACGTCGTCACCGAGCACGCGGGCCGCGCGGAGCGGCCAGGTCGGGTTGCGCAGCAGTTCGCGCGCGAGCATGATCGCGTCGGCCGAGCGGTCCACGAGGATCTGGTCGGCCTGCTCCGGTGCGGTGATCAGGCCGACCGCGGAGACGGGCAGGGCCGCGCCCTCGCGGACGGCTCGGGCGAAGGGCACCTGGTAGCCGGGCTCCACTTCGATACGGGCGTTGTGGACGAGCCCGCCGCTGGTGACGTCCACCAGATCGACGCCGTGGCCCACCAGGTGCCGCGACAGTTCGACCGTCTCCTCCGGGGTCCAGCCGCCGTCGGCCCAGTCCGTGGCCGAGAAGCGTACGAACAGCGGGCGGTCCTCCGGCCACTGCGCCCGTACGGCGTCGGTGACCTGGACGAGGAAACGGCTGCGCCCGTCGAGATCGCCTCCGTACTCGTCGCCGCGGTGGTTGGACAGGGGTGACAGGAACTGGTGCAGCAGATAGCCGTGCGCGGCGTGGATCTCCAGGACCTCGAAGCCGGCGGACAGCGCCCGCGCGGCGGCCTCGCCGAAGGCCCGGACCAGATCGCGGATGTCGCCCGCGCCGAGCTCCCGTGGGGCCGGCCAGTCGCCGAACGGCAGCGGTGACGGTCCCACCGTCTGCCATCCTCCGGCCTCAGGTTCGACGTACACGTCACCCTCCCAGGGTGGTGCCGTCGACGCCTTGCGGCCGGCATGGGAGATCTGGATGCCGGCAATGGCCCCCTGCCCGTGGACGAAGTCGGTGATCCGCTTGTACGCGGCGGCCTGCCCGTCGTCCCAGATGCCGGCGTCGGAGGGGGTGATCCGGCCCTCAGGTTCCACTGCCGTCGCCTCCTGCATGACCAGGCCTGATCCGCCGCGTGCCAGGGAGCCGAGATGGACCAGATGCCAGTCCTGCGGATAGCCGTCGACCGAGCTGTACTGGCACATGGGGGCCACCCAGGCCCGATTCGGGAAGGTCGTGCCGCGGAGGGTGAGCGGCGAGAAGAGACGGCTCATCGGAGGCCTCGCAGGAGGGATGGGGGACGACGGGTGCCCGCAGCCGTCGAGCCGTGACGGCCTCGGTCCCTGCGGGGCGCCCCTCCCGGTGGTGCACCCGAGTACCCGGCCGCTCGTGGCACACACTACCGGCCGGGCGTGCTCACCGCGCGGATGTCCCGGCACGTGGCGGTCCCGGGCCGTGGTCCTGGTGAGGCGGCGCACCGTCGGCGACGTCAACGCGCGGCGGCGCGCCTGGATCGATCGCCGCGATCGTCCTCGCCGGGCAGGTCCACAGGTTCTCTCTCGGTCCTGAGGCGTCAGCCGGGTGAGGGTGCGGGTGACGGGTGGGCGGTCGTGCAGTCGGCGCCGGACCGGGTGCCTCGCGCGCGGCGTCGGCATGGCCCGGGGGCGCGTTCGTTCCGGTGATGCAGAGCGGGGCCTCCTGGCCGTTGGGTCCCGGCCGGGCTGGGGCTATCGTCGGAATCATGGGGTCAGGACGAGGAGGGCCGCCGGTGATGCCACAGGACGAGGCCGTGGTCGGCTGCACCGGGAAGGTGCTCATCGGGACTCGCGGATCCGCGGGCCCCGGCGAGATCCTGGTGCGGGTCAGGGGCGGCTCCGAGACCTTCCTCGCCTGGTCGGACAACCCCCTGTCCGCGGGCGCGACCGTACTCGTGATCGAATCGCGTGGATGCCGTGAGGTCGGCGTCATCGAGTGGGTGGATCCATTGGACGCGCTCGGCGAGGACATCGCCGACGCCGACTGAGGAGTACAGGCATGTTCGGATACCGCGTCCCCGCCCCCGACGAGGCGATGTTGATCTCGGGAGGCAGGCGGGGCCTCGGGGGTGCGCCGTTTCGCGTGGTGACGGGCCACGGCAAGTTCGTGCTCCCGGTTTTCCGCAAGGTCCGGTTCCTCACCCTGTCCATGTGCGAGTCCGAGGTCACCGAGACCTGCGTGACCAGACAGGGCATCGCGTTGCACGTCCGCGCGGTCATCGCCTTCAAGGTCGGCAACGATCACGAGAGCATCATCAACGCGGGCCAGCGGTTCCTCTCCGACCAGGAGCAGATGTCGGTGCTCACCGGCCGGATCTTCGCCGGCCATCTGCGGGCCATCATCGGCTCGATGACGGTCGAGGAGATCGTCACCGAGCGGCAGAAGCTCGCCGCGGAGGTCCTGGACACCTCCAAGACCGAGATGGCGAAGATCGGCCTGACCGTCGACTCCCTTCAGATCCAGTCGATCGACGACGGCGACACCGGCTACATCGACGCGATGTCGGCGCCGCACAAGGCGGCCATCCAGCGGCAGGCCCAGATCGCCCAGGCGCAGGCCACCCAGGCCGCGGCGCAGGCGGAGCAGGCGGCGGCCCGTGAGCAGGCCGAGTACGCCCGGCAGACCGCCATCGTCAGGGCCGAGTACTCGGCCGAGGTGGACCGCGCCCAGGCGAAGGCCGCGCAGGCCGGACCGCTGGCGCAGGCGGACGCCCAGCAGGAGGTGCTCGCCGCCCAGACGGAGCTGGCCCTGCGTCAGGCCAAGCTGCGTCAGCAGCAGTTGGTGGCCGAGATCGTGAAGCCCGCCGAGGCCGAGGCCGAGCGAGTCCGGATCCTCGCGGCCGCCGAGGCGCAGCGGATGAAGATCCAGGCGGAGGCGGCGGCCTCGTACGACCGGGTCGCGCTCGACCGGATGCTGATCGACCAGCTCCCGCAGATCGTCAAGGAGGCCGCCGGTGGCCTCGCCGGCGCCAACGTCAACGTCCTCAACGGCGCTGACGGTCTCGGCGAGATCGCCGCCGGCCTGGTGTCCCAGGGTCTGACGATCCTCGACTCGGTCCGACAGAACCTGAACGGTCACGACTCCGACGGCCGCCGCTCCGAGGAGAGCGAGGACGGCGGTCTGCTTCAGCTGGCTGCCCGCAAGGAGCCGAAGCCGAAGGACGGCCGGGTGGACGTCGACTGAGGGTGGCGGCAGGCGTGTTCAGGTACGGAGGGTTCGAATCCGGTCGGGGCACGTAGCCGGCCAAGGGTTCACGTAGCCGGCCAAGGGTCGGAGGTGGCGGAGGGCCGGTCCGGGAGGAGTTCCTCCCGGACCGGCCCTCCGCCGTTTCCGGTCTGTGCCACTCGCGTGCCGTCACCGGCTCCCGGGTGCCGGCGTCGGCCGTCGATGGGTTGCCCTTACGCCTGTGGGTGGAGAACGACCTTGGTGTAGCCCTCCACTCGCTTGTCGAACTTCTCGTAGGCCGTCGGCGCCTGTTCCAGGGGCAGTTCGTGGGACACGACGAAGCTGGGCTGCGCACGGCCCTCGATGATCAGGTCACGCAGTTGCCGGTTGTAGCGCTTGACGTTGCACTGGCCGGTGCCCACGCGCAGTCCTTTTTCAAACAGGCGGCCGATGGCGACCATCAGCATGCCCTGCTTCGACTGCTCGTCCGGTCCGCCCGGGTCGCGGGGCACATACAGGCCCGGCACGCCCAGAGCGCCCGTCGCCCGGACCGTCGCCACCAGTGAGTTCAGCACGGTCGCCGGCTCCTCGCGGCCCTCGCCGCCCGCCTGGGCCTGGTAGCCGACGGCGTCGATGCCCTTGTCCGTGCCTTCGCCCGCGGTCTGCTCATGGATCTGCTCGACCGGATTGCCCTCGGTGAAGTTGATCGGTATGGCGCCGATCTCCTCGGCCTTCTGCAGCCGCTCGGTCACCCGGTCGACCACGAACACCTTGCTCGCTCCCCGCAGGATCGCCGAGTAGGCGGCCATCAGTCCGACCGGGCCGCCGCCGTAGACGGCGACGCTCTCGCCGGGGCGCACGTCGGCCAGTTCGTTGCCGTGGTAGCCGGTGGGGAAGATGTCGGCGAGCAGGACGAAGTCGGTCTCCTTCTCGGTGCCCTCGGGGAGTTTCAGACAGTTGAAGTCGGCGTAGGGCACGCGTACGTACTCCGCTTGCCCTCCCATGTAGGGGCCCATCGCCACATAGCCGTAGGCGCCACCGGCGAAGCCCGGGTTCACGGTCACGCAGAAGCCGGTGAAGCCCGCCGTGCAGTTCTTGCAGAAGCCGCACGCGACGTTGAACGGCATGACGACCCGGTCCCCACGGCTCAGCGTCGTCACCCCCTCACCGACCTCCTCGATGACCCCCAGGTTCTCGTGGCCGAAGACGATCCCGGCCTCGGCGGCGGTGCGGCCCTCGTACATGTGCAGGTCGGAGCCGCAGATGGCGGTCGACGTCACGCGTACGATCACATCGTTCGGGTGCTGGATCCGGGGATCCTCCACCTGCTCGACCGCTACCTCGAACGGTCCCTTGTACACAACAGCCCTCATCGTCGAGCACCTCCACTACGTGTGTTTGCTCGATCACGCAGGGGACCGGCGGGCGGGAGAACCTCGCCGTCCATCGCGGAAACGGGCTCGATCCATGCAGCTCGGTCGGCCTTCTGTGTGCTTCCTCATATTCCAGACTGGCGCATGATGAGATGATTTGCACCTAAGGGCTGCGAAGTCCTGTTCCCGTACGGTTCGGAGAGGATCAAGAACCTTGACGCCACGTCTCGGCAAGCTGCTCGTCCCGGTGTCAGGGCTGTCCGGCACCAGTTATCCGGCAGGAACCCCGGTGACCATACGAGGCACCGGTGGGTCCGTCGACGGCTTCGTCAACGGTGACTGGCTGCCGCTCGCCTGGTGGGAGTTCGCCGACGTCCGGCCGGACGGCGCACCCCAGACCTGACCCGGTGTGCGAGGTCTGCGGGGAGGCGCCCGGGACGGCGACGCGCTGCTGTGCCGAGACGCTCCGTGCCTCCGTGCCGCACGCGCCGGACAGGGTCTCGCGGTAGCCGGTCTCCCTCACCTCGGCCGACAGAAGGACGCCGGCCGTGGGGTCGCCGGCCACGTGCGGGGCCAGGGGCGGGGTCCCGGGGGAACCGTGGGCCGGACTCCAGGCCGTCCGGCGGCCCGTTCGGCGTGCCCGTCGCCGGGGTCACCCGGGTCGATGGTGGCCGGGGCACGACCGCCTCTCCGGATCACACGGCGGCGGGGATCAGGCCGTCGTTCTTGACGCTTTCCTGACGCCCGGGCCGGATCCACCGGCCCCCGTCGCGGTGTCCTTCCCGTTGTCCGGATCGCGTCGGAGAGGGGAGTGCCGTGGAAGGCACCGTCGTGGCAGTGGTGGTCGTGGTCGGGGTTCTGCTGCTCGTGCTGAGGGGCGGCATGCGGGTCGTCAACCAGGTGGAGCGCGGGGTGGTGTTCCGCTGGGGGAAGGCGCTGCCGAGCCACCGGCAGCCCGGCATCACCTTCCTGATCCCGTTCGCCGACCGGATGCGCAAGGTGAACGTGCAGATCGTGACGATGCCCGTGCCGACGCAGGAGGGCATCACCCGGGACAACGTGTCGGTGAAGGTCGACGCCGTCGTCTACTTCCGGGTCACCGACCCGGTGCGCGCGGCCATCGAGGTGCAGGATTACGTCTTCGCGGTCGGGCAGGTCGCCCAGTCCTCCCTGCGGTCCATCATCGGCAAGAGCGACCTGGACGACCTGCTCAGTGACCGGGAGCGGCTGCACGAGGGGCTGGCCCTGATGATCGACAGCCCGGCCGCCGGGTGGGGTGTCCACATCGACCGGGTCGAGATCAAGGACGTACAGCTGCCGGAGTCGCTCAAGCGGTCCATGTCGCGGCAGGCCGAGGCCGAGCGGGAGCGGCGGGCCCGGGTCATCACCGCGGACGGTGAGTTCCAGGCCGCGCAGCAGCTCGCCAACGCGTCCCGGATCATGTCGGACACTCCCGAGGCGATGCAGTTGCGGCTGTTGCAGACCGTCGTCGAGGTGGCCGCCGAGAAGAACTCCACGCTAGTGATGCCGTTCCCGGTGGAACTGCTGCGGTACTTCGACCGGGCCGCGCAGAAGATCGACGCCGACCGCGGTGTGACCCGGGAGGCCAAGGACCAGGCCGTCCCGGCTCCGGCCCCGGCTCCGGTCTCGGTCCCGGCTCCCGCTCCGGCTCCCGCCCCGGCTCCGGACTCGGTCCCGGCTCCGGCTCCCGCTCGGGCGCAGGAGAGTGACGGGCGGCCGTAGCGCAGGGGCTAGCATCCGCCCATGACGACTACTGACCACAACAGCTCCGTGCTGGACGTCGAGATCGGGGCCCTCCAGGGTGGCTCCGCCGATCTGCCGCGGTTCGCGGGCAAGGCCGTGCTCATCGTGAACGTGGCCTCGAAGTGCGGGCTGACCCCGCAGTACACGGGGCTGGAGAAGCTCCAGGAGCGGTACGCCGAGCGGGGCTTCACCGTGCTGGGCGTGCCCTGCAACCAGTTCCTCGGGCAGGAGCCCGGCAGCGCCGAGGAGATCGCGGAGTTCTGCTCGGCGACGTACGGCGTGACCTTCCCGCTGACCGAGAAGGTGGACGTGAACGGCGCGGGCCGGCACCCGCTGTACGAGCGGCTGGTCGGTTTCGCCGATGCCGAGGGGCACAGCGGGGACATCCGCTGGAACTTCGAGAAGTTCCTGATCGGGCGGGACGGCCAGGTCGTCGCGCGGTTCTCGCCGCAGACCGAGCCGGACTCGGACGCCGTCACCGCCGCGATCGAGGCGCAGCTCGGCTGAGCACGGCTTGACCTTGCCCCAGGGGCAGGGACGAGCGTCCTGCGTGCCGGGCGGAACGGAACCGCCCGGTGACGGAGGAGTGAGGGAGCCGTCGGGGCCCGTCGGTGACGGGGCGCGAGCGCGCGACGTCCGGAAGGGCCGAGCACGCTCGGGGCCCCGGCACCGGCTCGGGCGCCCCGTCGGCCGAGCCGGTGAGCGAGGAGGCCCGCGGCGTGGACGAGGAACTGCTCGGCATCGGTGCGTTCGCCGCGCGGGCCCGGCTGTCGGCCAAGGCGCTGCGGCTGTACGACCGGCTGGGCCTGCTGGCCCCGGCCCACGTCGACGAGGCCAGTGGCTACCGCTACTACCGCGCCGGCCAGGTGGAACACGCGCGGCTGGTGGCCCTGCTACGGCGGCTGGACATGCCGCTCGCCCGGATCGCCGAGGTGACCGGGGCGGAGGGCGTTCGGGCCGCCGAGTCGCTCGGCGCCTACTGGGCGGACGTGGAGGCCCGGCTGGCCGGGCAGCGGACCCTCGCCGAGTACCTCCGTGGACGGCTGTCGGGGAGGAACTCCGAGATGTACGACAAGTTCGTGATCGAGACCGTGGACGTGCCGGAGCAGGTGCTGATCACCGAGTCGCGGCACACGCTGGCGGACGAGCTGCCGACCTGGATCGGGACGTCGCTGGGGCGGCTGGAGGGCGCCGCGCGGGAGTGCGGCGGCGTCACCGGGCCGCCGTTCGTGGTCTACCACTCCGAGGTGTCGATGGACAGCGACGGACCGGCAGAGTGCTGCGTGCCCGTGGCGGACGAGGTGGCGGCCCGGGCGTGGGCCGGGCGGCACGGGCGGGCCCTGGAGACGGGGGTGCGGGTGCAGCCGGCGGCCCGGCTGGCTCGCACCCGGGTCACCAAGGCGCAGGTGGCGCATCCGCAGATCCTGGCCGCGTTCGAGGCGGTGGAGCGGTGGGTCGCCGGGCAGGGGCTGCGGATCGCGGGGCCCTGCCGGGAGGTGTACTTCGCGGACTGGGAGGCGGCGGGGGCCGACGATCCGGTCTGCGACGTCGCCTTCCCGGTGAGCTGAGCCGCACCGGGCCCCGTACGAGGGGCGGAGTCCGTGCGGAGCCTGTGGACCCTGTGAGCCTGCGGGGAAAGGCGTGAGCCCTCTCGGCTAGGACGGCGACTGGTCGAGAGGGCTCTTCCGGTGACGCTGGTGGTGCTGGTGGTGCTGTGATGCTTTGGCGCTCGTGCTGCTTCGGTGCTGTTGGGGCTCTTGAGCTGTGCAGTTGTCGGGTCAGGGTCAGGGAGAACCCCTCACGCCTTGACGGAGGCCACGAAGGCGTTCCACGCGGTGGCAGGGAACGCCAGGACCGGGCCCTGGAGGTCCTTGGAGTCGCGGACGGCGAGTTCGGCGGCGGTGGGCGACTTGACCTCGACGCACGCGCCGTTGCCCGCGGAATACGAAGACTTCATCCACGTCTCCGAAGCGCCCTGAATCAGTGCCATGTCCACTCCTGTTGCGAGTTGCGGTAGTGCGGTTCACGCCAACCATGTCGGCTGCTTGGCGTGATCGACGCTACCGGGCAACTGCCGCCGCCGGAGGAGCCGTTCACTCGACCGGATGGCATATTCCGGGCAACTCTTCCACTGGAGTGGACCGGTGGTGTACGATCCGGCGCCTTCACAGGGAAGGCCTCAGTCGGCGTACCCTTTCGCCACCTTCGCGATGTACTGCCGGGAAGCTTCCACATTGAGGGACTGTGCCCGCAGATGTTCGTACATCACGGCGTACTTCTGCACGTCCTGCGCCTTCTCCAGGTACAGGTCGCTCGTGACGCCCTCCAGGTACACCACGCTGGAGTCGGCCGCGTCGGCGAACTCCAGGATCGCGTACTGGCCGTTGAGCCCCGGATGCGCGCCCACCTCGAAGGGCAGCACCTGCACGGTGACGTGCGGCAGCTGGGACATCTCCATCAGGTGCTCCAGCTGCTCCCGCATCACCAGCCTGCTGCCCACGACCCGGCGCAGGGCGGCCTCGTCCAGCACCACCCACAGCCGCAGGGGGTTGTTCTCCGCGGTGATACGTTCCTGTCGGCGCATCCGCACCTCGACGCGCTTGTCGATCTCCGCCGTCGACGTCTCCGGCAACGCCCCCTGCACCAGCGCCTCGGCGTAGGCGCGGGTCTGCAACAGGCCCGTGACGAGCTGGGGTTCGTACACCCGCAGCGACTCCGCGTCGGTCTCCAGGCCGATGTACACGCTGTACGGGATGTCCCCGAAGGTGTGCCACCAGCCCTGCTGCCGCGAGTCCCGGGCCATCTCCATC
The DNA here is from genome assembly GCF_040637655.1 of Streptomyces sp. NPDC028722. Taxonomy (NCBI): domain Bacteria; kingdom Bacillati; phylum Actinomycetota; class Actinomycetes; order Kitasatosporales; family Streptomycetaceae; genus Streptomyces; species Streptomyces sp. NPDC028722. The sequence continues at coordinate 242,802 of NZ_JBEZWU010000003.1, forward strand.
AGCGAGTCGACGATCCGCTGGTCCTCGACCTCGTACACCCCGCACAGATCGCGCACGTCGCGCTGGCTGATGCTCCTGCGGCCGTTCTCCAGCCGGCTGATCTTCGACTGCGACACGAGCAGCCGCTCCGCGACCTCTTCGGCCGTCATGCCCTTGAGCTCACGGAGCCTGCGCAGCTCCTGGCCCAGTCGGCGCCGCCTGACGGTGGGATTGACATTGGACGCCACGGGACGTGCACCTCCGGCTGCCTGCCTGTTGCTTGACTTTCCGTATCTGCTGTTCAGCAGACTGCCACCAAGGCGCTTTCCGTCGCTGGGAAACAAGGGATATGCGGCGCACGGGGTGCCGTCGCGGAAACCCGGACACAGCCGAGCGGGGCGGCGGACCACAAGGGTCTCACCGCCCCGCTCGGACCAGCGGCTCCCGAACCGGGTCTGGAGGAACCGGAGTCACGGCTCAGTGGGCCACGGCACGCGCCATGGATCCGTGGCGCGGCTGCATCGGAACCCCGTGTGCGGGTTCCGGCGCGGACCGGACGCCGGGCGCGGCCTGCCGGCCGGGCGGGGCCGTCGGGCCACGGCGCGGCTGCGCGCCCGCACCGTTCTGCACGTCCATCACGGCGTGTGCGACCAGTCCGCCCATGGGGTCGTGGCGGATCAGGTCCCGCAGCCGGGACCGGGACGAGCGTCCCTCGTTCCCCGGATACAGGTGCTTGCCGAGCCCGACGGCGTGCGCCAGCGCGGCGAGCGCCGCGGTCCGCGGGTCCGGCGGTACGCCGGTGCGGATCGCGGAATCCAGCCGGGCTCGGATCTCCCGGCTGATCTCGTTGTCGGTCGCCTGATAACGCGTCGTCGGCAGCACCCCGCACATCTGGCCGGCCACGGCATGGACCATGCCGCACCTCTCCAGATACGAGAGGTAGGTCTGGCGGAGCCCCAGGCGTGGCCCGCCGATCCAGTGGACGGCACGTACCGGAGCGCCACGCCTTCGCAGCAACTCCAACGCGCAGTCCAAGGTCGGATCTCCTGTCGGCCGTGGTACCACCACGGCGATACGATCCCCGTCTGGGGCTATCCGTCCGGCCAGCGCCAGCTCCACTAGCTGTGCACCGGCCAGACCGAGGTCGAGCGACTGCGGCTGCGCAGTGGTACCCGTGGCCGGGTCCAGTGCGAGCAACAGAAGCTCCTCCGGAAGTGTTCTGCGGCTCCTGCCCATCCATGCCTCCCCGCGTGGATGAATGACAGGGTGACCCCTCTCACATTGGTCTGTCGAGGGCGCGTGACCGGTTCGTGAGGGAACCGGCACGTATGTCGTTCTCGTCTACCGCAGGGGCCAAGTCCTCACACAGGACACTGGTACATGGTTCGGACAGGGCGCGCCCGTGGGCGTGCGGCGCATGGAGGAGGCATCGGTGGCGGGCGAGTCCCCCGACAGGTCGAAGCAGCGCGAGTCGTCGGCGGAACCGACGTCGGGGAGTGCGGGTTCGGTTCCCGAGGCGCGTGATCCGCGCGTCGCGGTGTCCCGCGAAAAGGATTCCTCCGGCGGCAGCCGGGTGGACACGGCGACGAAGGTCCTGTCGATACGGGGCGCACGGCCGACCGCGGGCACCGACCCGGCGGAACCCGAAGCCGAGTCCTCGACGACCCCGGACGAGGACAACGACCTCCGCACGGCGGTGTCGGCATGGGTCCGCGGCGCCGAGACCCCGAAGCCCAGCCCCGCCACCCCCGTGAAGTCCCCGGCTCCGGCCGAGCCGGACCCCACCAGCACGGAGAGCCTGCCGGCGAGCGCCGGGGGGCAGGACACGGTCTCCGGGGCCCCCACGGGCAAGCAGGCGGGCGCCCCGGAGGCCGGGACCGCCGCAGGCGCGGCCGCGGGCGCGGGTACGGCCGCGGGCGCGAAGGCTGGCGCGGACGCCGAGGCGGGCGCCGGGGACCGGTCGGGCGCCAAGGCCGACGCGGAAGCGAAGGCCATCCCGAAGCGCCGGGCCGGCGCGAAGGCCCCTTCCAAGGCGCCCTCGAAGGCCGCGTCGCGGGCGAAGACCGCCGCGAAGACCGGTACGGCCCCCGAAGCCACCGGAACCGCCGAGGCGAAGGCTGCCCCGGACGCCGAAGTCACCGTCCCCAAGACCCGCACGGAGGGCACGGCCGGCACGACGGCTCGGCCCGGCGCCAAGGCGCAGGCCGGCGCGAGCAGGAGCGCCTCGAAGGGCGAGGCCGCGGATGCCGACGCCGTCGGCGTGCGGGCCGGTGCCACGGAAGACGTGGCCGAGGCGGACAGCACCGGAACGAAGCCGAAGGCCGCCGTCGCCGTCTCCGCCGGCACGGAGGACGGGCCGGCGACGAGCGCCGCCAAGGACGAGCCGAAGACCACCGACGCCGCCGACGACGACGCCACCGACTCCGAGGACAGGCCGGAAGCCGCCGCCGCCAAGGCCAAGCCCGCCGACGCCGGGCCCGCAGCCAGCGACGCCGAGGACGAGCCCAAGGCCGCCGCCACCAAGGGCGAGCCCGCAGTTACCGACGCCAAGGACGAGCCAAGCTCCCTCGGCGTCGAAGGCGAGTCGGAAGCCGTCACCGCCGACGACGAGCCCGAGGCCGCCGACGGCGGGGAGGACCCGCAGGGGCCACCCGCAGCCGACGACGAGAGCCGCGCGGGTGGTGCGGGTGGGAAATCGGAGCCGGCCGACGGCGAAGCCGAGGCAGGAGGCGAGGCCGGGGCCGGGGGTCTCGATCAGGCGACCGCCGTCTTCAAGGCCGTACGGCCGAAGAAGCCCGCCGTCGATCAGCCGACGACCATGCTCAAGCTCGGCGGCAAGCCGAAGCCCCCGGAGTCGGAGTCCGAGCGCACCAGCAAGTTCGTCGCGCTGCGGGACGACATGCGCCCGGCCGCCAAGGCGAACGCACCCGCCACGGCCCCCGAGGCAGCCGCTCCGGCCCCCACCGCCGCCTCCGACGCCACCACCACAGTCCCCCAGGTCGGCCCCGAGCGGACCACTCAGCAGCCCCTGCCGCCGAAGCCCCCGCTGGATCTGCTGGCGGAACTGACGAACACGCCGCCGCCCCCGGAGACCCCGGTCCGTACCCTGGTGCGCCGGGTGAAGATCTGGACGCCCCTGGTCCTGCTCCTGGTGATCGTGGTCGCGGTGGTGCAGGCGTTCCGCCCGCTGCCGCCCCCCGCGCTCGCGCTGACCGCCGAGGACGGCTACACGTTCGACGGTGACGCGCTGCGGCTGCCCTGGCCCGGCGAGGGCCAGGGCTGGGTGGACGTGGACGGCGTCGGCACGATGGGCCACTTCGGCAAGCAGACGCCCGTGGCCATCGGCTCGGTCGCCAAGACGATGACGGCCTACATCGTGCTCAGGGACCACCCGCTGAAGCGGGGGCAGGAAGGTCCGAAGATCAAGGTCGACGCGAAGGCGGAGAAGGAGGGCGGCTACGACAAGGACGGTGAGTCGACGCTGAACACCGTCAAGGCCGGCGACCACCTCACCGAGAAGCAGGCCCTGTCGGCCGTCATGATCCCCTCCGCCAACAACGTCGCCCGGCTGCTCGCGCGCTGGGACGCGGGTTCGGAGGCGGCGTTCGTCAAGAAGATGAACGCCACCGCCAGGCAGCTGGGGATGACCGGGACGACGTACACCGATCCCTCGGGGCTGAAGGAGACGACCGTCTCGACGGCCCAGGACCAGGTGAAGCTGGGCCGCGCGGTCGTGAAGGTGCCGGCGCTGGTCGACATCACCAGCGCGGCCAGCTGGACGGACCCCTCCGGCCACAACTGGCCCAACTACAACGAGCTGCCGTACCGGATCGGCGCGATCGGCATCAAGACCGGCACCACCACCGCGGCCGGCGGCAACCTGCTGTTCGCCTCGCGCAAGCAGGTCGGCGGGCAGACGGTCACCGTCGTCGGCGCCATACTGGACCAGCAGAAGCCGCCGATCCTCACCACGGCGAACGAGGTCAGCAAGACCGCGCTGCTCGCCGCCCAGAAGGCGCTGACCCCGTCGAGGATCCTGAAGAAGGGCGACGTGGTCGGTTACGTGGACGACCAGCTCGGCGGCCGTACCCCGGTGGTGGTCACCAGGGACGTCTCCGCCGTCGGCTGGTCGGGTCTGAAGGTGAGCCTGTCCTTCACCTCGGGTACGGTGCCGCACACCGCGAAGGCCGGCACCCAGGTCGGTTCGCTCACCGTCGGGGACGGCTCGGCCGGTGCGGTGAAGGTTCCGGTGGCCCTGGCGAAGAACCTGGCCGAGCCCGGACTCGGCGCGAAGCTGACCCGTATCGGCTGACCCGTACCGGCCGGCCCGGCCCGCACCCCGTCGACGGAGCCCCGCCCGGGAGCCCCGTGGCGGGGTGCGTGCTAGCGTCGCGAATCGGGGCAGGCCGCCGGTCGGGGGACACGACGGCGAACTGGACGGGAAGCGGCCGGGACCACCGTGGAAAGCGGCCGAGAACAGAAGACGGGACACGGGGAGTGCCTTCAGGTGGCCACAGTGGAGCCGACACGCGCCGACAGCACCGATCCGGGCCCGGGGCCCGGGCCGCGAATACGCCGGCCGGCGACTGACGCGGAGACGCCCGGCGCGCAGCCGCCCGGTGCGGAGCCGACCGTCGCGGGCGGGTCCGCCGCCGGGGCGCAGGCGGGGAGGACCCCGTCCGGTGCCGTCGAGGCCCTCAGGCAGCGGATGCTGCGGCACCCGGTGCTGTCGCTCACCGCGCTGTCGGGTGTGCTGCACATCATCTGGTTCTTCACGTTCGCGAACAGTGGTGGCGATCTCGCGGCGCAGGACGCCTGGGCGGAGTTCGTCGGCCGGCACCCGGACTCGGCGTACAACCTCGCCTGGTACGGGGGCATGCACCCGGTGTCGTACAGCGTGGTGTCGCCGTATCTGATGTCGGTCCTCGGTGTCCGTACGACGATGATGATCGCGGGGACGGTGTCGGCGGGTCTGCTGACGCTGGTGCTGATCCGCAGCCGGGGGGTGCGGAACCCGTTGTGGGCCTCGCTCGCCGGGGTCGTCGCGTTCCTGTGCAACGCGATCTCCGGGCGGGTCACCTTCGGGCTCGGCATGATGTTCGCGCTCGGCGCGGTCGCGGCCGTGTTCTGCTGGCCGCACCGGTGGCGGTTCAAACGCTGGGCGAAGGCGCTGGTCGCCGCCCCGCTGGCCGCGCTCGCCACGATGGCGTCGCCGGTCGCGGGGCTGTTCGTGGGTCTGGTCGCGGCGGCGCTGTTCCTCCAGAAGCGACGGCCGGGCGCGTGGGCGCTGGGGCTCGCGCCGACGGCGGTGGTCGCGGTGTCGGCCTGGCTGTTCCCGTTCTCCGGCACCCAGCCGATGGCCATCGGCTCGGTGATCCTGCCGCTGCTGTACGGCCTGCTGTGCCTGTTCCTGGCGCCGAAGGAGTGGGTGACCGTCCGGCTGACGGCGGCGGTCTACAGCCTCGGTGTCGTCCTGGTGTGGCTGATCAACTCGCAGATCGGGTCGAACATCTCCCGGCTGCCGATGCTGTTCGCGGGTGCGACGCTGATCGCCGTGCTGCCGTACACGGTGCGCAAGTCGCGTCCGTGGTACCTGACCGTGCTCGCGCTGCTCGGCTTCACCGGCTGGCTCGGTTTCAAGACGGTGGACGACATCATCCACACGACGCCGGCCGCGTCCTGGGCGCGGGAGCTGGCGCCGCTGGTCCACGAGTTGCAGAAGGCGGGCGCCGAGAAGGGCCGCGTCGAGGTGGTCCCGGCCCGCTCCCACCGCGAGGCCTCGGCCCTCGCCCCGTACGTGAACCTGGCCCGCGGCTGGAACCGGCAGGCCGACATGGAGCGCAACCCGCTCTTCTACGACGACACGCTCAACTCGGCGAACTACCACGAGTGGCTCCAGCGGTGGGCCGTCCACTTCGTGGTGCTGCCCCGGGACAACCCGGACGGGGACGGCGGTGAGCGCGAGCGGGAGCTGCTGCGGCGCGGGATGCCGTATCTGGAGCAGGTCTGGGGCGACGCCAACTGGCAGCTGTTCAAGGTGACCGATCCGGCGCCGCTGGCCGAGCCGAACGCGGTGGTGGACCGGGCCGAGCAGGGGGAGATGACGCTGGAGGTGCGCAGGGCGGGGCGGATCCTGATCCGGATCCCGTACTCGCCGTGGCTGAGCGTCGTCGACGAGCACGGCAAGAGTGTGCGGCCGCCGCAGCCGTCCCCGGACGCACCGAAGACGTACCGCAACGTCGACGGGTGTCTGATGCAGACGCCGGAGGACGCGAACGGGGACCGGTGGACGGTGTTGCTGGCGCCGCACACCGGGACGTACCGGCTGGCCGCGCCGTATCAGCTGCCGCGCGGTACGCCGTGTCCGGACGAGCTGAAGAGGCCGTGAGGGCCGGGGCGGTGGGCCGCGCAGGGGTCCGTCCGCCTGCCTGAACCCAGGTCCCGCGGTCGCTCGTGAGCGGTCCGGCCCGCGCCGTGGTGGCGCGGTGCCGGGCCGTTGGCGTTTCCGGGCTGGACTGCCCCCATTGCGTTCATGTGAGTGAACTCAGGTCAATATCGCGGACGATTTTACCTCGACTTGACCGACCGCTCGCTTGTCGTGTTCATGTGCTCGGACCCACGATCGGGCACATGAACAGTCTCGACTGGGCCGTGCTCATCGGCTACTTCGGCGTGATGGTCGCGATCGGTGTCTGGTCGCACAAACGCGTGGACAACGTCTCGGACTTCTTCACGGCCGGCGGCAGGATGCCCTGGTGGCTGTCCGGCATCTCGCACCACATGTCGGGCTACAGCGCGGTGATGTTCACCGGGTACGCGGGCATCGCCTACACCTACGGCGTCACCTCGTTCGTCACCTGGTCCTTCCCCATCGCGTTCGGCATCGCCATCGGCTCGAAACTGTTCGCGCCGCGGGTCAACCGGCTGCGCTCCCGGCTTCATGTGGCTTCGCCCCTCGAGTACCTGAAGAACCGGTACGACCTGCGCACCCAGCAGGCGCTCGCCTGGTCCGGCATGCTGCTGAAGATCGTGGACGTCGGCGCGAAGTGGGCGGCGATCTCCACCCTGCTGTCGGTGTTCACGGGCGTGTCGCTGAACCAGGGCATCCTGATCACCGGCGCCATCACGGCGGTCTACTGCACGATCGGCGGGCTGTGGGCGGACGCGCTGACCGAACTCGGCCAGTTCGTCATCCAGTTGATGGCCGGTGTCTCCATGTTCGTCGCGGTCGTGATGAAGCTCGGCGACCGGCACATCGGCTTCCTCGACGCCTGGGACCAGCCGGCCCTGCACGGCCACGGCAAGCCGCTGATCGGCCCGTACACCACGGTGTTCCTGCTGGCGTTCCTGTTCATCAAGCTCTTCGAGTACAACGGCGGCATGCTCAACCAGGCCCAGCGCTACATGGCGACGGGCAGCGCGCGCGAGGCCGAGCGCTCGGCCCGGCTGTCGGCGATCCTGTGGCTGGTCTGGCCGGTGGTCCTGTTCTTCCCGATGTGGATGTCCCCGCTGCTGGTCCACGCGCGGAAGCCGGACGGCTCCGACTCCTACGCGCTGATGACCGAACAGCTGCTGCCGCACGGCCTGCTGGGCCTGGTCATCGTCGGTTTCTTCTCGCACACCATGGCCATGTGCTCCTCCGACGCCAACGCGATCTCGGCGGTGTTCACCCGGGACGTGGCGCCGGTGCTGTCGGCGCGGGCACGGGCGTGGGGCGAGCGGTCGGGGCTGGTCGCGGCCCGGGTGACCACGGTCGTCTTCCTCGGCCTGTCCATGGCGGTGGCCACGCAGGTCAACTCGCCCGCGTTCAAGGACATCATCACGGTGGTCATCAAGTGGGTGGCCGGTCTGATGGGGCCGATCGCGATCCCGATGATGCTCGGTCTGCTCCGCCCGTTCCGCCGCTCCGGCCCGACGGCGGCCCTCACCGGCTGGGCGGCGGGCCTGCTGGCCTTCTGGCTGGTCAACTACCCGGTCAACTGGAACATCGACGGCGGCGTTCCGCTCCAGTACCAGGTCTCGGTGCCGCTGGCGGTCTCCCTGGTCCTGTACGTCCTGATCGGCCACCTGAAGCCGGAGGACACCCCGGAGCGGCTGGCCGTCATCGAGAAGGTCAACACGGACGGGGACGCGGTGGCGGCGGTGCCGGCGCCGGCCGCGGCGGGGGACGACGTGGTGGGGGCGCCGTAGGGCGTGCCGCCGCGTCGGGGAGCACGGGGCCGGCTCACGCCCTCGGGTACCGGGCCAGCCAGCCCGGGGACGAGCCGGCGGGCCCGTGCAGGGCGGGGCCCTGGGTCATCTCCATCGCGAAGTCGTCGGCGAGTTCCAGCATCGTCGGGCGGCCCTCCAGCTCGGCCAGCCAGGCCGGGGGGAGGGCCGTCTCGCCGTGCAGGGCGCCGAGGAGGCCACCGGTCAGGGCGCCCGCGGCGGCCGAGGGGCCGCTCTGGTTCACCGCCAGGCACAGCCCGTGCCGTACGTCCTCCCCGACCAGCGCGCAGTACACGGCCGCGGCCAGCAGCCCGTCCGCCGTGCCGTCCCCGGCCAGCTCCTCCACCCGGTCCGGGCCCGGGACGCCCTGCCGTACGGCGCCGAGGGCGTGCCGGAGGGCGTCCGTGACCGGCTGGTGGCCGGGGCGGGCGGCGAGCAGGCCGAGGGCTCCCCGTACGGCGCCGTCCAGGCTCTCGCCCCGGGCCAGCCCGTGCACGATCACGGCGTACGCGCCCGCCGACAGACATGCGAGGGCGTGGCCGTGGCTCTGGGCCGCGCACTCCACCGCCAACTGGACGACGAGCTGCGGTTCCCAGCCGACCAGCAGTCCGAACGGCGTCGACCGGGCGACGGCCTCCGGCCCGAGTTCACCGGGGTTCTTGGGCCGCTCCAACGTGCCCATGGCGGCGTCGCCGAACCCGATGAGCAGCGCCCGGGTCGGCTCGCGGCGGGCGTAGAGCCACTCCTCGCGGGCCAGCCACCCGTCGTCCTGGCGGCGTTCGTCGGGCCCCCAGTCGGTCTGGGTGGCGGCCCAGCGCCGGTACGCCCGGTGCAGGTCGGTCGGCGGGTGCCAGGTGCCGGTGTCACGGCGCACCTGGGCGCGTATCAGCCCGTCGACGGTGAACAGGGTCAGCTGGGTGTGGTGGGTGACCGTGCCCCGCCGCCCGTGTCCGAAGGCGAGGTCGAGCAGCCCCTCGGGGCCGTAGGCCGCCCGGATCTCGTCCAGGGACAGCGCGTCCGCCGGGCCGCCCAGCGCGTCGCCCACGGCGGTGCCGAGGAGGGTGCCGCGCACCCTGCTGCGGAAGTCCTGCTGTTCGGCACGGCCCCAGACGGCGCCGGACGTCGCACCCACCAGGCCTCCTCACGGCACCGTCCATCCGTACGACGCTAGGCACTGTAATCGACCGGGGACGGTGCGTTCAGCGGGGCGAAGCGGGCCGAAGGGGACGGGGGCGGCGCGGGGTGGCGCATTCCGTGCGCGGGGATCGCGGCACCCCCACGTGAGCCGCCCGCGGTCGGGCAAGATGCCAGCCATGGACATGACCGCGCGCCCCTCGCGCACCGCCAGTACCGCGGCCGGCATCGTGACCGGCATCCTCGCCCTGTACATCGCCCTGGTGGCCGTCGGGAACATCACCGACTTCGGCACGAACCAGCAGTTCGTACGGCATGTATTGGCGATGGACACGACATTCCGGGACGACGCCCTGATGTGGCGGGCCATCACGAGCACCGGCCTCCAGGACACCGCCTACGTCCTGATCATCGCGTGGGAGACGGTGGCGGCCGTCCTCCTGGTGTGGGGCACGTACCTCTGGGCGCGGGGGCGGCACGGTCTCGCGCGGCGCGTGTCCACCTACGGGCTGCTGATGCTGCTGCTGCTCTTCGGTGCCGGGTTCATCGCGATCGGCGGCGAGTGGTTCGCCATGTGGCAGTCGAAGAGCTGGAACGGACTGGACGCGGCGACGCGGGTGTTCCTGATCAGCGGGGTCGCCCTCATCGTCAACCACCTGCCCGGCGACGGGCGGCCGGACGCTAGTTGACGACCGCGACCCTGGTGCCCTGGTCGCCGAAGGCCCACAGCGCGGCGCCGTCCTCCTTGTGCATGCGTATGCCGCCCAGCTTCTGGCCGTTCGCGGGCGGCGGCGAGGCGCCGTCCAGGGCGTTGGAGAAGGCGATGTTCACGCCGGACGCCTTGGTGAAGTACATGACGTGCTCGATCTCCACGCCGTCCGAGCCCTTGAGGGACTGGGTGCGCAGGGTGACCGAGTAGCGGCCGGGCCGAGGGTCGACCGTGCCCGGCCACACCGGGAAGGTGCGGCCGGCCCGGCCGGTCGCGTCGACCAGCCACACCCGCTTCGCGCCGAGCGAGTAGACGATCCGGCGGCCCTCGCCGGACGCGTCCGGCAGGGCGGGCGCGGCCGGTGCCTTCGGGGTCGGGGAGGCGTGGGCGCTCGCCGACGCCGAGGGGCCGGGCCGGGCCGCTGCCGTGGGATGCGGCGCGTGGTCCGCCTGCACGGCGAGGGCGATGACGACCGCGGTCGCCCCCGCCGTCAGACCGGTGACCCAGGCCCACGAGGGCAGTAGGGCAGCCACGGGTACGCATCTCCTCCGCTACGGGGCCCCTTCTGGGATCGGGGGTCGGATCATCGTACTCAGTCCAGGACGGGCAGCAGTTCCGGCAGGTGCCCGTCGGACGCCTCGGCCGCCCGCTGCCGCTCCCCGGGGACCTCGCCGTACAGGGTGGTGCGCGGTTTCGCCGGCCGGCCGGCCGCCTCCGCCACCGCCACCAGGTCGCGGACCGACTTGTACGAGCCGTAGGAGGAGCCCGCCATCCGGGAGATGGTCTCCTCCATGAGCGTGCCGCCCAGGTCGTTCGCGCCGGAGCGCAGCATCTCCGCCGCCCCCTCCGTGCCCAGCTTCACCCAGCTCGTCTGGATGTTGGGGATCCACGGGTGCAGCAGCAGGCGGGCCATCGCGGTCACCGCCCGGTTGTCCCGCGTCGTCGGGCCCGGGCGGGCGATGCCCGCCAGGTAGACGGGCGCGTTCGTGTGGATGAAGGGCAACGTCACGAACTCCGTGAAGCCGCCCGTCTCCCGCTGGATCCCGGCCAGGGTGCGCAGGTGGCCGAGCCAGTGGCGGGGCTGGTCCACATGCCCGTACATCATGGTGGACGACGAGCGGATGCCCAGCTCGTGCGCCGTAGTGATCACCTCGATCCAGGTGGCCGTGGGCAGCTTGCCCTTGGTCAGCACCCAGCGGACCTCGTCGTCCAGGATCTCGGCCGCGGTACCGGGGACGGAGTCCAGACCGGCCTCCTTCGCCGCGGTCAGCCACTCGCGCACCGACAGCCCCGTCCGGCTCGCGCCGTTGACGACCTCCATCGGGGAGAAGGCGTGCACGTGCATGCCGGGGACGCGTTCCTTCACCGCCCTGGCGATGTCGAAGTACGCCGTGCCCGGCAGGTCCGGGTGGATGCCGCCCTGCATGCAGACCTCGACCGCGCCGACGTCCCACGCCTGCTGCGCGCGGTCCGCCACCTGCTCCAGCGAGAGGGTGTACGCGTCCGCGTCCGTGCGGCGCTGCGCGAAGGCGCAGAACCGGCAGCCGGTGTAGCAGACGTTGGTGAAGTTGATGTTGCGGGTGACGATGTAGGTGACGTCGTCGCCGTTCACCGTCCTGCGGACGTCGTCGGCCACCCGGCACAGCGCGTCCAGCGCCGGGCCGTCCGCGTGGAACAGGGCGAGGGCCTCGGCGTCGGTCAGGCGCGTCGGGTCGTCGGCCGCGGTGCGCAGTGCTCCGCGCACGTCGGCGTCGATGCGCTGCGGCACCATGCCGGGGGCCGCCGCCTCGCGCAGGGCCTCCCAGTCGCCGTAGACCTCGTCGAAGTCCCCGCGCCGGTCGGCCGTGCGGCCCTCGCTGTCGATGGACGTGTGCAGGTCGGTGCGGCCCGTCGCCGTGAAGACCTCGTCGGGCTCCTGCCACGGGCGGCCCTCGACGACCGCGTCGGGGCGGGCCAGGCCCGTCGCCGGGTCGGCGAGGGCGTCGACGTGCGGGCGCAGCCGCGGGTCCAGCCAGGGCTCGCCGCGGCGCACGAACTCCGGGTAGACGCACAGCCGTTCGCGCAGCTCGAAACCCACCGCCCGGGACCTGCGCGCCAGCTCCTCGATCTGCGGCCAGGGGCGTTCGGGGTTGACGTGGTCGATGGTGAGCGGGGAGACACCGCCCCAGTCGTCGATGCCGGCCCCGATGAGCCGCTCGTACTCGCTGTCGACCAGGTTCGGCGGGGCCTGGAGGCACGCGGTGGGGCCCATGATGTGCCGGGCGACGGCGACGGTGGCGACGAGGTCGTCCAGTTCGGCGTCCGGCATGCCGCGCATCGCCGTGTCCGGCTTGGCGCGGAAGTTCTGGATGATCAGTTCCTGGATGCCGTGGTGGGCGCGGGCGACCTTGCGCAGGGCGAACAGGGACTCCGCACGCTCCTCGTAGGTCTCGCCGATGCCGATGAGCAGGCCGGAGGTGAAGGGCACGGAGGAGCGGCCGGCGTCCTCCAGCACCCGGAGCCGTACGGCCGGCTCCTTGTCCGGGGAGCCGTGGTGCGGGCCGCCCGGCTCGGACCACAGCCGCGTCGCCGTCGTCTCCAGCATCATGCCCATGCTCGGCGCGACCGGCTTCAGCCGCTGGAAGTCCGTCCAGCTCATGACGCCCGGGTTGAGGTGCGGCAGCAGGCCCGTCTCCTCCAGGATGCGGATGGAGACGGCGCGGACGTAGGCGATCGTGTCGTCGTAGCCGTGCGCGTCGAGCCATTCGCGCGCCTCCGGCCACCGGTCCTCGGGTTTGTCGCCGAGGGTGATGAGGGCTTCCTTGCAGCCGAGGGCGGCGCCCTTGCGGGCGATGTCCAGCACCTCGTCGGGGGACATGAACATCCCGTGCCCTTCGCGGCGCAGCCGGCCCGGCACGGTCGCGAAGGTGCAGTAGTGGCACTTGTCCCGGCACAGCCGGGTCAGGGGGACGAAGACGCTCTTCGAGTACGTGATGACGCCGGGCCTGCCCGCCGCCTCGAGACCCGCGTCCCGCACGCGGGCGGCCGACGCGGCGAGGCCGGTGAGCGCCTCGCCGCGCGCCTGGAGCAGGACCGCCGCCTCGGCCACGTCGAGGGCGACGCCGTCGCGGGCACGTTTGAGGGCGCGACGCATGGAGTTCTCGGTGGGGCCGGTTCCGGGGGTCGCGGAAGTCGTCATCTCTTGAGCATACGTTCGCGTTGATCACCCCCACGGGGCCCTCGGGACCTACAGCAGCGGCGCGTACTCGTCGAGCGCCCGGAGCACCTCCGCCTCCCCCGCGGGCGGCAACTGGACCACGACCTCCTCGACGCCCAGCTCGGCGTAGTGGGCGAGCTTGCCGGGGGTGGGCCGGACGGCGTACGGGACGATCTGGAGGGCGGCCGGGTCGCGGCCCGCGTCCGCCCACACCGAGCGCAGCACGGGCAGCGCCTCGGTGAGCCCGCGCCCGCCGATCGGCAGCCAGCCGTCGGCGAACTCGGCGATGTGCGCGAACAGCTTGGGCCCCGCGGCCCCGCCGACCAGCGTGCGGGGGCCGGTGACCGGTCCGCGCGGCTCCTGGACGGGCTTGGGGTGGGCCAGGCTGGCCCGCACAGCGGCGAACTCCCCCTCGTACGCCGTGGGTTCCCGCGTCCACAGCGCGCGCATCACCGCCATCCGCTCCCGGACCAGCTCGCGCCGGGTCCCCCAGCGCACCCCGTGGTCGGCGGCCTCCTCCACGTTCCAGCCGTAGCCGAGGCCGAGGGTGAACCGGCCGCCGGACAGGTGGTCCAGGGTGGCGATCTGCTTGGCGAGGCCGATCGGGTCGTGCTGGGCGACCAGGGTGATGCCGGTGCCGAGGCCGAGGCGGTCGGTGACGGCGGCGGCCTGGCCGAGGGCGACGAACGGATCGAGGGTACGGCCGTACTCGCGCGGCAGCTCACCGCCGGCGGGGTACGGACTGGTGCGCTCCACGGGGATGTGGGTGTGCTCCGGGAGATACAGGCCGGCGAAGCCGCGGGCCTCGAGTTCACGGGCGAGGCGGGTGGGGGTGACGGTCTCGTCGGTGAGGAAGACCGTGACGGAGATACGCATGGGGCATCTGTACCGGGCGCCGGCCCATCTGTCCATACCGACCGGTCGGAATCGGGCATCCGGGGCGTGCCGGTGCCGCTGCCCCCTCGCGCCCCTCCGGGACCCGGGCCGGCGCCGGAGCGGGCCGGTCCCGCTCCCCCCGTTGCGTTCGCCCGTGCCGCGGGGGACGCTGGCAGGCGTGCGCCGCGTGACCGCCGGCGCGTGACACGCCCCGCACGGGGCCGGGCCGGGCGTTCCCACGGCGCGCGGCCCGTGCCCGCGCAGAACAGGAGAGCCGTCGGACATGTCAGGCCGCGCCGATCTCAAGCACCGCGTCGTGACCCGCTTGCAGCGGTACGTCGCCAACCCGCTGAACCGGCGCCTGCCGTTCCAGACCCTGCTGGAGACCACCGGCCGCACGTCCGGCCTGCCCCGGCCGACCCCGGTCGGCGGACGCCGGATCGGCGACTCCTTCTGGCTGGTCTCGGAGTTCGGCCGCAGGTCGCAGTACGTGCGCAACATCGAGGCCGACCCCCGCGTCCGCGTCCGCGTCGCCGGCCGCTGGCACCACGGCACCGCCCATCTCCTCCCCGACGACGACGCCGTGGCCCGACTGCGCTCCCTGCCGCGCCTCAACAGCACGGCGGTACGGGCGTTCGGCACGGACCTGCTGACGATCCGGGTGGACCTGACGGACCGGCCGCAGACCCCGTAGTCCCCATGTCGGCCACCGGCGGCCGCCTTTGACGGTACGTCAGTGGTGGCCGCCGGGCGGACCGGATGCGAAGACCGTGTGAGGGCCTTGTGGACCGGAAGCCGTCACCTGTGATCGGCGTCTCCCACGGCTGACGCAACCCCCCGGAACAAGGCAAACTGACGGGGTTGTCCGTGACGCCGAGGGGGACGAACGCATGGACGGTCGGCCGCGAGTACCCGAGCAGCGGCGCGCCGGCTCCGTGACCACCGCGGAGGCGGCCCCGCTGCGCTTCGGCGTGCTCGGCCCGGTACGGGCCTGGCGCGGCGAGGAGGCGCTCAGCACGGGCTCCCCCCAGCAGCGCGCCCTGCTGGCCGCCCTCCTGCTGCGCGAAGGCCGTACCGCCACGGCGGCGGAACTGATCGACGCGCTGTGGGGGTCCGAGCCGCCGTCCCAGGCGCTGGCGGCGGTCCGCACCTACGCGTCCCGGCTGCGCAAGAGCCTGGACCCCGACGTACTGGTCAGCGAGTCCGGCGGCTACGCCGTGCGCGGGCTGCGCGAGGGCGCCCTGGACGCGACGGTCGCGCAGGACCTGGCGACGGAGGCCGAGAAGGCCCGCGGCGCCGGAGACCTCTTCCACGCCCGCGCCCTGCTGAACAAGGCGCTGGCGCTCTGGGACGGCGAACCGCTGGCGGGCGTCCCCGGCCCCTACGCCGAGGCCCAGCGGGCCCGGCTGGAGGAATGGCGCCTCGGCCTGCTGGAGGCGCGCCTGGACATGGACCTGGAACAGGGCTGCCACGCCGAGGCCGTCTCGGAACTGACCGCGCTGACCGCCGCCCATCCGCTGCGCGAACGCCTGCGCGAGCTGCTGATGCTGGCCCTGTACCGCAGCGGCCGGCAGGCGGAGGCCCTCGCCGTGTACGCCGACACCCGCCGCCTGCTGGCCGAGGAACTCGGCGTGGACCCGCGCCCCGGCCTGCGCGAACTCCAGCAGCGCATCCTCCGGGCGGACCCGGCCCTCGCCGAGCCCTCGGCGCCCGTCGCGGAGCCCGCCGCGGTGTCCGTCCGCCCCGCCCAGCTCCCGGCGTCCGTGCCCGACTTCACCGGCCGGGCCGCGTTCGTGTCGGAGCTGAGCGAGGTGCTGTCCTCGGCGTCGGAGGCGGAGGGCCGGGTGATGGCGGTGTCCGCGCTGGCCGGCATCGGCGGTGTCGGCAAGACGACCCTGGCGGTCCACGTGGCCCACCGGGCCCGCACCGCCTTCCCCGACGGCCAGCTGTACGCGGACCTCCAGGGCGCGGGCCACCGCCCCGCCGAACCGGAGACCGTCCTCGGCTCCTTCCTGCGCGCCCTCGGCACCGCCGACTCGGCGATCCCCGACTCCCTGGCCGAACGGGCGGCCCTGTACCGCTCGGTCCTGGACGGCCGCCGGGTCCTGGTCCTGCTGGACAACGCCAAGGACGCGGCCCAGGTCAGGCCCCTGCTGCCCGGCACGGAGGGCTGCGCCGCCCTGGTCACCTCCCGGGTCCGCATGCTCGACCTGGCCGGGGCCCACCTGGTCGACCTGGACGTGATGTCCCCCGACGAGGCGCTGTGCCTCTTCACGCGGATCGTCGGCGAGGAACGGGTCGCCGCGGAACGCGAGGCCGCCCTGGACGTCGTCGCCGCCTGCGGCTTCCTGCCCCTCGCGATCCGCATCGCCGCCTCCCGGCTGGCGGCCCGCCGCACCTGGACGGTGTCCGTCCTGGCGGCCAAGCTCGCCGACGAACGCCGCCGCCTGGACGAACTCCAGGCCGGCGACCTCGCCGTGAAGGCCACCTTCGAACTGGGCTACGGCCAGCTGGAACCCGCCCAGGCCCGGGCGTTCCGCCTGCTGGGCCTGGCCGACGGCCCCGACCTCTCCCTGGCGGCCGCGGCAGCGGTCCTGGACCTCCCCGCGGACGACACCGAGGACCTCCTGGAGTCCCTGGTGGACACGTCCCTGCTGGAGTCGGCGGCACCCGGCCGCTACCGCTTCCACGACCTGGTCCGGCTCTACGCCCGGTCCTGCGCGGAGCGCGACGAACAGCCGGCGAGCGAACGGGAGGCGGCCCTGTCCCGGCTGCTGGACTTCTACCTGGCGACGGCGGGCGACGCCTATCTGATCGAACGGCCCGGTGACCGCCTCGTGGACCACCTCGAGCGCGCCGAGCACGCCGGGCTGCGGTTCCCGGACCGGCGGGCGGCCCGGGACTGGCTGTACTCGGAGGCCGTCTCCCTCCTCGCCTGCGTACGGCAGTCCGCCGGACCGGGGACGCTGCGCCGCGCGGTCGACGCCCTGTGGGCCGCGGTGGACCTGGCCGAGTCGGGCGCCAACTCCAAGGAGTACGAGGCGGTCGCGGAGCTGCTGCGGGACGCCGCGCGCAACGCCGGGGACCGCCGGAGCGAGGGACGGGCCCTCACGACGCTGGCGTTCGTGCACCACATCTCCGGGAGCCGGTTCGACGTGGCACTGGAGGAAGCGGAACGGGCGACAGGGCTGGCGCGGGAGACCGCTGATCCGCTCACCGGCTGCTGGGCGGCCAACATCAGCGGCGTCATCGCGCTGTACCAGAGCCGGCACCAGGTGGGCGAGGAGCACTTCGAGCGCGCCATCGACAACTTCCGCGCCCTGCGGGACCGCCCCGGTGAGGCCAGCGCGCTGTGCAACCTGTCCCGCATACATCTGGCCACCGGGCGGACCGACAGTGCGGTCGCACTCGCACGGCAGGGCACCGCCATGTACGACGACATGGAGCATGCGCTCAAGGGCGCCAACGGCCGCTACGCGCTGGGCCTCGCGCTCACCCACAGCGGGCGGCTGGCCGACGCCACCGACTGCCTCCAGCGGGCCCTACAGGTGTTCCGGGACAGCCGGCAGCGGCTGTGGGAGGGCATGACGCTCTTCCGCCTCGCCGAGCTCGACCTCGCCGCGCACCGCCCCGCCCAGGCCGCGGTGAACGCGGAGTCGGCGCTGACCGTGCTCCGCGACATCGGCGGGGAATGGCGGTGCGGCAACGTCCTGACGGTGCTGGGCCAGGCCCTGAACGGCATCGGCCAGCTGGACCGCGCCCAGGTCTGCTGGAGCGAGGCCCTCGGCATCTTCGAGGCACTGGGCACGCCGGAGGCGGACCGCGTCAGGACCCTGCTCAAGCCGATGACGGCGGCCTGAGGGACGGCCCGCGCACACCCCGGGACGCGCGCCGCGCCGGGGATCCGGAGAGAGACGTTCATCATTCGTTTATCGCTGTCCGGCACTGTCGTCCTTGCCGAGCCGTCGCACGAGGGGGGCCGGCGGTACGGCACGCGGCCGGCCCTCTAGGGTGAACCGGCCCAGCGGGATCCCCCCGACAGCACTCGGGGGAAGATGCCGGGCGGATCCCGCCTATTCATCGCACAGCACTGCCAGGGGAGCCAGCGAGATGAGCGACCAGACCAGCACGGACAACGTCCACGCGACGGGGGAGCCCACCGGCGTCGCCACCACCGACAACGTGCACGCCACCAGCGAGCCCGTCACCGTCAAGAACGTCCACGCCACCGTCGAACCGCTGAAGCTGTCCGGCGAGCCCACGGGCACCGCCACGACGGACAACGTCCACGCCACCGACGAGACGGTCTGACCGGCCTCTCATCCGACGGGGGAATCGGCCGCGGCGGCGCGGAGGGGGAGCCGTCGCGGCCGAGGCATGTCCGGGACCGGCCGCACCTGGCGGGTCCCGGACGCCGGCGGTAGCGTCGGCCGTGGACGGCCGCCGTCCGGATCCCTTCCGTGCACACCGGTGCGACGGCCGTCGCGCCCTATGCGGTCCGCGCGGTCCCCGTGCCCTTCTCCGCGTCCAGCGCGTACACGCACCGGTCCTTGCTGCACGCGTACACCACCCCGTCCCGCACGACCGGCGAGCCGGTGATCTCGCCGCCCGTGGCGAGCTTCCAGCGCAGCCGGCCGTCGTCGGCCTTGAGGGTGTACAGCAGGTGGTCGGTGGAACCGAAGTGGATGCGGCCCTCCGCCACGGCGGGCGCGCCCACGACCTCACCGCCCGCCTGGAAGCGCCACTTGGGCGTGCCGGTGACCGCGTCCAGGGTGTACAGGCCCTTTCCGCTGCCGACGTGCACGTGCCCGGCGGCCACCAGGACGGGTTCCACCGAGGAGCGGCCCTCCGTCGCGATGCGCCAGCGGTCGCGGCCGTCGGCGGCGTCGAGGGCGTAGACCGTGCCGAGGTAGTCGGCGAGGTAGACGCCGCCGCCGGTGACGGCCGGGCCCGGGGCGTACGCCGGCGGGCACAGGAAGACCGCGGGGGCCTCGAAGTGCCAGCGGACCAGGCCGCTCGCGGCCTCGACGGCGAGGACCCGGGTGCCGGCGGAGAGGTAGACGCAGCCGTCGGGGGCCGGGGCGAGACGGACCGGGACACCCCCGCAGGAGGCGGCGTCGCCGATGGGGTACGACCAGCGTTCCTCGCCGGTGCGGGCCTCCAGGGCGCGCAGCCGGGCGTCCTGCCACACGTAGACGGTGCCGTCGTGGACGACCGGGCCCGCCTCGGGAGACTCGAAGTCGGTCTGGCAGCCGGTGATCTCCCACAGCTTCTGGCCGTTGGACGCGTCCCACGCCTGCGCGCCGCCGCCCCGGGTGCCGGTGACGACGGTGCCGCGGTCGGCGTTCAGGGAGTACACCCAGGCGTCCGTGGACAACCGCCACAGGTCGGTGCCCTCGCGGGCGTCCAGGGCGAACAGGGTGGGGCCGTCGGAGGCGTGGACCCGGCCGTCCGCCACCGCCATGGACCAGGCCACGTCCCGGGTCTTGAACCGGCGGCGGCCGGTGGCCACGTCCAGGGCGTGCACCTCGAAGGAGGTGACGTACACCAGGTCGCCGTCGACCGACGGGGTGCCCCAGACGTCGTTGGACATGCGGAACCGCCAGGGGCGCCAGCCGCCCGGCGTCTCCGGGGGCGCCGGCGGCACGGGCGGTACGGCGGGGTCGGCGCCGGCCACGCCGGGACGGGGGCGGGACCAGCCGGCCACCAGCCCGGCCTCGGGCGGGGGCGCCTTGACGGCGGCGGCGCGGGCGTCGGCGACCCGGGGGCCGGGACCGATGGGCACCTGGGCGCCGGCCAGCCGGACCGGGCCGGTGTCGGGGGCGCCGGCCGGGGTGGGCACGTGGGCCGGGACCGGGGGGTCGTAGGGCGGCGGCGGGGGGACGGCCGGCCGGCCGGCGCCGCGGGGGCCGCCGGTGGTGACCGGGACGGCCTTGACGGCCGTACGGCCGCCGCGCCGGGTCTCGATGAGCGCGACCGCCTTCTCCGGGAGCCAGGCGGAGGCGGTGCCGCTGTCGTCGGAGCCGGAGCCGTACAGGTGCGGGGCGAGCTGCGCCTGGAGGTCGGCGGGGCTGGGGCGGCCGGTGGCCTCCATCTGCATGCAGACCTCGATCAGCGGACGCAGCTCGTCCGGCAGACCGGTGAGGTCGGGACCCTCGCGCAGCAGCATGAAGACGGTCTCGACCGGGTTGGCGCCGTGGAAGGGCGGGTGGCCGGTGGCCGCGAAGACAAGCATGGAGCCGAGCGAGAAGACGTCGCTGGCGCCGGTGACGCTGCGGGAGTCCTTGGCCTGCTCCGGGGACATGTAGGCGGGGGTGCCGACGGCGACGTTCGTCATCGTGAGCCGGGTGTTGGAGACGCCGGAGGCGATACCGAAGTCGATCACCCGGGGGCCGTCCTCGACGACGAGGACGTTGGACGGCTTGAGGTCGCGGTGGACCAGGCCCGCCCCGTGGATGGACTGGAGGGCCTCGGCGACGCCCGCCGCGAGCCAGCGCACGGCCTGCGCCGGGAGGGGACCGCACTCGTTCACTATCTCTTCCAGCGAGGGCGCGGGCACGTAGGCGGTGGCCAGCCAGGGCACGGCGGCACGCGGGTCGGCGTCGACCACGGCCGCGGTGTAGAAGCCGGAGACCGCGCGGGCCGCCTCGACCTCGCGGGTGAAGCGGACGCGGAAGAGCTGGTCCTCGGCCAGCTCGGTGCGCACCGTCTTGATCGCCACGCGCCGGCCGGACGCCGAGCGCGCGAGATAGACCAGCCCCATGCCGCCGGCCCCCAGCCGGCCCAGCACCTCGAACGGCCCGATCCGCCGCGGATCGTGCTGCGTCAGCTGATCCACCACTTGCCTGCCACCTCCCCGTACGAGCCGCGCCATCCACATATGTACGCGACCGAAGTGCAGCGTCTCACCACCGCACCGCCGTGGCGGCACGCACCCTGATTCTTCCTGGCCGGGCGGCTCGTTGCGAACCCGGTCAGATATCGGGGTGTCTTACACCAAAGCGGACGCGTCAGCGCTCCAGCAGCGCGAACGACGCCCCCTGATTGTCGGTGACGACGGCCACGTGTCCGTACGACGTCTCGAAGGGTGGCGCCTGCACCCGTCCGCCGAGCCGCCCCACGGTCCCGAGGGCCTCCGCCAGCTCCGCGACCCGGAAGTGGGTGAGGAAGTGCGGGGGCATCTCGGCGGGGAACACCTCGGTGACCTCCGCGCGGCCGAAGTCGGGTTCGCCGCCGCCGAACAGGGCGTCGTGGAAGAGGCCGCCGTAGAAGGCGTTGGCGCCGGCGGTGTCCCGGGTGTACAGCTCGGCCCAGACGAAGGTGCCGGGCTCGTGCCGCCGGTCGAACCCGCGGTGGGTGCCTGGCTGCCACAGCCCGAACACCGCGCCCTCGGGGTCGGCGGCCAGGGCGGCGGTCCCCAGGTCGCCCACCGGGAACGGGGCCATGACCACCTGCCCGCCGGCCGCCGTGATCCGCCGGCCGAGAGCCTCCGCGTCCGAGGTGGCGAAGGAGACGGTCCAGACGGTGGGCATGCGGCCGTCCGACTTCGGGGCCAGCGAGGCGACGAGGCCGCCGTCCAGCCGCGCCCACACGCCGGAGCCGTGCGCCTCCTCGAAGGTCCACCCGAAGAGGCCGCCGTAGAACCGCTTGCCGGCCGCCACGTCGGGCAGCTGGGCGTCCACCCAGCAGGGGACGCCCTCCCCGTACACCTCTTCGTTCATGGATGCCCTGTTTTCGGCCATGCGGTCAAAGTAACCGGGCCGCGCGCACCGCGCAGACCAGGCACACCTTCCCCGATCACCCCGCGCACCCCATTTGCAGTCGGCCGAATAGCGCTCCCATCGCCCCTCGGTAAGCTGACGACATGACAGGACAAGTGCGTACCGTCGACGGCCGCGTGGCCGGCCGGCGTGGGCAGGCGACCCGGCAGAAGCTGCTCGACTGCCTCAGCGAGATGCTCAGCTCCTCCCCCTACCGGGACGTCAAGGTCATCGATGTCGCCCGGAAGGCGGGGACGTCGCCCGCGACCTTCTACCAGTACTTTCCGGATGTCGAGGGCGCCGTCCTGGAGGTCGCCGAGCAGATGGCGGCCGAGAGCACGGGACTGACCGAGCTGCTCGAGGGACGCACCTGGGCCGGCCGGTCGGGCTGGCAGACCGCCCAGGAACTCGTGGACGGATTCCTGGAGTTCTGGCGCCGCAACGACGCGATCCTGCGGGTGATCGACCTCGGCGCGGCCGAGGGGGACAAACGGTTCTCCAAGATCCGCACGAGGATCCTGAACTCGGTGAACACCTCCCTCGCCGGCTCCATCGCCGAACTCCAGTCCAAGGGCCGGGTCGACAAGGACGTCAGCCCGGCGGCGATGGCCGGTGCGCTGGTCGCGATGCTCGCGGCGGTGGCGGGCCACCAGAAGGGCCCCTCCTCGGGCGTGAAGGCGGCCGAACTCAAGCCCGCGCTGGCGCTGTTGGTACACCTGGGTGTGACCGGCCGGAAGCCGACCAAATAGCACCCACTCCCTTTTTCCCGTCCACGTCCTGTCCGGCAGGCGGTGGTCCACCCGAGGTGGACCACCGCCTGTTTCGTCATGCCGGCAACGGCCGGTCCCGCACCACGTGTTTCATCACCAGCGTCGACGTCAGCCGCTGCACCCCCGGCAGGGTCGCCAGCCGCTCGTCGTACAGCCGCTGGAAGGCGGCCAGGTCGGCGGTGGCGACCCGGAGCAGGTAGTCCGGCTCCCCGAAGAGCCGCTGGGCGTCCAGCACGTGCTCCAGCTCACCGACCGCCCGCTCGAACCCGGCGACCGTGTCCCGGTCCTCCTGCCGCATGGACACGAAGACCAGTGCCTCGAAGTTCAGCCCGAGGGCCGTCGCGTCCACCACCGCGCGGTAGCCCTGGATGGCACCGGACCGCTCCAGCTCCCGCAGCCGCCGGTGGCAGGGCGAGACGCTCAGCCGCACCCGGGCGGCCAGCTCGGTCACGGTCAGCCGCCCGTCCTGTTGCAGCTCGGCAAGGATTTTCCGGTCTACGTCGTCCATGAAGAAAATATTTGCTCAGATCGCGCGATCATGGGCAAACTTCGGGAACACTTTCGGGCCATTCGCGCCTAATGTCCCCGGCATGGACTCGGGACTGCTCCTCTCCTTCCTCGTGGTGGACCTGCTGCTGGTGTGCGTGCCGGGCGCCGACTGGGCGTACGTCATCGCGGGCGCCCTGCGCGGCAGCCCGGTCCCGCGCGCGGTGGCCGGCCTGGTCTGCGGATACGCCCTGCACACCGCGCTGGCGGCGGCCGGCCTCGCGGTGCTGGTGGCCGGCTCCCCCCGGCTGCTGACGGCCCTGACCGTGGCCGGCGCCGGCTATCTGCTGTGGCTGGGCTGGGGCGTCCTGCGCCGCCCGGCGGTCCCCGGCGCCGCCGGCGCGCCCCCGCCCGCCGGCCGGCCGTTCCTGCGCGGCGCGACGATCAGCGGCCTCAACCCCAAGGGCCTGCTGCTCTACCTCTCGGTCCTTCCCCAGTTCCTCACCCTGCGGGGCGCCCACCTCCCCGTCCCCGCGCAGACGGCGGCCCTCGGGCTGCTCCACATGGCGTGCTGCGCGGCCGTCTATCTCACCGTCGGCGTCCTCGCCCGCACCCTGCTCGCCGCCCGCCCGGCGGCGGCGCGCGCGGTGACCCGCACCTCCGGGGCGGCGATGCTGGGCATCGGCGCCCTGCTGCTGGCGGAACGGCTGGCGACGCTCTAGGGTTCCCGCGCCGCGGGGTCCCCCCGGGGCGGTGGCGCCGTGCGGGAGTGAGACCGCGCCCACCGGTGATACTCGCCCCATGGCACAAAAGGATCTCCACGCACTCCTCCGCTCGCTGCGCGTCTGGGACCCCGGGGTGACGGAGCTGCGCCCCTTCGATCCGGACACGGCACCTCCCACCCCGCTGACCCTGTTCACGGACTGGTTCGCGGAGGCGGTGGCGGCGGGGCAGCCGGAGCCGCACACCATGACGCTGGCGACCGTGGACGAGGAGGGCCGGCCGGACGCGCGGATCGTGATGCTGCACGGCGCCGACGCGGACGGCTGGTCCTTCGCCACGCACGCCACGAGCCGCAAGGGCCGCGACCTGAGCGTCCGGCCGTACGCCGCCCTCACCTTCTACTGGCCGGTGCTCGGGCGGCAGGTGCGGCTGCGGGGGCCGGTGGCGGCGGCGCCGTCGCCGGAGAGCCAGGCCGATCTGCACGCGCGTTCCACGGGCGCGCTGGCCGCCGCGCTGACCGGGCGGCAGAGCGAGGACCTGTCCTCGGCGGCCGAGCTGCGGGAGGCCTCCGAGGCGGCGTGGGAGAGGGCGCGGGAGAATCCGGACGAGCCGTCGCCGACCTGGACGCTGTACCGGGTCCGCCCGGAGACGGTGGAGTTCTTCCAGGGGGACGCGCGACGGCAGCACGTCCGGCTGGAGTACCGCAGCACCGGGTTCGGCTGGAGCAGGGGCCTGCTGTGGCCGTGAGGGCGCCGGCCGCGCGCTGAGGCGGGGGGCGCAGGGGCCTGCGGGCGGCTGCGGGTCCGCCGTGGACCGGGCCTCGTGATCAAGTCGCAACCGATTCCGGTCTTGACCGAGACCCATCAACCTGGTGGGTGATTACGCTCCCGCTCATGGCCGTCTCCCGTCCCTCCCCCGCCCACCTCTCGCCGACCCCCGCCGACCGCCCGGTCTACGTCATCGGCGCGGGTCCGGGCGGCCTGGCCGCCGCCCACGCGCTGCGGGCGCGGGGCGTACGGGCCGTGGTGCTGGAGAAGTCCGACCAGGTGGGCGCCTCCTGGCGCCGGCACTACGACCGGCTGCGGCTGCACACCACCCGGCGGCTGTCCGCCCTGCCCGGCCTCGCCGTCCCCCGCCGGTTCGGGCGCTGGGTGGCCCGGGACAACGTGGTGCGCTACCTGGAGAAGTACGCCGAACACCACCGGCTGGAGATCGTCACCGGGGTGGAGGTGCACCGCGTCGAGCGGACCGGGGACGGCACCGGCTGGCTGCTGCACGCCTCCGGCGGGCGGGAGCTGACCGGCACCGCGGTGGTCGTCGCCACCGGCTACAACCACACCCCGCGGGTCCCCGACTGGCCCGGCCGCGAGATGTACACCGGGGAGTTCCTGCACGCGGGCGAGTACCGCGCCCCCGGGCCGTACGCCGGCCGGGACGTGCTCGTCGTCGGCATCGGCAACACCGGCGCGGAGATCGCCGTCGACCTGGTGGAGGGCGGGGCCGCGCGGGTGCGGCTGGCGGTGCGCACGGCGCCGCACATCCTGCGCCGGTCGACCCTCGGCTGGGCCGCCCAGTACACGGGCGTACTGGTCCGGCGGCTGCCGGTGCGGCTCGTGGACCGGCTCGCCGGACCGGTGACCCGGATCAGTACCCCGGACCTGTCCGCGCACGGGCTGCCGCGCCCCGACACCGGCCTGTACAGCAGGGTGCGGCAGGGCGCGATCCCGGTCCAGGACGTCGGCCTGACCGACGCCGTACGCCGGGGCACGGTGGAGATCGTCGCCGCCGTCGAGGCGTTCGACGACGGGAAGGTGGTCCTCGCCGACGGCAGCCGGATCACGCCCGACGCGGTGATCGCGGCGACCGGGTACGTGCGCGCGCTGGAGGGGCTCGTCGGGCATCTCGGGGTGCTGGACGAACGCGGGCGGCCGGTGGTGCACGGCGGCCGCACGCCCGCGCAGGCGCCCGGTCTGTACTTCACCGGCTTCACCAACCCGATCAGCGGGATGCTGCGGGAGCTGGCGATCGACGCGCGCCGGATCGCACGGGCCGTCGCCAAGAGCCTCTCCGCCCGGCGGTGACCCCGCCGGGCACCCTCACGCGGCGACCGTGCGGGCGTCCGGGGCGCGGCGGATGACCAGGGACATGAGGGCGGCCGCCGCACACAGGGTGCCGGAGGCGTACCAGACCAGGTCGTAGGAGCCGAGGACGTCGTGGGCGAGGCCGCCCAGGTAGGCGACGAGGGCCGCGCCGATCTGGTGGGAGGCGAGGACCCAGCCGAAGACGATGGCGCTGTCCTCGCCGAACCGCTCGCGGCACAGGGCCAGGGTGGGCGGGACGGTGGCCACCCAGTCCAGGCCGTAGAAGACCACGAAGAAGAGCATCGGCGGGTGCACGGCGGGGCCCAGCAGCATCGGCAGGAAGAGCAGCGACAGGCCGCGCAGGGCGTAGTAGACGGCGAGCAGGCGGCGCGGTTCGACGCGGTCGGTGAACCAGCCGGAGGCGATCGTGCCGACGACGTCGAACACGCCGATCACCGCGAGCAGCGAGGCCGCCGTCGTCACGGGCATCCCGTGGTCGTGCTCGGCGGGCACGAAGTGGGTCTGGATCAGCCCGTTGGTGGAGGCTCCGCAGATCGCGAAGGTGCCGGCGAGCAGCCAGAAGGTGCCCGTCCGGGCGGCGGCGGACAGGACGGTGAGCGTGCGGCGGGCGGCGCCGGTGACGGGCGGCGGCTTCGGCACGGACTCCCGCGCCCCGTACGGCGCCGCGCCGACGTCGGCCGGGTGGTCGCGCAGCAGCAGCCAGACGAAGGGGACCACGGCGAGCGCGGCCAGGGCGACGGTCACCGCGGCGGGACGCCAGTGGTGCCGCTCGACGATCCGGGACAGCAGCGGCAGGAAGATCAGCTGTCCGGAGGCGGAGGCCGCGGTGAGGATGCCGCTGACCAGGCCGCGCCGCTCGGTGAACCAGCGGTTGGTCACGGTCGCGGCGAAGGCCAGTGCCATGGAGCCGGTGCCGAGGCCGACCAGCAGTCCCCAGCACAGCCACAGTTGCCAGGCCGCCGTCATCCACACCGTCAGCCCGGAGCCGGCCGCGATCACGAGGAGCGCGAGGGCGACCACGCGCCGGATGCCGAAGCGGTCCATCAGCGCGGCGGCGAACGGCGCGGTGAGGCCGTACAGCGCGAGATTCAGGGAGACGGCCACGCCGATCGTGCCGCGCGACCAGCCGAACTCCTGGTGCAGCGGGTCGATGAGCAGGCCGGGCAGGGAGCGGAAGGCAGCCGCGCCGATGATCGTGACGAAGGTGACCGCGGCGACGAACCAGGCGCGGTGCACGCGGTGGTGCCGGGCGGGCGGGGCCTGGACAGGGGCGGGGACGGGCGCGGCGTCCGGGGCGGGAACGGCGTCCGGGGCGGGGGCTGGGCTTGTCCGAGTCACGTCACCCAGCCTCGGGTCCCCGCGCGCGAGCAACGAGTGGCCCGGAGGACAGCCTTCACTAGGATCGGGCCATGACACCCACAGGGGAATTCCGGCCGCACCGGATCGCCGTCCTGGCCCTGGACGGCCTGCTGCCCTTCGAACTCGGCATCCCGCACCGGATCTTCGGCCGCCCGCGGGACGCGCGGGGACGACACCTGTACGAGGTCGTGACCTGCTCCGTACGGCCGCCCGGCCCGGTCGAGACGGACGCCGACTTCGCCGTGCACGTCGCCCACGGCCCCGAGGCCCTGGCCACGGCCGACACGGTCATCGTCCCCGCGTCGTACGAACTCGGCCCGGTCCACGACGAGGGCCGGCTCACCGACGACCTGGCCGCCGCCCTCGCCCGCGTCCGCCCCGGCACCCGGCTCGCCTCCATCTGCACCGGCGTCTACGTCCTCGCCGCCGCCGGTTACCTCGACGGCCGCCCGGCGACCACGCACTGGGCGCACGCGGAACACCTCCAGCGGCTGTTCCCGCGGATCCGGGTGGACGCGGACGTGCTGTTCGTCGACGACGGTGACGTGCTGACCTCGGCCGGCGTGGCCGCCGGGATCGACCTGTGCCTGCACATGGTCCGCCGCGACTTCGGCACGGCCGTCGCCAACGAGGTCGCCCGGAGCACGGTCGTACCGCCCCACCGGGACGGCGGTCAGGCCCAGTTCATCCACCGCCCCGTCCCCGACCCGCAGCTGGCCACGACGACCGCCGCCCGGGCCTGGGCGCTGGCCCGGCTGCACGAACCGATCCAGCTGCGGGACATGGCCGGGCAGGAGGCCATGTCGGTACGCACGTTCACCCGCCGCTTCCGGGAGGAGGTCGGTGTCAGCCCCGGCCAGTGGCTCACCCGGCAGCGCGTGGAACGCGCCCGGCATCTACTGGAATCCAC
Organism: Streptomyces sp. NPDC028722; assembly: GCF_040637655.1. Classification (NCBI taxonomy): domain Bacteria; kingdom Bacillati; phylum Actinomycetota; class Actinomycetes; order Kitasatosporales; family Streptomycetaceae; genus Streptomyces; species Streptomyces sp. NPDC028722. Next base: position 271,014 of record NZ_JBEZWU010000003.1, read on the forward strand.
CGGTCTGTCCATGGACCAGGTGGCGCGGGAGGCGGGCTTCGGCACGGCCCAGTCGATGCGGCAGCACCTCCAGCAGACGCTCGGGGTGACGCCGACGGCGTACCGGCGGACGTTCCGGGCGGGGGGCGGCACTCGGGCGTGAGCACTGCTCCGCCGAACGGCGAAAAGTTGTCCACAGCCTGTGGAGAAACGAGACGGCTCGCGTTCGGCGGCACCGAGAAGGCCACCGGTGACACCGGCGGCGCCCCTTGGGACGCCGGCCCACGCCCGGCACACGCGTGACGGCGGGGGTGCGGAGGGGCGGGGCGCGGTCGGGGATGTGTGGTCGGCGAGGGGCGGGGAGGCGCGGTCGGCGGGGTGCGGTTAGCGAGGGGCGGGCGGGGAGGTGCGGTTGGCGGGGGCGGTTGGCGATGCGTGGTTGACGGGGTGCGGTCGGCGGGACGCGGTTGGCGGGGTGCGGTTAGCGAGGGGCGGGCGAAGGCGCGGGCGGCGGGACGCGGTTGGCGGGACGCGGTTGGCGGGACGCAGCCGGGGAGGCGCGGTCGGGGAGGCTCGGTCGGGGAGGCTCGGGCGGCGGGACGCGGTTGACGGGGGTGGTTGGCGGCGCGCCCCCCAGCGTCCCGCGCGCGCCGCCCTCCGATGCGACCCACGCTCGACGAGGGCCGCCGTCACCCGGGCCCTCGCCGTCCCCTCGCGGCGAATCGACGCACACCAGCCTGATCAGAGAGCCGGCGAACGTCAACGCCGGTACGGCCGCGGGCCGTCCGCGCCTTGTGCGCCGACCCCGCGCACGGATGCACCACCGGCGCACCACCGCGCAGGCGGACTACACCGCCTCGAACGCGAAGCCGTCGTACGCGGACAGTGCGCCCCCGTACGCCATCGCCGCGCTGTCCCGGGGCTTGGAACAGCGGTCCAGTTCGCACCAGATGCTCTTCCCGGCACCGTCGGGGCTCCAGCCCCAGCGGTCGGCGAGGCAGTCCACGAGGGCCAGGCCGCGGCCGCCGGTGGCGTCGCTGCCGACGCAACGGGGCACGGGGGCGCGGGAACTGGTGTCGGCCACCTCCACCCGCACCGTGGCCGACGCGGTCTTCCCGGCCACCGGGCCCGGCAGGCAGAGGCGCAGCACGGCCGGACGGCCGGTGTGCACGACGGCGTTGGTCACCAGCTCGGAGACGAGCAGGATCAGGGTCTCGGCCAGCGGTTCGTCGGCCGTTATCCCCGAACCGGCGAGCCGCGAGCGGGCCCACTTCCTGGCCCGTCCCACCTCCGCGGGGTCGGGCCGGATCTCCAGCTGCACTTGAAGCACCTGCACCGCTCACACCATCCGAACCGGCGGACACATGACCCCGCGCCGGCCGCGCGTCACGGCGTCAGCCGCGGCGGCGATCACGACGAGGGCCACGATCGTAGCCATTTTCTGCATGGCCAGGACAACGGCCAGAGCAGGGGTCACGTTGTGTGACTCCCTTGCGAGACAGCATGGTTGACGTACAGTCACCCCAACAAGCGCTTCGGGCATATTCCCGCGCGAAGGAGTACGCGTGCGGCATACTGTGCGACGCTCGTGCCGGGGAGTCGAACAGGCGGCGTCCGAAGGGCCGACCGCCCCGCCAGCAGCGGCGCGCACCGCGCGGCCCGGCATCGCCCCAGGGGCATCACCGGCCCGGCTCGTCCGCGCAGCCACTCGCATCCCACACAAGGTACCGGAGCGGACGCCCGACTCCAGGCCGTGACAAGTCGCGGTATGGACACAACCCGGTATCAACGCTCTGTGATGCCGACACGCCACGATCCGCAACATCAAAGGCCAAAGCTTCTGGCTCGCCCCAGCCTCCGACCACCCCGGCCGTGGCGGTCAGAGGGTGTTGATCCGCCAGGCGAGAACGCCCGTGGCGCCCTTCAGGCCGACGACGTCCACACGGACCGGCCCGTCGCCGCCGATCCGCCGCCGCACCACGGACCGGTCGCAGGGGACCGCCATGCCGGCACCGGTGGTCGCGGAACCCGTGGTCGCGGGACCGACGGTCAGCCGGGCACCGCCCTGCCCGAGACAGGTCAGGACGAGCCGGTAGGTCTTTGCCTCGTCCAGTACCGGACGGGTATGGATGCCGTCCCGGACACGCTCCGCGCCGCCCTCCAGGAGCACGCCTCCGGGAACGCCCGCCACCACGGACGTCGCCTGCTTCATCAGAGCGGTCTCCGACGTGGAACCCGCCTCCCGGGAGGGGGTGGTGGTGTGCGGCGAGGGTGCGGACCGACCGGCACCGTGACCGCCGGAACCCTGGCTGCAGGAGGCGAGGGCCAGGACCGACGCGGCCACGGCGGCGCAGGCCGGAACAGTTCGCCGGACGGACGGACGGCTCATGTCGGTCTCTCCCACTGCTTCCGGTCACATCCGGCTCAGGCTTGCCGTGGCGAAGAGTACGTCCCTGATCGCCCGGCGGTCGCCGTGCTGGCCCGCCGCGGCGTCCTCGGGGGAGATGTGGCCCGCGGCCAGGTGGCAGAACTCGACGCCGTCCAGGGCGACATGGGCCACCTCGTGGTCGGCGGAGCCCACCGCCGCCGGTGAGTCGAGCGCGATCAGCCACTCGCCGCCGCCCGCGCCCTCGATCTCCAGGCGCAGGCTGCGTCCGGGGGCGCCGGCCGGGACCAGGTGGGGTGTCCGGTCACCCGGTGCGGACAGGCCCGCGCGGCGGCGTCCGGCGAGTACCGCCGGCAGCAGCCGGGCCGCGAGGTCGATCATCCGGTTGAGGTGGTGCGGGGCCGGCGGCTCGTACGGGTAGTGCACCGCCTCCGCGATGTCCGCGGCGTGCACCCAGCACTCGAAGGCGCGGTCCAGCATCGCGTCGCGCAGGGGCAGGGTGAAGTCGCCGTACGCCACCGGCAGTCCGCCGGCGTGGCTGCCCGTGAAGGACACCGTCCGCACCAGGCTGTGGCTCTGCTCCCGCCAGGGTCCGCGCACCGTACGGGTCGGCGGGAAGCGGGAGGCCCGCCAGTACGCCTCCGTGCGCCCGGCCGGGCCGGCGGCGCTGGCGCCCCGCCCGGGCGCGGCGGGGAGCGGGTCCTCCAGGCCGAGCGCCGTCGCGACCAGCCCGTCGACCGACAGCAGGTGCGCGATGACTCCGGCGACGGTCGTACGGCGGCTCGTCGGGCGGTCGTCGTCGAACCAGCGCAGCCGCACCGGCGCGTGCCACTCCGCGTCGCCGAAGTCCTGGAGCAGCGCGTCCAGGCGGGCGGTCTCGGCGTCGTAGGGCACGGCCCAGCCGGGCACCGGGATGCGCGGCGGCCGGCGGCCCAGGCAGCTCTTCAGGACGCGGGTGCGCAGTGCGGGGTTCAGGTCGAGGCTCTCCGGCTGGTGCAGCAGGCCGACCGCCTCGCGCAGCCGGCGGGCCTCGTCGGCGCAGCCGCCGCAGTCGCCCAGGTGTTCCTCGACGGCCGCCGTCTCCGCCGCCGAGCAGGCGGCCAGCGCCCAGGCGCCGAGGAGCGACTTCAGGACACCGTGCGACAGGCCGGGCGGGGCGGGGACGTGGTCCGCGGGGGTGTGGTCCGCCGGGGCGGTGAGGCCGGGCAGCCGGGCCCCGCTGTCCTCGACGGAGGCGCGGGGCGTGGGTATCCGGGGCCGCCGGGCGGGGCCGGGCGCGCCGGTGCCGTGCGGCGCGTCCCCCGCACCGCCCCCGGAACCGCCGGTGCCGGGCGACGTGCTCCCCGCGGCGCCCCCGGCGTCCGTGCCGTCGTGGACCGGGTGTCCGGGGTCGGCGCCGGTGCCGGTGCCGTCGTCAGGCTGTTCGCCGTCGGACTCGCGCGCGTGCCGCTCCCGCGCCGCGCGGTCGTCGTGCGCCTCGGACCGGTCCGCGCCGCTCACGCCGCACCTCCGGGTTCCGGCGGTGTCCCGGCGTCGTGCGCGGTGGACAGCAGCTGGAGGCCGAGGCGGAGCCGGCGGCGGGCCTCCTCCTCGGTGACGCCGAGGTCGGCCGCGGTCTGGCGGTAGTCGCGGCGCCGGGAGTAGGCGAGGTCCAGGGCGGCACGCAGCGGGGCCGGCATGGAGTGGACGATGAAGTCGGCGCGGGCGGCGACCGAGGCACGGCGGACGGTGTTCTCCAGTTCCTCGGGCCGCGACCGGTCCCGTTCCTCCCGGTCGCGCAGCCGCCGGACGGCGGCCCGGTGGGTGAGGCCGGCGATCCAGGTGCGCAGGGGCCCCTGTCCGGGGTCGTAGGTCTCGGGGTGTTCCCAGACGTGGGTGAAGACCTCGCGGGTGACGGCGTCGGCGGCCTCCTCGGCGCCGAGGACGCGGTGGGCGAGGCCGTGCACGAGGGAGGCGAACCGGTCGTACAGCTCGCCGAGGGCCGCGGCCTCACCGCGGGCGAGCCGCTGCTGCATCTTCCGGTCCCAGCGGGGTGGTACGTCCTTCCCGGCCATGCCGTCCCCTCCCCTCGCGCGTCTCCGGCCCGACCAGCCTGTCGTCCCTGCCGTCCCGAATGTAGTCGGCACGTCCGACAGTGCACGCCCTGTTGTGCCAATGTGCGCCCCCCGGAGCACCGCAGGTGATAGTGCCCTCTTCACACATCCTTCACGCCCGCCGCGTGCGACTCTGATCGAACATGATTGATGGTGACCGAAACAAGCCTCCTGTTGATCATCTGCCGTTTACCGCTTCGCGTTTCAGGGAACGGCCGCTGGGCAGCCGCCCCGAAGCAAACGTAGGAACTGCTTCCGGTTCCGGGCGGTTCCGGGAGATCCGGCGAACGGAGGGGCAGGGCCGTGGCATTCAACGTGACCGGCGTCGAGCAGGGCGAGTGGGCCGTGCTCCGGGTCTCCGGGGAGCTGGACCTGATGACCTCCCCGTTGCTGCGCCAGCGGGTGCACGACGTCGTCGCCGAGGGGCACCACAGCCTGGTCGTGGACCTCTCCGACGTCTTCTTCTGCGACTCCAGCGGGGTCGGCGTGCTCATCGCGTCCCGCCGGCTGATCCGCTCCTGCCAGGGCCGGCTCCGGCTGATCCTGCCGGACCGCGGCGCGGAGGACGGCTCGCACGTCAACCGCGTCCTCGGCGCGCTCGGCGTCCGCCGCCTCTTCGACGTGCGCCCCGACCTCGACACGGCGACCACCGACGAGGCCGGGCCCCTCTCCGCCTGAACGGCCCGCACGGCTGGGTGACTCGGCCGCACCGTTGTCCCGGAATTCCCCCGGTCCTGGCACAACTGCCGGTTTCCCGTTACCCGGCGGCCACCCGCGTCGTACGCTCCCTGCCAGGCCGGCCCCACCCACAGGCGCGGCCCACATGGACGACCCACACGTAAGGCGGCCCGAACAGACATGGTCAGCACCGAGTACGAGCGCAGGATCGCCGCCCGGTTCGCCACCTTCGACCAGGACGGCAACGGCTCCATCGACCGCGCGGACTTCAACGCGGCGGCCAAGGCCCTGCTCGCCGAGTTCACCGTGCCCGCCCGCTCCGACCGGGGGCAGGCCCTGTACGCCGGCGCGGAGGCGTTCTGGCAGGGCATGGCCGGCATCGCCGACCGGGACGGCGACCAGCGCATCACCCGCGAGGAGTTCGTCACCGGGGCGGTCAAGCGGCTGCGGGACAACCCCGGCCGCTTCGCCGAGATCGCCCGCCCCTTCCTGCACGCGGCCCTGGCCGTGGCCGGCGCCGACGACGACGGCCGGCTGGGCACCGCCGACACCGCGCGCGTGCTGCGGGTCCTGCACGTGCCGGAGGAGGTCGCCCGGCAGGTCGCCGCCGCCCTCGACACCGACGGCGACGGCAGGATCGGCGAGGCGGAGATCGTACCGGCGTTCGCGCGCTACTTCACGGTCGCCGAGTGACCACCGCGGCGCCCTAGGCGAAGACGACCGTCCGCCGGCCGTTGAGCAGGATCCTGCGCTCGGCATGCCACTTCACGGCCCGCGCCAGCGCCTGGCACTCCACGTCGCGTCCTACGGCCACGAGCTGGTCCGGCGTCACGTCGTGCCCGACCCGCTCGACCTCCTGCTCGATGATCGGCCCCTCGTCGAGGTCGGCGGTGACGTAGTGCGCCGTCGCCCCGATCAGCTTCACGCCCCGCGCGTGCGCCTGGTGGTAGGGCTTCGCGCCCTTGAAGCTCGGCAGGAAGGAGTGGTGGATGTTGATGATCCGCCCGCTGAGCTGCTTGCAGAGGTCGTCCGAGAGGACCTGCATGTAACGGGCGAGGACGACGAGTTCGACGCTCTCCTCGCGGACGATCCGGAGCAGCTTGTCCTCGCCCTCCGCCTTGTTCTCCTTCGTCACCGGGATGTGGTGGAAGGGGATGTTGTACGAACCCACCAGTTCCTGGAACTCGGTGTGATTCGACACCACGCCGACGATGTCCACGGGCAGCGCCCCGGTCCGCGCACGGAACAGCAGGTCGTTCAGGCAGTGCCCGAACTTGCTGACCATCAGCAGGATCCGCATCTTCTGGTCGGCCCGGTGGATCTGCCAGTCCATGTGGAAGGAGTCACCGATCGCGGCGAAGCTCGCCCGCAGCTTCTCCACCGTCACCGGCGCCTCGGCCGAGAAGTGGACGCGCATGAAGAACAGACCCGTGTCGTGGTCGCCGAACTGCTGGCTGTCCTCGATGTTGCAGCCGGTCATGAACAGGTAGCTGGACACGGCGTGCACGATGCCCTGCTTGTCCGGGCAGGAGAGCGTGAGGACGTACTGGTCGGCCGGCGCGGCGGCCGAGGAGGCGGACTGCTCGTTCATGCACCACAGGGTCCCATACCGGCGGCCCGCCGCCCCCGGCCGTCCGCCAGCCGGACCCGCGCTACGCGCTCCGGGTCTGGATGCGCAGGACGTCCAGGCTCTTCGGCGGCGACTCCGGGTCGTCCCCGTCGCTCACCGACATCCGCACGTGCGCGTCGCGGGCCGCCCGCACGGCCTCCGGCCACCCGGCGTGCTCCAGGTACGCGGCGACCGGCGCGTCCGGCCCGACCTGGTGCATGATGCGCAGCACCCGCAGCACGGCGGTGTCGACGAGGGCCGCTTCCTGCGAGTCGCGGAAGACGGTGCCGACGTATTTCTCCGCGGACCAGTTGTCCAGCCAGGTGTCCTCCACCAGCCGGTACACGGCGTCGGTGACGTCACCGAAGCCGTCCAGGCCGGCCAGCCAGACGTCCCGCTGGAACACCGGGTCGGAGAGCATGTGCAGCGCCGAGCGCACGTTGCTGCGCCACCGCCACCACGGCATGTCGTTCAAGGGCATGCCGCCCATGGTGGAGGAGCGACGGCCGCGACGGGAAGTGTTCTCCGAACCTTGCACGGTCATCGATCGTACGTTCCGCGCGCCGCGGGTCCCACCGGCCCCCGTAATTCATCCCGTCGTCACCCTTTGTCGACCGCGGGTCACTTCCGGGTTAGCGGTGTGAGGGAATCGTGTGTGCGCATGACCGGCAGGCGACGCACCCGCAGCACCCTCCCTCCCGCACCGTCCCGTGCCGTCAGAGCCACCGCCCTCGCGGCGGGCGCCGTGGCCCTGTGTACGTCGCTCACCGCCGCGTGCGGGGTCGTCCCCGGTGCCACGGGGGGCTCCGGGGACGGCCCGGTCAAGGTGATGACCTGGGCACCGCAGGACACCGACGCGACCAACAAGCCCGGCATGCCGGCGATGGCCCGCGCCTACGCCCGGTGGGTCAACGCACGCGGCGGCATCCACGGCCGCAGGCTCCAGGTGCTGACCTGCAACGACCACAACGACAGCGTGGGCGCGGCGAAGTGCGCGCGGCGCGCGGTGGACGAGAACGTGGTCGCGGTCGTCGGCTCCTACAGCCAGTTCGGCGACTCCTTCCTCGCTCCGCTGGAGGGCGCCGGCATCCCCTACATCGGCGGGTACGGCGTCACCAACGACGAGTTCACCGGCTCCATGTCCTATCCGGTCAACGGCGGCCAGCCCGCCCTCCTGGCCGGTCTCGGCGAGGCCCTCGCGGACGCCTGCGGCACTGTCGCCCTGGTCCGCCCCGACAGCATCGCCGGCGACCAGCTGCCCGCGATGCTCGATTCGGGGCTGCGGGCGGGCGGACACCGCGACGCCGGCGACCAGCTGGCCGCGGAGGACGCCACCGAGTACGGAAGCCAGGCCGAGCGGGCGCTGCGGTACGCCACCCGGGACACGGCGGGCAAGGGCTGTGTGGTGCCCGCGCTCGGCGACCGCACCGACACCTTCATGGACTCCTTCCGGCGGGCCCGCGACGACTTCCCGCGGGTGCGCACGGCGACCGTGCTGGGCAGCGTCGACCAGACCGTGATCGACGCCACCGGCGGGGCGTCGGGGCCGTACGAGGGGTCGTACATCACCGGCTGGTACCCGGTCGCCTCCGACCCGCGGTGGGCCCCGATGAAGAAGGTGATCAACGAGGAGGCCTTCGGCGACAACCGCATCGACCCCGCGGACGCCGGTGTGCAGACCACCTGGATCGCCTACACCGTCCTCAGGGCCGCGCTGGAGCGGATCGGCGACGGCGAGGTGAGCGCCGACACCGTGCGGCACACCCTCGGCGGCGGCCTGCGGGTCTCCACCGGTGGCCTCACCCCGACCCTGCGCTGGCCCTACGAGAGCAGGCTCGCCGCGGTCGGCTTCCCGAGGCTGGTCAACGCCGACGTCACCCTCCAGGTCGTGCGGGACGGCAGGCTGGTCGCGGCCCGCAAGGGCGTCGGCGGCGACCGCGGGATCACCGACATGACGTCGACCCTGGAGCACGCGGACGTGCCGTGACGGGTCCCGGCGGCCGGGACCCGTCGCCGGTCACAGCTGGGTGGGCTGGCGCTGGGTCAGGCCGTACTTCCGCGCGATCGTGTTCCACAGCGCCGCCGCCTTCGCCTTCTGCGCGCTGGCGGTGCCGCTCTCCCGGTTGCCGGCCAGGGTCTCACCCGTGGTGCGGGCGTGGCCCTTGTGGCAGATCTTGCGGCCCTTGGCCTGGTCGGCCCAGGCCGCGTAGTGGTTGTCGGCCGCGGCGGACGCCTGCCAGGCCCTGGTCAGCGCGGCCGTCAGGTCGCCGCTGCCCGGCAGCTTGTCGACGGAGATCGTGCCGAGCCGGGTGACCAGCCCGCCGCGCTGCTTGGCCGCGTCCCGCAGACCGGCGGCGGCCTGGTCGAGGTTGTCGCACCGCCGGACGTCGGTCACCGACTGGATCACCGAGGCACGGCTGCTGCCGCTGTCCGCGAGCAGCTTGTCCAGGTCGACCGCCTGCTGCCGGGCGGGGTCGACGGTGGGCGAGGCGGAGCCCTGGGTGGTGGGGGGTGCCGTGGCGGCCGTCTTGTCGTCGGTGCCCCCGTCCTTGCCGCCCCCGCCGCTCAGCAGCGCGCCGGCGCCCACACCGAGCACGATCAGGCCGATGCCTATGGCGGCGATCAGCGGCAGCCGTGACCGGCCCCGGCCCCGCCCGCCCTCGTCGTCCGCCTCGGGTCCGTACGACGGCTGCGCCGGGCGGTACGGGGCCTGTGCCGGGCCGGGGTGGGGGTCGGGCACGCGCGGGAGCTGCTGGGTGGACCCGGCCGGGCTGTCGTCGCCCGCCGGGCCGCCGCGGAAGAGGTTGTCGAACTCGGCGGGCGGCTGCCGGTCCCCGTCGGCCGCCTGGGCCTGGCCGGCGTACGGCGGGATGTACTGCGTGGCCTCCGCGTCGGAGGGCGCGGGCGCCGCCGGCCGGGGCCCGTGGCCGAGGTACCGCGTCTGCTCACCGGCCGACTCGGCCGGCACCGGCGGGAGGTACTGGGTGGCGGCCTGGTCCGCGGGGGCCGCCTGGACGGGCGGGAGGTACTGGGTGGCGCCCTCGTCGGCGGGGGCGGCGGGCACCGGCGGGAGGTACTGGGTGGCACCGTCCGCCGTGGGCGGCAGCGGGGTTCCCGCGCCCGGATGTCCGGCGCCCGGGACGGCGGGCGGCAACGGCGCGCCCGGCGCGGACTGCGCCGGGTACTGCTGCGGGTACTGCGCGGACTGGGGGTGCTGCTGGGGTTGTGAGGGCTGCTGGGGCTGCCCGTAGGGGTCGGGCGCGCCGTACGCGGGCTGCTGGGGCTGCCCGTAGGGGTCGGGCGCGCCGTACGCGGGCTGCTGGGGCACGCCGTAGCCACCGCTCTGCGGGCCGCCGTACTGCCCGCCCTGCCCGTCCGGGCCGCCGTACTGCTGCCCGGCCGGATCGCCCTGGCCGCCGTACTGCTGCGCCCCCTGCCCGGCGGGGCCGCTCCGGCCGCCGTAGTACTGCGCGTCCGGGCCGGCCGGGGCGCCGTACGACGGTGGCTGGCCGCCGGGGCCGTACGACGGCGGCTGGGCGCCGTAGGACGGGGTCTGGTCGCCGTACGACGGGGCCGGGGCGCCCTCGGGGGGCAGCGGGCCCGGATTCCCGGCGGACGGGGGCTGCGGGCCGGACCCGTCCGGGGTGCCCCACTGGGGGGCCGCCGGGGGCTGCCCCTGGCCCGGCTGGGGTGCGTGCTGCTCCGGGCTCCGGGCGCCGCCCCACGCCCGGCCGCCGGCCGGGGCCGCGGGGGCGGGCGTTCCGGTCGCGCCCGGCAGCAGGGGCTCGCCTCCGTCGGAGGGCAGCACGATGCCTTCGCGCGCGGGCCGCGCCGAGGGCTCCTCGCCCTGTCCACTCTGCGTCACCGGGACTCCTACTAATGGGGGACCTTGTGAATCGTCGGCTCACGCTACCGGGTCCCCCGAGCCGGGTGCCACGCAGCTCAGGACGCAACCTCCTTTCCTGTGACGGCGGTAACAGCGACGCCCCGCGGCGCGCGCCCCACAGCACCGGGCGCACGCCCGGCCGCCGTTCGCCGTCCGTTCACCCCCTGGCCGGGCGGGTGTTCACGCGGCCTGCGGAAGTTCCAGGCGCGCCCCGAACTCCCGCACCACCGCCTCGTCCCGGAACGGCTCCAGCCGCTGCTGGAGGTCGTCCAGGTACTCGGCGCCGCGATTGGACCGCAGGGTCTCCAGCAGTTCGACCGCCTTCATGCCCGTGCCACAGGCCTGTTCGATCTCGCGCTGCTGCACCTGGGCCGTGGCCAGCAGCACATACCCGATGGCGCGCCGGCGGGCGCGGGACTCGGGGTGCCCGGCCAGCGACTGCTCGGCGTACCGCGCCGCCTGCTCGGCCTGTCCCAGGTCACGGTGGCAGTGCGCCAGCTCGTCGGCGAGGTAGGCCTCGTCGAAGTGCCGGATCCACACCGGGTCGTCGTCGCGGGAGCCGTCCGCCCGCTCCATCGCCGCGACCGCCCGCCCGGTGGACGCCTGCGCCGCGCGCGCGTCACCGAGCAGGGCGTGCCCGCGCGCCTCGGCCCCGTGGAACATCGCCTCCACGCGCGGGGTCACCTGCCCGCGCGTCCCCTCCTGCGCCGCCCGCGCCAACTGGGCGATCTCCCGGGGGTTCCCGAGCTGCGCGGCGAGGTGGCTCATGGACGCGGCGAGTACGTAGCCGCCGTACCCGCGGTCCCCGGCGGCCTGGGCGAGCCGCAGCGACTGGATGTAGTACCGCTGCGCCAGGCCCGGTTGCCCGGTGTCGACGGCCATGTACCCGGCCAGTTCGGTCAGCCGGGCGACGGCGGCGAAGAGTTCCCGTCCGACGGCCTCCCGGTAGGAGCCCGCGAGCAGTCCGGAGACGACGCTGTTCAGGTAGTGCACGACGACCGGGCGCACGTGCCCGCTGCCGTACTGGTGGTCGAGGTCCGTCAGCGACCGGGTCATGGCCCGTACGGCGGCGACGTCGGACTGGCCCACGCGCGGGCCCGCCTGCCGGGCGACCTGGGCGTCCGGCGCCGAGATCAGCCAGTCGCGGCTGGGTTCGACCAGCGCGGAGGCGGCGACGGAGGAGCCGGACAGGAAGTCCCGGCGCCCCACGTCGCTGCGCCACAGCTCGCAGACCTGCTCGATGGCTCCCAGTACCGTCGGCGAGAACTGGAGACCGACGCCCGAGGCGAGGTTCTTGCCGTTGGCCATGCCGATCTCGTCGATCGTGACCGTACGGCCGAGCTTGCGCCCGAGCGCCTCGGCGATGATCGCCGGCGCCCGGCCCCGCGGCTGCTGGCCGCGCAGCCAGCGGGCCACGGACGTCTTGTCGTAGCGCAGGTCGAGACCGTGCTCGGCGCCGCACATGTTGACCCGCCGGGCCAGCCCGGCGTTCGAGCACCCCGCTTCCTGGATGAGTGTCTGGAGGCGTTCGTTCGGCTGCCTCGCCACGAGCGGCCTTGCGGCCATGTGCTACCCCCTGCGTTGCGATCCCCTGGAGCGTGAAGTTCAGGCCGGGAAGATCACTGCCCAGCTGACATACCGTCAATGCACGACATGTACGGTTTGCCGGGGTAACGACGGTTGCCCTCCCCCTCCTTGGCTACCCACCCCACGCCCCGCTTCCTCCCGCGCGCCCCCGCACGTGCACCCATGCGCCCCGACCGGCGGACCGGTGCTCCTCCCCCGCGCGCGCCGCGGCCGTAACCCCGGATGGGTGAGGGAGTTGAGAGGAACGTGGAAGAGACGATCGCGGACGCCCAGGACACTCAGACTGCCGGTCAGGTTCCGCAGCAGCGGGGGGAATCGCTGCTGGAGACCGCCGTACGGTACGCCGAGGAGCGGCACTGGGACGTGGTCCCGGGCAGCTGGCTGGAAGCGGTCGACGGGGTGCCGCACTGCTCGTGCCGTGACTTCTCCTGCCCTGCGCCGGGGGCGCACCCCACGCGCCCCGACTGGGCGGCCCAGGCGACCGGCAGCCCGACCGTCGTGCGCCGGATGTGGCAGCAGCAGCCGACGGCGTCGGTCCTGCTGCCGACCGGACGGACGTTCGACACGCTGTCCGTTGCGGAGAGCACGGGCTTCCTGGCCCTCGCCCGGATGGAGCGGATGGAGCTGACGCTCGGGCCGGTCACGCTGACTCCCGACCGGCGGATGCACTTCTTCGTGCTGCCGGGGGCCGGCCCGAAGGTGCCGGACCTGGTGCGGAAGCTGGGGTGGTCGCTGTCGTCCCTGGATCTGGCCGCGCTGGGCGAGGGCGCGTACGTGGCCGCGCCGCCCACCCGGGTGGGCACCCGGGGGGCCGTGCAGTGGGCCCGCCGGCCGACCCCGGCGAACCGCTGGCTGCCGGACGCGGAGGAGCTGATCTCCCCGCTGACCTACGCGTGCGGCCGGGACCGCTAGCCGCGGCGTCGGCGGGGCGCCCGGCCCCGCCGGAGGGCACGGCGCCGGCGGCCGGGACCGTGCGGCACCAGGACCGCCGACCAGGCCGGGCCCACGTCGGGACCGCCGGGCCGACCCGGACCGGCCGCGTCAGGACGCCAAGCCGACCGAGACCGGCCCGACCCAGAACCGCCGAGCCGACCAGGGCCGTGCCGTGCCAGAACCGCCTAGCCGCCGGGACCGGGCCCTTCGAGCCGCCGCAACCCGCCGTACCAAAGCCGCCCCGACCGCACCGGGCCAGGAGCGCCGAGACCGCGTCGCAGCCGCCCGGCCGGCCCGGACCGGCCGCGTCAGGACGCCGAGCCGGCCGGGACCGGGCCGTGCCAGATCGCCCCGACCGCCCGGCGCCAGGAGCGCCGCAACCACCCGGCCGGCCGGGACCGGCCGGGGCAGGGCTGCCCGGCCGGCGTGGACCAGGACGTGCCAGAGCCGCCGCGGCCATCACACGTCAGGGACGCCGCGACCGGGCCGGGTCAGGGCCTCCGGGCCGGTCGGGGGCAGGGCCGCCCGGCCGGTCGGGGGCCGGGCCGGGTCGGAGCCGCCCGGCCGGGCGGGTCAGGGGCGTCGGGCCGTCAGCACGCGTAGGCGGAAGTGGCAGTCCAGGTCCTTGCCCTCGCCGGTGACGGCGACGGCCCGGGTGTGGAAGGTCCGCCCGAGCGCGGCCAGCGCCGCGGGGTCCAGCGCGGCTAGGTCGTACATGCCGGACAGCGCCCTCCACACCCGCTCGGGCGGCCCGCTCATGTCGACCGTCGCCGTCTCCCACTCCGGCTCGCCGGTGAAACCGGCCGCGGTGACCAGCGCGCCCAGCGCCTCGGGGTCCCGGGCCCGGCGGTCGCCCAGCGCCGGCATCCGGCGCCCGGCGGGCGCCCCGGCGAGCGCCTCCGGCAGCAGCTCGCCGAACAGCTCGTACGCCGTCCCGCCCCCGCCGGCCCCGATGGCGCAGGCCAGCAGGCCGCCCGGCGCCAGCACCCGGGACAGCTCGGCGAGGACCTGGTCCAGGTCGGCCATCAGCATCAGCGCCAGGTGCGAGACGCAGGCGTCGAAGGCGCCGGTACGGAACGGGAGCCGCTGGGCCCGGGCCTCCAGCAGCGCCGCCGCGGACAGCGCCGGACGGCGGCGGGCCAGGGACAGCGACTGCGGTGAGAGGTCGACTCCGGCGAGCCGACGCCCCGGGGTACCGGCCAGCAGCTCCAGCAGCAGGCCGTCGCCGCAGCCGAGGTCCAGGACCCGGCGGCGGCCGGTGACGCGGTCCCGCAGGATCTCGTAGCCGGTGCGGGCCCCGGCGGCGCGGGCCGCGGCGAACACCTCGGTGGTCACCGCCGGCCGGCCGGCGTGGAAGCCCTTCAGGAAGCCCTCCTGGGCCTGGGTGCTCATACGCGGTCCTTGCCTGTGGGTAGGGGGCGGCGCGGCGGGTCAGCCGGTGAGGACCTGGCCGAGGAAGGGTTCGACCGCGGCGCGCCAGGACTCCGGGTGGTCGTAGTGGGCGAGGTGGCCGGCGTCGGGCACCTCGGCGTAGGCGCCCCGGGGCAGGACCCGGACCATCTCCTGGGCCTCGGCGCGGCCCAGTTCGCCGTCGAGGCCGCGGACGACGAGCGCGGGGCACCGGACCTGGGCCAGTTCCTCCCAGTGGGCGTCGTACACCCACGCCTCGCGGGAGCTGAGCATCTGCTCCGGTTCGAAGACCGGCCGCCAGCCGTCCTCGCACTCGTGCATCACCTCGGCGTAGAACGCGCCGCGCGCGGGGTTCGGCCGTTCCACCCAGGGGTCGTGCTCGCCGAACCAGGCGCGGACGTCGGCGAGGCTGGCGAAGGGCAGGGGCCAGGTCCGGAACCAGTCGGTCCATTCGCGCTGCGAGGCCGCGCCGAGCGCGGAGGCCCGCATGTCGCAGATGATCAGTCCGCGCACCAGGTCGGGACGCTTGGCGGCGAGCTGCCAGGCGGTGAGGGCGCCCATGGCGTGGCCGACGAGGAGGACCGGGCCGAGGCCGAGCTGCTCGACGGCGGCCTCGGCGTCCTCGACGTAGGCCTCGCGGGTGTAGGCGGCCGGGGCGGGCTTGTCGCTCCGGCCGTGGCCGCGCTGGTCGAGGGCCACGGCGCGGTGGCGCCCGGCGAGCCAGCGGGCGGTGGCCGCCCAGTGGGAGGCGCGGCCCATCAGGCCGTGCAGTAACAGCACACCCGGAGCGCCAGACTCCGTTTCCTTGCCCGGCTCACCCGCCGGTGGCGGAGGATCCGCTTTCGGAGGGTCCGCGAACTCCCAGGCGGCCAGGCGCACCCCGCCCGCCCCCGTCACGTCGATACGCCGTGCCATCGGCCTGGTACCCCCCAGCTCCGCCTGCCTCGTCGTCCACTTGTTTCAGGCTATCGAATACTTATTCGAAAATTCTGTCTCTGCGGCCAACACCCCTCATTCGAGTGACACCTCTCAAGGAATGATCGCCGCGGCCGAGGGGATCTCTTCTGTCAGGAGGCGGACCGCTCGGGGAAGAACGGTCCGAGGGGAAATGACCCTGGGAGCTCGGGGCTCCGGGTCAGCACAGGGGAGGTCGGGCCCCGGCGCCGCACGGCGCCGGGGCCTCTCCGTCTCAGCGCTTGGCCACGAACACGTGGGAGGCGACGTCCGCCGCCAGCTCGGCCGCCTCACCGCCGCTGCCCACCAGCACCCCGCCGGGCGACTCCGTGACGCTCACCACCGAACCGGGCTGCACACCCGCCCGCCGCAGCGTGTACATCAGCTGCGCGTCCGTCTGGATGGGCTCACCGATGCGGCGCACGACGACCGTCTTGCCGTCCGCACCCGGGTCCAGGTCGGCCAGCGACACCATGCTCTCGTCCAGGAACGCCTCCGCCCCGTCCTTCTCGCCCAGCTCCTCCAGGCCCGGGATGGGGTTGCCGTACGGCGACTCGGTCGGGTGCCGCAGCAGCTCCAGCACGCGGCGCTCCACCGCCTCGCTCATCACGTGCTCCCAGCGGCAGGCCTCCGCGTGCACCTGCTCCCACTCCAGCCCGATCACGTCCACCAGGAGGCACTCGGCCAGCCGGTGCTTGCGCATCACGCGCGTCGCCAGCCGGCGCCCCTCGTCCGTCAGCTCCAGGTGCCGGTCGCTGGCCACGGACACCAGGCCGTCGCGCTCCATCCGCGCCACCGTCTGGCTCACCGTGGGCCCGCTCTGGTCCAGCCGCTCCGCGATGCGGGCGCGCATGGGGACTACGCCTTCCTCTTCGAGTTCGAGGATGGTGCGGAGATACATCTCCGTGGTGTCGATCAGTCCGGACATACGTGCCCCTCGATTACCTCGGCCGGCAGCCCGACGCGTGCGCTGGCCCTGGACCCAATTCTGCCGGATCCCACTGACAAGCGTGCGGCGCCGCGGAAACGGGTGCCCGCCCGGCCGGGGCCGGCACCGGTACCCGGCGCCGTCGGCCGTATTGACACCGCACTGGTCCAGACCGCACGGTGATCCGCGACACAGACGCTGCGAAGGGGCACCGCATGAGCGACGGCACGCCTGCCGACCTGTTCTTCGACGCCGCCGTCGGCCTGCTGCAACGGGTCCGCGACGAGGAGGCCGGGGCGATCACCGCGGCCGGCACCCTGCTCGCCGACACCGTCGCGGCCGGCGGCCGCCTGTTCGCCTTCGGCGCCGGTCACTCCTCCCTGGCCGCCCAGGACGTCGTCTACCGCGCGGGCGGCCTGGCCCTGATGAACCTGCTCGCCGTCCCGGGTGTCGTCGGCGTCGACGTCACCCCCGCCACCCTCGGCTCCGCCCTGGAACGCGTCGACGGCCTGGCGAGCGCCGTCCTCGGCACCTCCCCGGTCCGCGCCGGCGACGCCCTCCTGATCATCTCCCTCTCCGGCCGCAACGCCCTGCCCGTGGAGATGGCCCAGGGCGCCCGCGCCCGCGGTGTGAAGGTCATCGGCGTCACCTCCGTCGCGTACGCCACGGACACCACGTCCCGGCACTCCTCCGGCACCTTCCTGAAGGACCACTGCGACATCGTCCTCGACTCGAAGATCGCCGTCGGCGACGCGGAACTCACCCTCGACACCATCCCGGCGCCCTTCGCCCCCGCCTCCACGGTCGTCACCACGGCCCTCGTGCAGGCGGTCATGGCGACCGCCGCCGCGGCCCTCGCCGACCGCGGCATCGAACCCCCGCTGCTGCGCTCCGGCAACGTCGACGGCGGACACGAGTGGAACGGCCGGGTGATGGACGAGTACGGCGACCGGATCTTCTACCGCCGCTGAGCCGGAACCTACTCGTGCGGCCGTCCCCGCAGCGCCTCCGCCAGGTCCAGGGCCGCCGCGATGCGTACGGCCACGTCCTCCGCGTAGGCCGTGTCGGACCGCTCGAAGCGGTTCCGGCCGGCCCCGCGCAGGAACGTCACCACGCCCAGCGTCCGCCCCCGGCTGCGCAGCACCGCACACAGCGCGTGCACCGCGTCACCGGGCCACCGCCGCTCCAGCGCCCACTCCCGGGCCCGCGCCGCCGGCACCGACCCGGCGTCCGCGCGCACGATCCCGGCCCGCTCCACGCACTGGAGCGCCGGATGCCCCTCCCCGTACCGCACGGGCAGTCCCGCCGCGCCCGTCGGCACGCTCGGGCCCGGCGCTCCGGCGGGCGTGGCGGCGGTCCGGACCAGCCGGACCGGATCCGGCGCGCCCTCGCCGTCCGCGCGCGGGGTGCCCGCCACCCGGTCGATGAGCGCGTGATCGGCGAAGCCGGCGAGGGCGAAGTCCAGGTGGACGGTCGCCGCCTCCGCCGGGTCCTCGCACTCGGCCGCGGCCCGGGCCGCCCGGTGCAGCTGGTTGGCCCGGAACCGGAGCAGGGCGGTCTCCTGCTCGCCCTGCCGTGCCTCGGTGACGTCCTGGAACAGCCAGGCCACGCCGAGCGGCACCGGCTCCTCCGCGAGCGGTGACGCCAGCCGCAGGAACCCGCTGCGCCAGCAGCGCCGTTTCTCGCCCTCGGGTGTGCGTACACCGACCCACAGGTCGGCGGGCGCGGGCGGCGCGCCCTCGGCCAGCACGTGGGTGAGCGCCGCCTCCAGTTCCTCCACGCCCCGCCCGAGCAACTCGCCCAGCGGGCGCCCCAGCACGGACGTGCGCCCCACGCCCAGGGCCCGCGCCGCGTGGGCGTTCACCACGGCGGGCCGCAGGTCGGCGTCGACGAGCACGACCCCCCAGGCCGCGGTCTCGAACAGGGCCTCGCTCAACGCGATCGACCGCTCCAGGTCGATCTGCGCGTGCACCTCGCTGAACGCGCAGTACACGCCCGCGGGTTTTCCGTCGGGTCCGCGTACGGCGGCGGACTGGGTCCGCACCAGCACCCGGCCGCCGTCCTTGGTCACCAGCGCGAACTCGTGCACCTGCCGCCCGGGCGCCCGCATCGCCGACATCAGCCGGGCGTGCACGTCCTCGGCGTCGGCGCTGCGCACCGCCCAGCCGGCGAACCCGTGCCGGCCGACGGCCTCGCCGGCCGTCCAGCCGAGGATCCGCTCGGCCTCCCGGTTCCAGTGGGTCACCACGCCGTCGGCGTCGAAGGCGCACAGCGCGGCGTCCATGCCGTCCAGCAGCGCGGCGAGCAGGTCGGACCCCCCGGGCTCACCGGGCTCGTCCGGCCCCAGCTCGTCCGTGGTCCCACTCCGCCGCGAAGCACTCACCTGGACCCCCTGGAGGCTGCGTCCGCGCACGTACGGCGCTCGGTCCGCTCACTGGCCTTCATTCAACTGGAACGTGACACAGCCCACATCCTGTTCCCACAAGATTGCGGCAATCAATCCCCGGTCCCGCCCGGCGGGAGCCGCAGATCCACCCACTCGTCCCGTTCCCCGTCCAGCACGTACCGCTCGACCTCCACGAACCCGTGCCGCAGGGCGAACCGCAGCCCGTCGGTGTTCGCCGCGAGCACGCACGTCTCGATCACGGCGGCGCCGAGCACGCGCGCGTGTGCCCGCCCGTCCTCCCACACCGCCGTCCCGAATCCGCGCCCCCGGAACGCGGGCAGCACGCGCGCGATGACGGTCGCCACGCCGCCCCGGTCCGTCGGGGGCCGCACGGTGGAACATCCGACGACCACGTCCCCGACGTAGGCGTTGGCCAGCCGGTACCACTGCGACCGCCGCCGGGCGTCCTCCGGGGACAGGGCGGCGGGCGGGACGACCGCGTTGTGGACGTACCGCCAGTGTTCGAGCATGTCGTCGCCGTCGACGGCGACGATCCGAAGTCCGGTCACGCAAGCACGTCTACCATCCGTGTCCCCCGCCTGTCAGGGGAAATCCCGGCCCCCGGCCCCAGGAGGTCGCCCGGTCCTGGTGCACGCACCCCGGCGCGCGAGACGCCGGAAAAAACAGTTGAGTCACCGGGCCCGCATTCTTACGCTGGAGCCACGTAGGAAAGGAGGTGATCGGGTACATGAGTGAAACCCGGACGCGCGAGGTGGCTGCGGGCTAGCGGCCCGCCACCACACCCAGTGCGGTGCCGGACCGGCGTGTCCATCACGCGGCCGGCCAATCCAACGCAGTCACCCGACCCGCGGGCTGCCGGTTACGTCCGGCCGGCTCCTCCCTGAGGAACCCAGCCCGCGGGTCGTCTGCGTTCCCCGTGCCGCTCACGTCAGGGGCTGAGGCGTTCCACGCGCCAGGTGCCGTCCGGCCGGGCGGCGTAGCGCAGGCGGTCGTGCAGCCGGTTCTCGCGGCCCTGCCAGAACTCGACGGTCTCCGGCGCCACCCGGAAGCCGCCCCAGTGGGGCGGGACCGGGACCTGTTCGCCCTCGGGGTAGCGGGCCTCCAGCGCGGCGTAGGCGGTGTCCAGTTCGGTGCGGGAGGCGATCACCGCGGACTGGGTGCTGGCCCAGGCGCCCAGCTGGGAGCCGTGCGGGCGGGTGCGGAAGTAGGCGGCGGTCTCGTCGCGGCCGGTGCGGCGGGCGGTGCCGGTGACGATCACCTGGCGGGCCAGCGGATGCCAGGGGAAGAGCACACCGACGCGCGGGTTGTGCGCGAGGTCGCGGGCCTTGGGCGAGTCGTAGTTGGTGTAGAAGACGAAGCCGTCGGTGTCGTACTGCTTCATCAGGACCGTGCGCGAGCTGGGCCGGCCCGTCGGGTCGACGGTGGAGACGACCATCGCGTTGGCCTCGTAGAGCGTGCCGTGGACGGCCGCCCGGGCGGCTTCCTCGAACCAGCGGGCGAACTGGTCCATGGGGTGGGTGGCGAGGTCCTCCTCGGCGAGGCCGTCGGCCCGGTACTGCTTGCGCATGGCGGCGGGATCGAGGACGGGGTCCAGGAACGGGTCGCGGTCGGTCACCCGGTCATCTTGCCGTATCGAACGGGTATGGCACCGGGTGTCGTGTGGTCTCCCCAAGTGCGGCACCGGGAGCTATCGTGCTGATCCCCTTGCGGTTGGGTTCACCACGGGTGACCACCGGCCGATCGGGGCATCACCGGGGTGACCGCCGGCCGCACATCACGAGGAGCCGCCAGATGTCCGACTTCGTACCCGGACTCGAGGGAGTCGTCGCGTTCGAGACGGAGATCGCCGAACCCGACAAGGAGGGCGGCGCCCTGCGCTACCGGGGCGTCGACATCGAGGACCTGGTCGGGCACGTCTCGTTCGGGAACGTGTGGGGACTGCTGGTCGACGGCGCGTTCAACCCCGGTCTGCCGCCCGCCGAGCCGTTCCCGATCCCGGTGCACTCCGGTGACATCCGGGTGGACGTGCAGTCGGCGCTGGCCATGCTCGCTCCGGTGTGGGGGCTGCGGCCGCTGCTCGACATCGACGAGCGGCAGGCGCGGGCGGACCTGGCGCGGGCCGCCGTGATGGCCCTGTCGTACGTCGCCCAGTCCGCGCGCGGGCAGGGGCTGCCGATGGTGCCGCAGCGGGAGATCGACAAGGCGCACTCGGTGGTGGAACGGTTCATGATCCGGTGGCGGGGGGAGCCGGACCCGAAGCACGTCGCCGCCGTGGACGCGTACTGGACGTCCGCCGCCGAACACGGCATGAACGCCTCCACCTTCACCGCCCGGGTCATCGCCTCCACCGGCGCGGACGTCGCCGCCGCGCTGTCGGGCGCGGTGGGCGCGATGTCCGGGCCGCTGCACGGCGGCGCGCCGTCGCGGGTGCTCGGCATGATCGAGGAGATCGAGCGGACGGGGGACGCGGCGGCGTACGTCCGGCGGACGCTGGACCGCGGCGAGCGGCTGATGGGGTTCGGGCACCGGGTGTACCGGGCCGAGGACCCGCGGGCGCGCGTGCTGCGGCGTACGGCACGGGAGCTGGGGGCGCCGCGGTTCGAGGTCGCGGAGGCATTGGAGAAGGCCGCGCTGGAGGAGCTGCACAACCGCCGGCCGGACCGGGTGCTCGCCACGAACGTGGAGTTCTGGGCGGCGATCATGCTGGACTTCGCCGAGGTGCCGGCGCACATGTTCACGTCGATGTTCACGTGTGCGCGGACCGCGGGCTGGTCGGCGCACATCCTGGAGCAGAAGCGCACGGGGCGGCTGGTGCGGCCCTCCGCCCGGTATGTGGGACCGGGACCGCGCGGCCCGCAGGAGATCGAGGGATACGCGGATATCGCGGACACCACCCGCTAGAGGGCGGAGCCGCCCGGCGGTGCGGCTCCGTGTCCTGCGGAGGGTGGGTCACGCCGGTGTCAGCAGGCCCGCGTGGTGCCGTTCGGCGACGAGCGGGTGGGCCCTGAGCTTGCCCTTCAGTTCGTTGTAGCCGTACTCGGCGTGCAGCGGGTTGGCCGGGTCGTCGGTGACACCGGGGGCCTTCGACGCGTGCGGGAAGGGAAGCGGCTCGACCTTCGCGTCCAGGCGCGGGTTGTAGAAGAACGGGACGGAGAACCGCTCGGTGGCGCCGGGCGGGCTGACGACCCGGTGGTTCGTGGCCAGGAGGTAGCCGTCGGTCGCCACCTCCAGGAGTTCGCCGAGGTTGACGACGAAGGCCCCCTCGATGGGCGGCACGTCGTGGAAGCGGCCGTCCTCGCGCTGCACCTGGAGGCCGCCGACGGTGTCCTGGAGGAGCAGGGTGAGGAAGCCGTAGTCCTTGTGGGCGCCGACGCCCTGGCCGGTGCCGTCGTCCGCGCTGCCGGGGTAGCGGACGAGTTTGAGGTGCGGGTGGGCGTGGGCGCCGAGGACGGGGTCGTAGAAGCCGGCGGGGGCGCCGATGGCGGTCAGCAGTTCGTGCAGCAGGCGCTCGGCGACCGCGCTCAGCCGGTCGATCCAGGCCAGGGCGGCCGTGCGCAGCGCGGGCAGGGCGGCCGGCCACTGGTTGGGGCCCTGGAGCCACCAGTACGGGGGTTCGCCGGGGCCGGGGACGCGGGCGGGGCGTTCGGCGCCGATGTCGAGCTGGTCGCGCCAGTCGCGGGAGCCGCCGGTGCGCTCGTCGCCGGTACGCGTGTAGCCGCGGAAGTGCGGGGAGTTGACGTTGTCCAGGGCGAGCCGGTCGGCCTCGGGGAGGGCGAAGAAGGCGCGCATGGCGGTGAGCAGGGCGTCGGTCTCGGCCGGGGTCACGCCGTGCCCGGTGAGCTGGAAGAAGCCGACGTCGTGGGCGGCGCTGTGCAGCTGGGCGTGGAGCAGGGCGCGGGCCTGGGGGCCGCGGTCGGCCGCCGACAGGTCGATGATCGGGAGCTGGTCGTACGACGGGATCGCGGGGGTGTGCGCCGTCGCCGGGTGGATCGTCATGGTGCGTCCGCAGGGTGTACGGGGCACGGGTGGCCGCCGAGGGGTGGAGAGCGGCCCCCGGGTGCCGGAAAAGGAAGGGAGAAGGGGGCTGGGTCAGGCGGAGAAGCGCCGACAGCCCATGCTCGTGACGCGCACGTAGTCCACGTGGCGGCGGCGGACGAGCATCGGAGGCATGGGCCCAAGAGTAACCCCCGGCGCCGCAGGTGCGTCCGGGCCCGTCGGACCGGACCTCACCCCGCGTCTGCGCCCAGGCTCTCGTCCAGCAGGGCGCCCCACTGGGCCACCACCCGCCGGCGGCGGGCGGTGTCGTCGGTGAGGAGGTTGGCGAGGCCGAGACCGCGGGCCATGTCGAGGAGGCCCTGCACGCTCTCGCGGACGCCGGGAAGGGTCTCGTCGGCGCCGAGGAGGTCGACGGCGATGCGGTGGGTCTCGCGGCCGACGCGGGCCTCCAGCTCGGTCACCCGGCCACGCAGCTGCTCCTCGTTGGAGGCGGCGACCCACAGGTGCAGGGCGGCGCGGAAGAGGGGGCCGGTGTAGAGGTCGACGAGGGCGGCGACGACGGCGCGGCGGTCGGCGGCGCCGTCGGGGAAGAGGGCTCTGAGGGCGGTGGAGCGTTCTTCGGCGACGTACTCGACGGCGGCGGTGAACAGGTCCTCGCGGGTGGGGAAGTGGTGCTGGGCGGCGCCCCGGGAGACACCGGCCCGCTCGGCGACGGCGGCGACCGTGGAGCCCGCCCAGCCGTGCTCGGCGAGGCAGGCCACGGCGGCTTCCAGCAGCCGCTGCCGGGTGGCCCGGCTGCGGTCCTGCTTGGGCACGCGCTCGCGTTCCGTCGTACTCACACCACCCATGCCGCGTCCCGTCTCTCCAGGAAGGCCGTCATCCCCTCCCGGGCGTGGGCGGAGGAGAACAGCCGGGCCGAGAGCGCGGTCAGCTCCGCCGCGTCCCGGTCGAACGTCTCCAGCACCCTAGCCGTGAGCAGCCCTTTGGTCGCGGCCAGGGCCTCGGGGGAGGAGCGGCGCAGGCCGTCCAGGACGGGGGCGAGGGCGTCGTCCACGTCGTCGGCGCACGCGGTGAGCAGGCCCGTGCGGACGGCCTCCGCGGGGTCGAAGCGTTCGCCGGTGAGGTAGTGGCGGGCGAGGGCGCGGGGGTCGGTGCGCGGGAGCACCGGCAGGGAGATCACCGCGGGGGCGACGCCGATGCGTACCTCGGTGAAGGCGAAGGTGGCCGCGGTGGAGGAGACGGCGATGTCGCAGGCGGCGAGCAGGCCGAGGCCGCCGGCGCGGACGTGTCCCGTGACGCGGGCGACGACCGGTCTGGGCAGTTCGACGATCTGCCGGAGCAGGGCCACCAGGGCGTCGGGGTGCGGCGGGTCGCGCAGGTCGGCGCCGGCGCAGAACGTCGTACCGGTGTGGGTGAGGACCACGGCCCGTACGTCGGGGTCCCGGCCGCAGTCGGCCAGGGCCTCGGCGAGGGCGGACACCAGGGGCGCCGAGAGGGCGTTGCGGGTGGTGGTGGCGTCCAGGCTGAGGGTGTCGACGCCACGCGCGCGCGTGCGTCCGATCGGTGTGCTCATGTGTGCTCCCTGAGCTGCCGGCGCAGGATCTTGCCGGAGGCGGCGCGGGGGACGGTGCCGGTGAAGGTGACGCGACGGACGCGTTTGTAGGGGGCGACGCGTTCGGCGACGTACAGCAGGACGTCGTTCTCGCTCAGGTCGCCGGCGGTGGTGCGGCGGACGACGAAGGCGTGCGGGACCTCGTTGCCGTCCTCGGTGCGGGCGCCGACGACGGCGGCGTCGGCGATGCCGGGGTGGGTGAGCAGGAGGGCCTCCAGTTCTGCGGGGGCCACCTGGAAGCCCTTGTACTTGATGAGTTCCTTCACCCGGTCCACGACGAACAGCCAGCCGTCCGCGTCGACGTGCCCGACGTCCCCGGTGTGCAGCCAGCCGTCGCCGTCGATCAGTGCGGCGGTGGCGTCGGGGCGGCCGAGGTAGCCCTTCATCACCTGGGGTCCGCGGATCAGGATCTCGCCCGCTTCGCCGGTGCCGAGGTCCGTGGCGGGGTCGTCCAGGGAGACGATCCGCATCTCGGTGCCGGCGATGAGCCTGCCGACCGTGCCCGCGGGGGCCTCGCGCAGCCGGTCCAGGGGGACGACGTGGGTGCCGGGTGACAGTTCCGTCATGCCGTAGGCCTGGCCGATCGGGGGCAGGCCGAGGCGGGTGGCGCAGGCGAGGGCGAGCCGCGCGTCCAGCGGGGCGGCGGCGCTGATGACGTGCTTCAGGCTGGAGAGGTCGTAGCGGGTGACGGCGGGGTGCTTGGCGAGGGCGAGGACGATCGGCGGGGCGACGTACAGGCCGGTGATGCGGTGCTTCTCGATCGCCGCGAGGAACGTCTCCAGTTCGAAGCGCGGCAGGACGACGACGGTGGCACCGTTGCGCAGGGGCGCGTTCATCAGGGCGGTCAGGCCGTAGATGTGGAAGAACGGCAGGACGGCGAGGATGCGGTCGCCGGGGCCGGCCGGGACGGCGGGTTCCAGCTGGGCGAGGTTGGTGGCGATCTGCCGGTGGGTGAGCATGACGCCCTTGGGGGTGCCGGTGGTGCCGGAGGAGTACGGCAGCACGGCGATGTCCTCGGCCGGGTCGACGGCGACGCGGGGTCCGGGGGCGGTCGTGGCGAGCAGGTCGGTCAGTGAACGGTGCCCGGGCGCGCTGTCGCACACGAGGATCTCCCGTACGCCGCCGGCGAGTCCGGCGGCGCGGCGGGCGGTCTCCAGCAGCGGGGAGACGGTGACGATCCAGCGGGCCGCGCTGTCGCCGAGCTGCCCGGCGAACTCCTCGGCGGTGGCGAGCGGGTGCGCGGTGGTGACGGTGGCACCCGCGCGCGTGGCCGCGTAGAACGCGGTCGGGAAGGCGAGGGTGTTGGGGCTGTGCAGGGCGAGGACGTCGCCCTTGCGCACGCCCGCCTCGGCGAACCCGGCGGCCAGGCGCCGGTGGAGCCGGTCCACCTGCCCGTACGTGAGGGTGGTGCCGTCGATGCCGTCGACGAGGGCGGGAAGGTCACCGTGGGCGGCGGCCCGGCCGAGGACGGCGTCGTGGATGGGCAGGTCGACGGGCGGGACGTCTGGGTACTCGCTGCGGAACACGGTTCCTCCACGACGCCTAGTACGACTTGGGCAGGCCGAGGGTCTGGTGGGAGACGTAGTTGAGGATCATCTCCCGGCTGACCGGGGCGATACGGGCCACGCGTGCGGCCGTTATCAGGGAGGCGAGCCCGAACTCCCGGGTGAGCCCGTTGCCGCCGAGGGTGTGCACGGCCTGGTCGACGGCCTGCACACACGCCTCGCCGGCCGCGTACTTGGCCATGTTGGCGGCCTCGCCCGCGCCGGCGTCGTCGCCCGCGTCGTACAGCCGGGCCGCCTTCTGCATCATCAGCCGGGCCAGTTCCAGGCTGATGTGCGCCTGTGCCAGGGGGTGTGCGACGGCCTGGTGGGCGCCGATGGGCGACTTCCACACGGTGCGGTCGCGGGCGTAGGCGACGGCCTTGGCGAGTGCGTACCGGCCCATGCCGATCGCGAACGCCGCCGTCATGATCCGCTCGGGGTTGAGCCCGGCGAACAGCTGGAGCAGTCCGGCGTCCTCGTCGCCGACCAGTGCCTCCGCGGGCAGCCGTACGTCGTCCAGGACCAGCTCGAACTGCTTCTCCGCGGCGGTGAGTTCCATGTCGATCGGATGGCGCGCGAACCCCGCGGTGTCGCGCGGGACGATGAACAGGCAGGGTTTGAGGGTGCCGGTGCGGGCGTCCTCGGTGCGGCCCACGATGAGCGTCGCGTCCGCCTGGTCCACGCCGGAGACGAACACCTTGCGGCCGGTCAGGAGCCAGTCGGCGCCGTCACGGCGGGCGGTGGTGGTGATGCGGTGGGAATTGGATCCGGCGTCGGGTTCGGTGATGCCGAAGGCCATGGTGCGGGTGCCGTCGGCGAGTCCGGGGAGCCAGGCCCGCTTCTGTTCGCGCGTGCCGAAGCGGGAGATCACCGTCCCGCAGATCGCGGGCGAGACGACGAGCATCAGCAGCGGCGAGCCCGCCGCTCCCAGTTCCTCCAGCACGATGGACAGTTCCGCGATGCCGCCGCCTCCGCCGCCGTACTCCTCGGGCAGGTTGACGCCGAGGTAGCCGAGTTTTCCGGCCTCGGACCACAGTTCGGTGGGGTGGCGGCCCGCCGCGATGGTCCGGGTGAGGTAGTCGCGGCCGTAGCGCCCGCCCAGGGCGGCGACGGCGGACCGCAGGGCCTGGTGCTCTTCGGATTCGATGACGGCAGTCATGGCGCTCCTAGGATTCTCGGACGACGGCGAGCAACAGGCCCGGCTCCACCTGCTGTCCCGGCCTGGCGTGCAGGGCGGTGAGCGTTCCGGTGGCCGGGGCGGAGATCCGGTGCTGCATCTTCATCGCCTCCAGCCAGATCAGCGGCTGGCCCGCCTCGACGGCCACGCCCTCCGCGAGGCCGTCGGCGACGCGTACGACCGTGCCGGGCATCGGGGCGAGCAGGGAACCGGGAGCGAGCCGGGCGGCGGGGTCGGGGAAGCGGGGCAGTGCGGTGAGGGCGGTGGCGTTCACGTGGACCTGGTCGCCGTGGACGGACACCTCGAACCGGCGCCGGACGCCGTCCACTTCGAGGACGACCAGACGGGCGTCGGCGTGCACGACCTCCACCCCGTCCGCCGTGAGGCCCTGCCTGGTGTGCCGGTAGCGGACCTCGTGCTCCTCGCCGCCCATTAGGTACCGCTTCGTCTGGGGCTGAGACGGCACGTTGCGCCAGCCGCCGAAGCGGGAGCGGCCGTGGGCGTCGGCGAGGGCGGCGGCCAGGGGGGCGTACGGGTCGGGGGCGGACGCGGTCAGCGCGGCGAGGTGGCGGTCGTAGAAGCCGGTGTCCATGCGGGCGGACGTGAACTCCTCGTGCCGTAGGGAGCGCACCAGCAGGTCGCGGTTGGTGACCGGGCCGTGCACGGAGGCCCGCTCCAGCGCGCCGGCCAGCCGGCGGACCGCCTCGGCCCGGGTGGGGGCGTGGGCGACGACCTTGGCGAGCATCGGGTCGTAGTGGACGCCGATGGGGTCGCCGTCGGTGTAGCCGGTGTCCAGGCGGACGCCGGCCGGTACGGCGAGGCGGTGCAGGGTGCCGGTCTGGGGGGTCCAGTCGCGGGCGGGGTCCTCGGCGTACAGGCGGGCCTCGACGGCATGGCCGCTCGCGCGTGGCGGCACGGTGTCCAGGGCGTGCCCCTCGGCGATCCGGATCTGCTCCGCGACGAGGTCCAGCCCGAACACCGCCTCCGTGACCGGGTGTTCGACCTGGAGCCGGGTGTTCATCTCCAGGAAGTGCGCGCGGCCGTCGGCGACCAGGAACTCGACCGTGCCGGCGCCGACGTAGGAGACGGACCGCGCGGCGCGCACCGCCAGCGCGTACAGCTCCTCGGTGAGCGCGGCCGGCAGGGCCGGCGCCGGGGCCTCCTCGATCACCTTCTGGTGGCGGCGCTGGAGGGAGCAGTCGCGGGTGCCGAGCGGCCACACGGTGCCGTGGGTGTCGGCGAGGATCTGCACCTCCACATGGCGGCCGTGTTCCAGGTACGGCTCCACGAACACCTCGCCGTCCCCGAAGGCGCTCGCGGCCTCCGCGCGTGCGCCCTCCAGCGCGGCCGGCAGCTCCTCCACGCGGCGCACGATCCGCATGCCGCGCCCCCCGCCGCCCGCCGCCGCCTTCACCAGGACGGGCAGGTCGGCGCCGGTGACCCGGTCCGCGTCCAGGGGGGCGAGGCCCATCAGCCGCTTGGCGCGGGTCTTGGACGCCATGGCCTCGATGGCCTGCGGGGGCGGGCCGATCCAGGTCAGGCCGGCGTCGTGGACGGCGCGCGCGAAGCCGGCGTTCTCCGACAGGAAGCCGTACCCGGGGTGCACGGCGTCCGCGCCGGCGCTCAGGGCCGCCCGCACGATCAGGTCGCCGCGCAGATAGGTGTCGGCGGGCGCCGCGCCCGGCAGCCGTACCGCCGTGTCGGCCACGCGCGCGTGCAGCGCGTCCGCGTCGGCGTCCGAGTGCACGGCGACCGTGCGGATGCCGAGTCCGGCGCAGGTACGGAAGACGCGGCAGGCGATCTCGCCCCGGTTGGCGACGAGCACACTGGAAATCACGGGATCCCTCACATCCGGAAGACGCCGAAGCCGCCACGCACGCCCTGGTAGGGGGCGGTGTGCAGGGCGGAGAGACACAGGCCGAGGACGGTGCGGGTGTCCCGCGGGTCGATGACGCCGTCGTCGTACAGCCGCCCGGACAGGAACATGGGCAGCGACTCCGCCTCGATCTGCTGCTCCACCATGGCCCGCAGCGCCGCGTCCGCGTCCTCGTCGTACGGCTGCCCCTTCGCCGCCGCCGACTGCCGGGCGACGATCGACAGCACGCCGGCGAGCTGCTGCGGGCCCATGACGGCGGACTTGGCGCTCGGCCAGGCGAACAGGAACCGGGGGTCGTAGGCCCGGCCGCACATTCCGTAGTGCCCGGCACCGTAGGACGCCCCCATGAGGACCGACAGGTGCGGGACCGTGCTGTTGGCGACCGCGTTGATCATCATCGCGCCGTGTTTGATGATCCCGCCCTGCTCGTACTCCCGGCCGACCATGTAGCCGGTGGTGTTGTGCAGGAAGAGCAGCGGGATGTCGCGCTGGTTGGCGAGCTGGACGAACTGGGCGGCCTTCTGGGACTCGGCGCTGAACAGCACCCCCTGGGCGTTGGCCAGGATGCCGATCGGGTAGCCGTGCAGGGCCGCCCAGCCGGTGACCAGGCTGGTGCCGTACAGCGGTTTGAACTCGTCGAAGTCGGAGGCGTCCACGATCCGGGCGATGACCTCGCGCGGGTCGAAGGGCACCTTCAGGTCGCCGGGGACGATGCCCAGCAGCTCCTCCGGGTCGTAGCGGGGCGGCTCGGCCGGGGCGGGGTCCGGGTGGGCCTTGCGGTGGTTGAGGCGGGCCACGACCCGCCGGGCCTGACGCAGCGCGTCCCGCTCGTCCAGGGCGAAGTGGTCGGCGAGGCCGGACACGCGCGCGTGCATCTCGGCGCCGCCCAGGGACTCGTCGTCGCTCTCCTCACCGGTGGCCATCTTGACCAGCGGCGGACCGCCGAGGAACACCTTCGCCCGTTCCCTGACCATGATCACGTGGTCGGACATGCCGGGGACGTAGGCGCCGCCGGCGGTGGAGTTGCCGAAGACGACGGCGATCGTCGGGATACCGGCGGCAGACAGCCGGGTGAGGTCCCGGAAGACGGCGCCGCCGGGGATGAAAATCTCCTTCTGGGAGGGCAGGTCGGCGCCGCCGGACTCGACCAGGCTGACGCAGGGCAGCCGGTTGGCGAGCGCGATGTCGTTCGCCCGCAGGGCCTTCTTCAGGCTCCAGGGGTTGCTGGCGCCGCCGCGTACGGTCGGGTCGTTGGCGGTGATCAGGCACTCCACGCCCTCGACCACCCCGATGCCGGTGACCAGGGAGGCGCCGACGGGGTGGTCGCTGCCCCAGGCGGCCAGCGGGGACAGCTCCAGGAACGGGGTGTCGGGGTCCAGCAGCAGTTCGATGCGCTCGCGTGCCGGCAGCTTGCCGCGCTCCCGGTGCCGCCGGACGTACTTCTCGCCGCCGCCGGCGAGCGCCTTGGCGTGTTCGGCGTCCAGGTCGGCGAGCTTGGCGAGCATCGCCTCGCGGTGGGCCCGGTAGTCGGGTCCCGTGGGGTCGAGGGCCGTTCGCAGAACCGTCACAGCAGGGTCTCCGGGATGTCCAGGTGGCGGGAGCGCAGCCATTCGCCGAGGGCCTTGGCCTGCGGGTCGAAGCGGTGCTGGGCGGCGACGCCGGCGCCGAGGACGCCCTCGACGACGAAGTTCACGGCGCGCAGGTGCGGCAGCACGTGCCGGGTGACGGGCAGGTCCTGGACCTCGGGGAGCAGCCGGCGCAGGCGGTCGGTGGTCAGCGTGTGCGCGAGCCACCGCCAGGCCTCGTCCGTCCGCGCCCACACGCCCACGTTGGCGTCGCCGCCCTTGTCCCCGCTGCGGGCCCCGGCGACCAGGCCGAGGGGCGCGCGCCGGACCGGGCCGGGCGGGAGGGGCTCCGGGAGAGCCGGGGGCGGGACGGCGTCCAGGGGGCGCGTCTGATGGGGCGGCGGCACGGGGATCCGGCGCCCGTCATGGAGGACGGCCACATGGTCCACGGCCCCATGGGGCACGTACACATCCTCGAAGACCCCGTAAGGGGCGCCCTTTCCGGGTGGGGACAGCAGGTGGAAGCCGGGATAGCTGGCGAGTGCCAGCTCCACGGCGGCCCCGGTCAGGCCCCGCCCGACCACCTGCTGGTCCGGGTCCCGTACGACGAGCCGCAGCAGCGCGCTGGCCGTCTCCTCGGTGCCGGCGTCGGCCCGGTCGGTGCGGACCAGGTCCCACCGGACCTCCTGCGGCGGTGACGCGGCGAGCACGCCGGCGAGCTGCTCGCGCACCAGGGCCGCCTTGGCCTCGATGTCGAGTCCGGTGAGGACGAAGACGACCTCGTTGCGGAAGCCACCGAGCCGGTTGAGCCCGACCTTGAGGGTGGGCGGGGGCGCCTCGCCGCGTACACCCTCGATCCGCACCCGGTCCGGCCCCTCCCGGACGAGCCGTACGGTGTCCAGCCGGGCGGTGACGTCGGGGCCGGCGTACCGGGCGCCGCCGGTCTCGTAGAGCAGCTGGGCGGTGACCGTGCCCACGTCCACGAAGCCGCCGGTGCCGGGGTGCTTGGTGACGACGCCGGTGCCGTCGGCGTGGATCTCGGCCAGCGGGAATCCGGGCCGGCGCACGTCGCCTTCCGTGAAGAAGGCGTAGTTCCCGCCGGTCGCCTGGGTGCCGCACTCCAGCACGTGTCCGGCGACGACGGCACCGGCGAGACGGTCGTACTCCCCCGGTCGCCAGCCGAAGTGGGCGGCGGCGGGTCCGGTGACGAGCGCCGCGTCGGTCACCCGGCCCGTGACCACGATGTCGGCGCCGGCCCGCAGACACGCGGCGATCCCGAAACCGCCGAGGTAGGCGTGGGCGGCGAGCGTCCCGGGGTATGCCGCGCCCAGGTCGTCGCCCTCGACATGGGCGACCCGCACCGGGATGCCGAGCCGGTCCGCCAGCTTCCGTATCTCCCCGGCGAGTCCGGCCGGGTTCAGGCCGCCCGCGTTGGTGACGATCCGCACCCCGCGTTCGTGGGCGAGGCCGAGGCAGTCCTCCAGCCGGTGCAGGAAGGTGCGGGCGTACCCGGCGGCCGGGTCCTTCAGGCGGTCGCGGCCGAGGATGAGCATGGTGAGTTCGGCGAGGTAGTCACCGGTGAGGACGTCCAGGTCGCCGCCGGTGAGCATCTCGCGCAGGGCGGCGGAGCGGTCGCCGTAGAAGCCGGAGAAGTTGCCGACGCGCAGGGGCGCCACCGGGCCGGTCCCGCCGGGCACGGCCGGAGTCATCGGCTCGGACCCGTCGGACACGGTCACAGGGCCGTCCCCTCGTCCGGGCGAGGGCCGGACGCACCGGGGGAACGGCCGGCACCCCTGGGCGCGGTGTGGGACCGGTCGGGGTGTGTCGGCGGGCGGCCCGTGCCCGGGGGGCCCGCGAAGGCCTGGGCGATGTCGAGCCAGCGGTCGGCGTCCGGACCCTCGGCGCGCAGGGCGAGGTCGGCGCGGTGGGCGCGCTGGGTGACGAGGAGGCAGAGGTCGAGGGCGGGGCCGGTGACGCGCTGGGCGGCGTCCGGCGGCCCGTAGGCCCACACCTGTCCGGACGGTGCGGTCACCTCGACGCGGAACTCCTCCGCCGGTACGGGCAGCCCCCGTGCACCGAAGGCGAAGTCCCGGGCTCGCACCCCGATGCGGACCACATGCCGGAGCCGGTCGGTGGGTGTGCGGACCACACCCAGGGCGTCCGCCACGTCCTGCCCATGGGCCCAGGTCTCCATAAGACGACCGGTGGCCATAGAGGCGGCCGACATGGGTGGCCCGAACCAGGGGAAGCGGCTGCCGCCGGGGGCGGCCCGCAGCGCCGTGTCGAGCGCGGCCCGGCCCTCCCGCCAACGGGCCAGCAGGTCGGCGGGCCGTAGCCGGGCGCCCTCCTCGGCGGCCTCGTCCACGAAGGCGTCGGGTGACGTCACGGCCGTGCGGAGGACCTTCGCGAACCCGTCCTCGTCCGTCACGGCGAGCAGCGCGGCCCGGTCCGTCCAGTGCAGGTGGGCGATCTGATGGGCGATGGTCCAGCGTGGGGCGGGCGTGTCGAGCACCCACCGCTCCTCGGGCAACTCGGCGACCAGCAGGTCGAGTTGCTCGCTTTCCTCACGCAGGTCGGCGAAGACGGGCGTCGGATCGGACATGGGGGGAGCATGGCAGCGGGAGCAGAAACAATCAAGCATGCTTGCATGAATTCGGCCGCGGCCACCCGGCGGCGCGGGCGGTGCTCCAGGTGGGCGAGCGCAACCGGGGCCGGCGCCGACGCGCTCCTACAGTGAGCGAAGAGCCGAACCGAAGGAGCCCGCGCATGCGCCTCACCGTCCGCCCCGTGTCCCGCGCCGAACACCTCTCGTTCGTGGCGGGACGCCCTTCGGCCAGCCATATGCAGGTGCCGTCCTGGGGAGACGTGAAGCCTGACTGGCAGGCCGAGAGCCTGGGGTGGTTCGAGGCGGACGGGCGACTGGTGGGGGTCGGCCTGGTGCTGCTGCGCCCGCTGCCCCGGACGAAGCGGTACCTGGCCTATCTGCCCGAGGGTCCGGTCATCGACTGGCACACGCCCGACCTGGAACGCTGGCTGGAACCGATGCTGGTCCACCTCAGGAACCGGGGCGCCTTCTCGGTCAAGATGGGGCCGCCCGTGGTGACCCGGCGGTGGAGCCCCGAGGCGGTGAAGGCGGCGATCACCGACCCGGACGCGCACCGGCTGCGCGATGTGCCGGCGACGTCGGAGGAGCCCGCCGGCATCGATCTCGCCGACCGGCTGCGCCGCATGGGCTGGCGGCAGAGCGAGCCGGGCGGCGAGGACGGCTTCGCCGCCGGGCAGCCCCGGTACGTGTGCCAGGTCCCGTTCGCCGGACGGCCGCTGGAGGACATCCAGCGGGGGCTCAACCAGCAGTGGCGGCGCAACATCAAGAAGGCCGAGAAGGCGGGCGTGAAGGTCGTCCGGGGCGGTGCGGAGGACCTGCCGGTCTTCCACGAGCTGTACACCGAGACCGCCGGGCGCGACCGGTTCCTGCCGCGCCCGCTGCCGTACTTCGAGCGCATGTTCCGCGCGCTCACCGCGGAACACCCCGACCGGATGCGGCTGTACCTCGCCCACCACGACGGGGACGTGCTCGCCGCGGCCACCATGCTGGTCGTCGGCAGCCATGTCTGGTACTCCTACGGCGCCTCCACCAGCCGTAAGCGCGAGGTCCAGCCCAACAACGCCATGCAGTGGCGCATGATGTGCGACGCCCATGAACTCGGCGCCCACGTCTACGACTTCCGGGGCATCACCGACACCCTGGAGGAGTCCGACCACCTGCTCGGCCTGCTGCGCTTCAAGGTGGGCGCGGGCGGTGAGGCCGTGGAGTACGTCGGCGAGTGGGACTTTCCGCTGAACCGCCTGCTGCACAAGGCGCTGAACGTCTACATGGCCCGGCGCTGAGGCCCCTCCCCGCCGGAACAACGCCGTGCCGGGCAGGGGCGAGCCGTGCATGGTGCCGCATATGCGGGAAAATAGGTATGGATGCCCGCATCAGAGCCGGCTTCGGTCGCCGGGCAGCCGATCCCAGCGGCCCGGCCTCCGATCCCAGCATCCGGGACAGTTCCCAAAGAGGTTCACGCACCTGTCGAAGTCCATTACCCTGGACGGGAAAGTACATCGCGATGCACCTCCGTGCACGCACCCGCGCCCCGAGCCGAGCCACAGGACCGCCCGTGACCGCCAGATCCAGCACCGCCGCACCGACCCCGGTCGCCCCCGCCCCGGGACAGGGCCGTCTCGGCACGCTCGGCCCCGTCGGGCTGGTCCTGGCCGGCGGCATCTCGGTGCAGTTCGGCGGGGCGCTGGCGGTGACCCTGATGCCGAGGGCCGGCGCGCTGGGTGTGGTGACCCTGCGCCTGCTCGCGGCGGCGATCGTCCTCCTGGTGGTCTGCCGGCCCCGGCTGCGCGGACACTCGCGCACCGACTGGGGGACGGTGATCGTCTTCGGCGTCACGATGGGCGCGATGAACGGGCTGTTCTACTCGGCGGTCGCCCGCATCCCGCTGGGCCCGGCGGTCACCCTGGAGGTCCTCGGCCCGCTCACCCTGTCCGTCCTGGCCTCCCGCCGCGCCGTCAACGCGCTCTGGGCGGGCCTGGCCCTCGGGGGCGTCTTCCTGCTCGGCGGCGGAGGCTTCGGCGAACTGGACCCCACAGGTGTGGCCCTCGCCCTGGGCGCCGGCGCCATGTGGGCGGCCTACATCATCTTCAGCGCTCGTACGGGGCGCCGTTTCCCCCAGGCGGACGGTCTGGCGTTGGCCATGGCGGTCGCGGCCCTGCTGTTCCTCCCCCTCGGCATCGCCGAGGGGGGCACCCGCCTGCTGAACCCCACCACGATCGCCCTCGGCTCGGCGGTGGCGCTGCTGTCCTCGGTCCTGCCGTACACCCTCGAACTCCTGGCCCTGCGCCGGCTGCCCGCCTCCACCTTCGCCATCCTGATGAGCCTGGAACCGGCGATCGCGGCCACGGCCGGCTTCCTGATCCTCGGCCAGGCCCTGTCCGCCACGGAGGCCGCCGCGATCGCCCTGGTCATCGCGGCAAGCATCGGCGCGGTACGCACCCAGGTAGCCCGGGGCAAACTCCCGCCCCTCCCCGTCGAGGGGCAGTGACGCCACGCGTCCGACCCCACCAGGTGACCGAGCCGCCCGGGCCGACCCCGGGGCGAGCGAGCCCGGGCGAGCGACCCCGGGCGAAACAACCCAGGTGATCGAGCCCAGCCGGGCCGCACCAGGTGGCCGGCGGGCGGCCCGGCCGTATGCCGGTCAGGGCGTCGGCTCGGACTCCGCCGTTCTTCTCTCCAGTGCGTCCGCCAGGACCTCCGCGAGGTGTCTGCCCCGGACTCCGGCGAGCTGGTCCAGCTGGGTCCGGCAGGAGAAGCCGTCCGTGAGGATCACCGTGCCCTCGGGCGCGGTCCGTACGGCCGGCAGGAGCTGGTCCTCCGCGCAGGCCCGGGACACCTCGAAGTGGCCCTTCTCGAAACCGAAGTTGCCCGCGAGGCCGCAGCAGCCTCCGCTGAGGTCGCCGGTGAGGCCCGCGGCGGCGCGCAGCCGGCGGTCGGCCGTGTCGCCGAGCACCGCGTGCTGGTGGCAGTGGGTCTGGCCGGCCACCGGGCGGTCGACGGCGGGCGGGGTCCACTGCGGGGCGTGCCGCTCCAGCGCCTCGGCGAAGGTGAGGACCGCGGCGGCCAGCCGGGCGGCGCGCGGATCGTCGTGCAGGAGTTCCGGGAGGTCACCGCGCAGGGCCGCGGCGCAGCTCGGTTCCAGGACGACGACCGGGAGTCCGGCCCGCAGCACCGGTTCCATCAGGTCCAGGGTGCGGCGCAGCACCGCGCGGGCGCGGTCGAGCTGCCCGGTGGAGAGGTAGGTCAGACCGCAGCAGACCCGGGCCCGGCGGGCCGTGAGCAGTGCGGTCGCCGCCCTGGTCCGGCCGTCGCCGATGACTCCCCGGTGTGGTGGCAGCGTCGGCGGGAGGGCCACCCGCAGACCGGCGTCCTCCAGGACGCGGACGGCGGCCCGGCCGACGGACGGGGTCAGGTGCTCGGTGAAGGTGTCCGGCCAGAGGACGACCAGGTCCCCGGTGCCCCGGGTGGGCTTCCTGAGGCGCCACCACGCGGTGAACGTCCGTGCGGCCAGCCGGGGGATCTCCCGTTCCGCCGCGATCCCGCCCAGCCGTTTGCCGAGGGCCGCCAGCGGCCGTATCGAGGCGAGCGCGTTGACCAGGGGGGCCGTGCGGGTGCGGGCGGCCCAGCGCAACCACTCGGGGAGCCGGCCCATGCTGTGGTGGGCGGCGGGGCGGCGGCGGCCGGCGTAGTGGTGGTGGAGGAACTCCGCTTTGTAGGTCGCCATGTCGACGCCGACCGGGCAGTCCGAGCGGCAACCCTTGCAGGACAGGCAGAGGTCGAGGGCGTCCCGGACCTCCGTGGACCGCCAGCCGTCGGTGATCAGTTCGCCCGCGAGCATCTCGTGCAGCAGGCGGGCCCGGCCGCGGGTGGAGTGCTCCTCCGCGCCGGTGGCCCGGAAGGACGGGCACATGACGGCGGGGCCGGTCATGGAGGCCGTACGGCACTTGGCGACGCCGACGCAGCGGCTGACGGCCGCGCGGAAGTCACCGCCGTCGGCCGGGTAGCCGAAGGCCACGTCGACCGGCCGGCGGGGCAGGACGGAGAAGCGCAGGTTGCTGTCGAGCGGGGCGGGGCGGACCAGGATGCCGGGGTTGAGCAGGTCGTCCGGGTCCCAGAGGGACTTGGCGCGTTCGAAGAGCCGGACCGTCTCCGCGCCGTACATCCGCGGCAGCAGTTCCGCGCGGGCCTGTCCGTCCCCGTGCTCCCCGGACAGCGAGCCGCCGTGCTGTGTCACCAGGTCGGCCAGTTCCTCGGAGAAGCGGCGGAAGCGTCCGACACCGGCCTCGGTGAGCAGGTCGAAGTCGATGCGGACGTGGATGCAGCCGTCGCCGAAGTGGCCGTACGGCGTGCCGCGCAGCCCGTGGGCGGTCAGCAGGGCGCGGAAGTCGCGCAGGTAGGCGCCGAGCCCGGCGGGCGGCACCGCGCAGTCCTCCCAGCCGGGCCACGCCTCCGTGCCGTCCGGCATCCGGGTGGCCGTGCCGGCGGCGTCCTCACGGATGCGCCACAGGGTGCGTTGGGCCGCCGGGTCGGTGACGACCAGGGCGTCCACGACGTCGGCGGCGCGCACGATCTCCCGGGCACGCGCGTGTGCCTCGGCCACTGTCTCGCCGCCGGTCTCCACGAACAGCCAGGCACCGCCAGGGGGGAGCCCGGCCCGGGGCGGAACGAGGTCGGCGGCCATGCCCTCCACGGTCAGCGGCCCGTACGGCAGCAGGCCCGCGGCGGCTTCGGCGGCGGCGCTCTCGTCGGCGTACGACAGGACCGCCAGGGCACGTGCGCGCGGGACCTCGACCAGGTCGAGCACCGCCTCGGTGAGGATGCCTAGGGTGCCCTCGGAGCCGCAGAAGGAGCGGGCGACGTCCGCGCCCCGCTCGGGCAGCAGCGCGTCCAGCGCGTATCCGGAGATGCGGCGGGGCAGGTCCGGGAAGCCCGTGCGCAGCCGGGACAGCTCGCCCGCCACCAGCTCCCGCAGACCGTCGGGGGCGCCCGCCCAGTCCCGGCCGGGCCGCAGCCGCTGCCCGCGCGCGGTGAGGACGGACAGCTCCCGTACGTTGTCCGCGGTCGTTCCCCAGGCGACCGAGTGGGAGCCGCAGGAGTTGTTGGCGATCATCCCGCCGAGCGTGCAGCGGCTGTGTGTGGACGGGTCGGGGCCGAAGCGCAGTCCGTGCGGGGCGGCGGCCTCCTGGAGCCGGTCGAGCACGAGCCCCGGCTGCACGACGGCCGTACGGCCGCCCGGGTCCAGCTCCAGCAGCCCGTTCATGTGCCGGGTGAAGTCCAGCACCACGCCCGTGCCGGTCGCCTGCCCGGCGATCGACGTGCCCCCGCCGCGTGCCACCACCGGCACCCCGTGCGTCCGGCACACCTCCAGCACGGCGGCGACGTCGTCGGCGTCCCGGGGGGCCACCACCCCGAGGGGCACGCGCCGGTAGTTGGACGCGTCCATGGTCACCAGTGCCCGGGAGCCTGCGTCGAAGCCGACCTCGCCCCGGACGGCCCCGCGCAGCTCATCCGCCAGATCTGTCATGCGTCCAGGATGCATCCGATCACGCACAGTCACCGCCTCTTTTCCACAACCCCACCCGTATCGTCGTACAACCTCACAAGTCCGTGTCGCGTGCGACTCGTCTCATCCGACGGACACGCCACTCCCCCGGTGCAGGCCACGGGCTAACCTCGTGCCGTGGCCGACATCCAGATTCCCGCTGACATCAAGCCCGCCGACGGACGTTTCGGCGCGGGCCCCTCCAAGGTGCGCACGGAGGCGCTGGACGCCCTCGCCGCCACCGGTACCTCCCTGCTGGGCACCTCGCACCGGCAGGCGCCGG
Source organism: Streptomyces sp. NPDC028722 (assembly GCF_040637655.1). NCBI lineage: Bacteria > Bacillati > Actinomycetota > Actinomycetes > Kitasatosporales > Streptomycetaceae > Streptomyces > Streptomyces sp. NPDC028722. Next base: position 310,064 of record NZ_JBEZWU010000003.1, read on the forward strand.
TGAAGAACCTGGTCGGCAAGGTCCGCGAGGGCATCTCCGAACTGTTCTCCCTCCCCGAGGGCTACGAGGTCGTCCTCGGCAACGGCGGCTCCACCGCCTTCTGGGACATCGCCACCCACGGTCTGATCGAGAACAAGTCGCAGCACCTGACCTTCGGCGAGTTCTCCTCCAAGTTCGCCAAGGCGGCCAAGCTCGCCCCCTGGCTGGCCGAGCCCACCGTCGTGGCCGCCGACCCCGGCACCCACCCCGAGGCGCGGGCCGAAGCCGGCGTGGACGTCTACGGCCTCACCCACAACGAGACCTCCACCGGTGTCGCCATGCCGATCCGGCGCGTGGCCGGCGCCGACGAGGGCGCCCTCGTCCTGGTCGACGCCACCTCCGGCGCGGGCGGCCTGCCGGTCGACATCGCCGAGACGGACGTCTACTACTTCGCTCCGCAGAAGTCCTTCGCCTCCGACGGCGGCCTGTGGATCGGCGTCTTCTCCCCGGCCGCGATCGAGCGCGCCGAGCGCGTCCACGCCTCCGGCCGTCACATCCCGGAGTTCTTCAGCCTCCCGACGGCGATCGACAACTCCCGCAAGAACCAGACGTACAACACCCCGGCCCTCGCCACGCTGTTCCTGCTCAACGAGCAGTTGGAGTGGCTCAACGGCCAGGGCGGCCTCGCCTGGTCCACGGCCCGCACGAAGGACTCCTCGACCCGTCTGTACAGCTGGGCGGAGGAGTCCAAGTACGCGAGCCCGTTCGTCACGGACCCGGCCGAGCGCTCGCAGGTCATCGGCACGATCGACTTCTCCGACGAGATCGACGCCGCCGCCGTCGCCAAGGTGCTGCGCGCCAACGGCATCGTGGACACCGAGCCGTACCGCAAGCTGGGCCGCAACCAGCTGCGCGTCGCGATGTTCCCGGCGATCGACCCGGCGGACGTCGAGGCGCTGACGAAGTGCGTCGACTACGTCATCGAGAAGCTGTAACCGTCACCTTCACGACGACGAGGGGCGCCCGGTGATCACCGGGCGCCCCTCGCGTGTCATCCGCGCCGCATCCCATGGGTGTCGAGCAGCCGGCCTCGCCGCCTCTCCCGCGTCTGACCGGTACGGCGAACCAGTACGTGCCAACGAGCCAGCCTCAGTCGGGACAGCGGGCCCTACCCGCGTCGGCGACGCCCCCGCGTGAGCCGGGAACCCCGCTCACCGCCTCGTGAGGCCGGCCAGCAGCGGCTCGAAGCGGACGTTTCCCCTGCGCCCACCGGAGGCGGACGTGTCACGCGTCCTCGGTGAGGACCAGCAGCGTCTGGAGCAGTGCCAGACGTTGCTCCTCGTCGAGTTGCGCGAAGAGCTCCCGCAGCACGCCGGCCATCAGTTGTCGGCCCTCCGCCAGCGTGGTGCGCCCCGTTTCGGTGAGGGTGTGCTCCAAGCGGCGCCCGCGGCCTGCGGACCGAGCGATGAGCCCACGAGCGACGAGCCGACTCGCCAGCGTGCCGAACGCCTGGTCACTCTGGAACGTCGCGACGGCGAGTTCATGCCCGGAGGCGCCAGGCATCCGGTCAATGGCGCGTAGGGCGTCCCACTGCACCAGGCTGACCCCGATGTCACGCAGGGCCGTATCAGCGGCGCGGTGATTCCGGTACTGCGCCCGCTTGATCGCCTGCCCCAGGGCTTCCAGGTCGGTTGTCATGGTGCTAGCTTATCAATGCCCTTATATAAATATGTTGAGGCAGGAGTAAGCATGAACACCGTCCTCCCCGACGACCTTCCTGTCATCCAGGCCGGCGACCCCGCGTCGCGTACGGCGCTCGTGCTGCACGGCGGCGGCGGTCCGCAGACCGTCGCGCCCATCGTGGGACATCTCGCAGCCTCCATGCACGCGTTCGCCCCGACCCATCCCGGCTGGAACGGCACGCCGCGCCCCGACTCCATCACCTCCGTCGCCGACCTCGCGGCCGGCTACCTCGCACGGCTGCTCGACCACAAGGAACACGACGTCGTGCTGATCGGCTCCTCGATCGGCGGTTGGATCGCCCTGGAGATGGCGGTGCAGGCAGCGCACGACGAGCGTTACGCCGGGCTGATCGGGGCCGTGGTCGACATCGACGGCGTCGGCGTGGTCATCGCCGGTGAGCCGGTCGCGGACTTCTTCGCTCTCGACGCCCGTGGGCTCGCGGAGGCCGCCTGGCACGACCCCGAGCGCGGGTACGTGGACCCGGCCCGGTTCACCGACGAGCAGCGAGCGATCCAGCAGGCGAACCGTCACACCATGGCGGTCGTCGCCGGTACGGGTATGAGCGACCCGACACTGCTCGGACGGCTCGGTGCGGTGAACGTCCCGACGCTCCTGGTGTGGGGCGAAAGCGACCGGATCGTCACACCCGCGTACGGGCGAGCCGTCGCCGACGCGGTCCCCGGTGCGCGGTTCATCCAGATCCAGGCGGCCGGACACCTGCCGCACCTCGAGGCACCGGACGCGACCTGGGCAGCGATCGACCCGTTTCTGCGTCAGTCGTAACCCTTTGCGCGGGAGGTACGCGTCCCCGCCCCTACGTGTGGCGACTGCCGAACCCCCACGACGCCCGCTGGCACCGCTGGGCCAGGCGTTCTCGTGACGCCGGCCACCGGCTCGCGTTCCTCCGTGACGAGGAGTGCCGGCAGGGCTCCGGCCCCGGCACCCGCGCCGCTGCGGGAGACCACCGACGGCGTCGTACGGCCGTACGCCTCAGACCTTGATGCTCCGGCGGACGCGGGCGATCACCTGCTGGGCTTCGGCACCGAACACGGCCGACTCGGCGAGAGTGTCCCAGACGCGACGGTAGAGGCCGATCGTTTCTGCGTCGTCCAGCCAGAGTTCGGCGTGCCAGTCCTCGACCACGACCAAGCGCTCGTCAAGCATGGAGAAAGGGTTGCCCGGCGGGATGCGCAGTTCTGCGTCCAGAGGCAGGATGCCGAGGTTCACCGTGTCCATCCCGACTACGCCCGACAGACGGTCCAGTTGAGCAACCAGAACTTCCGCTGGACACACCCGGGCGCACAGGGCGCCCTCCCACATGAGCAGGTTGAGTCGTTTACCGGGTCGGTACAGCCAGTCCTGCCGCTTCATCCGAGCCCTCACCGCTTCGTCCATGTCCCGCGGCGAGGAACGGAGATTCGTGTAGCGCTCAAAGACGCAGCGGGCGTACTCGGCGGTCTGAAGCATGCCGCTGACGGCGTTGTTCTCCCACATGTGCAGGACCCGGGACTCCGCGACGAGCGCATTCCAGGTTTCCTGCACCGGGCGGTGACCTGCCGCCAACTGACGCCGCCAGGAGCGGATATGGCTTTCGAAACCCTTGAGTCGGGCGCGGAGTTCACCGAAAGCGGCCGGTTGCCCCACGGCATCGGTCCATGCTCGTAGGTCGTCGTCCGTGGGGGTCTGCCTGCCGTTCTCCAGCTTGCTGACCTTGGACTGCGGCCAGCCCAGCCGCTGGCCCAGTTCCGTACCGGTGAGCCGGCCATCAGGGCTTTCGATTCGCAGTTCCCTGAGCTTGCGCCCCAGTTCCTCGCGCGCCCTCTGATAATCCGTGCTCACCGGTACCCGCTCTTGCCCCTATGCGTCGCCGCGCAACTCAGTCTTGAACTGCTCCCACGGTACGGCGTGGTGCCAAGCAGCATCCCGCACCATGCAGCAGCGCACCACCTCCGCGGGCTCGGTGATCAGGTCCAACCTTGTTCGTGCGCCCAGCATTCCGGTGCCTCTGAGTGAATGTCCATGCATCCAGAGTGATCGCGCGCGAATAATCGAGAATATTCATCTCCTTGCGTTGCGCCCCCCTCCTACGGTCATCCCCGAAGCCACACCCACAGCGGAGCAGGAAGGTGCAGCGATGGTGAACGGAAGTGACCTGTACGCGCTCGACCTCGACGGAGCCTCGTTCTTGAGGGCGTGCGGGGGAAGCACTCACCCGGACGGTGAGGCATGCGTGACCCTGGCCCGTATCGGCGAGGACGCCTGGGCCCTCGGTGACAGCAAGCGGCCCGACGCGCAGCCGTTGCGCTTCACCTCGGCCGAGCTGGACGCCGCCGGCCTCGACCCGGCGCGGTTCGGCCTGCCGGTCTGAGCCACCAGCCGGTCCCCGCGTGGCTCAGCCGCGTCAGGGGCCGGCTCCTCCACACGGAGTGGGACACCCCGTGCACCATCACGCCTACCTCTGGACCGGGCCCAAGGCCCGCTTCGACCGGGAGGCCCTGCGACGGCCTCCCCCTCACCAACCGCCCCCGCCCGGCAGCAGCCCCGAGCTGATCGAGCGGTACCGTACGGCCGCCGCCGAGTTCCCGGCCTCCGGCCTGCCCCCGTTGGAGACCGCGTACTGGCTGGTCAAACCGGGCTCGCTGGTCCGGGGGACCTGGCTGGAGCCATCGGCAGCCGCGGTCTGGCTCGGTGACCGGCTGGCCGAGTACGCGGCCCGGTTCGCGTCCGAGGCGTACCGGGCCCCCGGTCACCGGGCCGCCCTCGTCACCGCCGCCGTCGAACGGCTGGGGTCGGGCGGCGACGTGTCGCTCGGCTTCTACCTCGAACGGCCCGCGTTCCTGTCCCTGGCCCTGGTGGGCTGCTCCCCGAACCGCACACGCCCCGAACTGACCTGTCCGTCGACCGGATGAGGGCGCCCGGTGTCACGCCGGGCGCCCCTGTCTTAGGTCGCCGTGCAGGTCAGCGACGGTGCCGTGCCGCCCCCGGGCGTTCCGCCGAAGCCGAAGCTCGCCGAACCCCCCGCGGGGACCGATCCGTTGTGGGTGGCGTTGACCACTGTCACCGTGGACGCGGACTGGGTGTAGCTCGCGTTCCACATGGACGTGATCTTCTGGGAGCCGCTCCAGCTCCACGTCACCGTCCAGGACTTCAGGGCGGTCGTGCCGGTGTCGGTGACCTTCACGTCGGCGTTGAAGCCGCTGCCCCAGTCGCTGCTGACGGTGTAGGCGGCGCTGCACGCGGCCGCGCCGCCCCCGCCGCCACCGCCACCGCCACCGCCACCGGTGCTCGGGAACGACGGTGCCTTGACGCTCGCCAGGTACCCGTCCTTCACCGTGTCCACGGTCGCCCAGTCGTCCTTCAGGATGCCGCCCGTGTCACCGGAGTCCGGGTTCCACGACCAGAAGGTCCACTGGAAGGAGTCGGCGCCGTACGTCGAGGTCGGCCGCAGGTAACTCACCAGCGCGGACAGCCACTTCTGGTCGACGGTCGACTGGAGCGTGGTGCCGAACTCGCCCACCCACACGGGTGCGATGTTCTGCTTGAAGATGTAGCCCCAGTACTTGTCCCAGACGCCGGGCATGTTGGCGGGGAAGCTCGGGTCGCTGAACCAGCTCTGCTGGGCGACGCTGGTGGCGTAGTCGTGGGCCGAGTAGACGACCCGGCCGGCCACGCTGAGCTGTACCGGGTACTGGGCGACACCCATCAGATTGCCGCCCCACCAGCCGGAGACGCCGTTGTAGGTCTGGACGCCCTCCACGAAGATCAGCAGGCTGGGGTTGACGCCCAGCACGGCGTTGCCGGCGCGCTGCGCCGCCAGGCGCCAGTCGGTGGCCTGGTCGCCGCAGCCCCAGCAGGCGGGGTCGTGGGGCTCGTTGTGCAGGTCGATCCCGATGACGGTGTCCTGGCCCTGGTAACGGCTCGCGAGGGCCTTGAGGTCGGTGATCCAGGTCGACTCAGGCACGGACGCGGTGTACCAGAGCGCGGACTGGCCGCTGGAGTCGGGGCGGTGCCGGTCGAGGATGACCTTCAGGCCGTCCTGCCCCGCGTACGCCACGAGCTTGTCCATGATGTGGAGCGGGTCGAGTCCCTGGAGGTCGGCGTTCTTGCCGCCGGAGAAGTCGATGCTGTTCGCGACCGTGCCGGCCTTGAAGATGTCGTCGCTGTAGGGCAGGCGGATGGTGTTGTAGCCCGTCGCCCTGATCTGGTCGATCATGCTCTTGTAGTCGCGCGACCAGAGACCGTGCACCACGTGGTTGTCGGTCTCGAAGCCGAACCAGTTGATCCCGGCGATGCGTACCGGCTGACCGGCCGCGTCGAGGATCTGCCGGCCGCTGGTGTGCCAGTACCCGGCGCCGGGTGCGGCGGCGGCCGTGGGCGGACCGGACGCCTGTGCCGTGTACGCCCCGGCCAGGGGCAGAAGGAGCGCGGCGGCGGCAGCGCACAGCGCCCTTCGTAAGCTGCGGAACATGGGTCTGCTTCCTCTCGGGAGGCGCGGCTCCGGACATCATGGGAGCGCTCCCAACGCCGCGCATCCCCCAGGAAACTCAGCCACCATGAGCACGTCAAGACTTACGACGCGTACCGGTACAGCCGCCCGCCTGACCGTGCGGCCGCCCCGGTTGGCGCCGGTGCGCCGTGTCCCGAACCATCGGCTCCCCGCCCTGCCGTGCCCGCTGGGCGTCTGACGGGGAAGGGCGCCCGGTGGACACCGGGCGCCCTGTGTGCACCGGCGGGTCAGAAGCGGGGGCCTCCGGGGGTGGGGCGAGGTGCCGGGACGATCTGCGGTTTCGCACCGAGGCCCTGGCTCCCGGACGCCGCGCAGGTGACGTCCCGTGCGGGGAGCCTCCCGGTGCTCAGGTAGGCGTTGACGGTGCGGTCGGCACAGGAGCGCGGGTCCATGGAGTAGACGCCGTGGCCCTCGCCGCCCTTGACGTACACCATGCGCGATCCCCTCAGGGCGCGGTGCATGCCCAGGCCGCTGGCCAGGGGCGTCTGGGGGTCCCACTGGTTCTGCACGGTGAGCAGGCCGACGTGGTTGCGGACGGCGGTGACGGGCTCGGTCGGCTTGTCCCAGAACGCGCAGGGCGTGATGTTGGAACCGAAGTCGCCGTAGAGCGGATACCTGGCCTTGTCCCGGATCGCGTCACGCCGGTACTGCTCCGGGTCGCGCGGCCAGGCCCCGGTGTCGCCGCAGACCACGCTCCAGAAGGCAGCGCTGCCGTTGTCGGCCGGAGGCTGCGCGGCGGAGGCGGCGGAGGCAGGGGCGGCGGAGGAGTCGGCGGCAGCCCTGGAACCCGCGTGGGCCGCGGACCAGCGCGGCTCCTGCTGCCCGCCGGGGAGGAGGCCGTGGCGGGAGGGCGCATGGCCGTCGGCGGCCTTCTTGAGCTCGACGACCGCCTCGGCCGCGTACTTGGGGCTGAAGAACGCACCGCGCAGCCCTGCGCGGATGTCGTCACCGGTGAGCTTCGCGCCGCCGTCGTCGATGGGGGTGCGGTCGGCCCGGGCGACCAGATCCCAGAACGTCTTCCGCACCTGGGCCGGGGTGGTGCCGAGCTGGTAGGTGCGGTGGTGCTGCGCGGTCCACTTCGTCCAGCGGGTGAACGCCGGCTCGCTGCCCTCCGCCCATATCTGGATCATGCCGCGCCAGACACGCGCCGGGTCGACCGCACTGTCCAGCACGAAGCGGTCGGTGCGCCGGGGGAACAGCTGGGTGTAGACGGCGCCCAGGTACGTGCCGTAGGAGTAACCCAGGTAGGAGATCTTCTTCTCGCCGAGGACGGCGCGGACGACATCCATGTCGCGGGCGGTGTTGCGGGTGGTGATGTACCGAAGCCTGTCGCCGTCGCGGGCACGGCACTTGTCGGCGACGGTCCGGGCCCACTTGACGTCGTGGCTGAAGGTCTCGCTCTTGTAGGGGTGTTCGGAGTTCTGCTCCGTCTCCGTGAGACGGCAGGTGACCGGGCTGCTGCGCCCCACGCCCCGCGGATCGAACCCGATGAGGTCGTACTGGTCGCGGACCTTCTTGGGCAGTGCGTCCTTCATCATGAGGGGCATGCCCAGGCCCTCGCCACCGGGACCGCCGGGGTTGAAGAGGAGCGCGCCGTGCCGCTTGCCCGGGACGCCGGTCTTCAAGCGGGAGATGGCCAGCTCGATCGTCCTGCCGGCCGGGCGGCTGTAGTCGAGCGGGACCTTGATCGTCGCGCACTGGTACGCAGCGGGCTCAGACGCGTCGCATCTGTGCCACGCGGGCTTCTGGTGCTCGTACTTCCCCAGCGGTTCCGCCGCGGAGGCCTGCGCCGGCGCGAGAGCGGGAACCAGCGTTGCCGTGACGCCCACGGCAAGCATGGGCGCCAAGCGTCCTTTCCGCACGATAGCCGTTCCTTTCCGTCAACTTCCGGGACGCGAACAGCATTTCGCGTTGCGGAAGTCACCGGATCCCTCTGCGGAACAGTGTTGCTCCACCTCACGGAGGAGGCGGAAATGGACGTGCGGAGGAGAACCCGGACGGGCTGTTCTCCCTCCGCCCACCGCGTTCAGCCGCGCCGCAGCCGCCGCAGGCCGAACAGGGCCGCCAGTCCCACCACCACGATCACGGCGCCGACCTTGATGCCCCCACCGCCGCCTTTGTCCTCCGAGGCGCCGGAACCGCCGTTCGCCGACGGCGACTTCGCGCCCGGGCGGGCCGGGGCGTCCTCCGCCCGGACGGCACTGTCGGCGCCCTCGCTGCCGTACATCAGCTTGGTGCCGTCGGCGGAGTACGACACCGACTCGCCCTGCCCCTGCAACGGCACGTCGAGGGTGCCCGCGCGCTTGATCCGGCCGCGGTCGAAGCCGTAGTACACGCCGCCGAAGTACCCGCGGACGGCGAGCTGCCGGCCGTCCGGGGAGAACGCGGCGTCGGTGGCCCACAGATCGACGGCGGCGACGGGCCGGAAGACGTTGGCGCCGGAGGTGGAGAGGGTGGCCGGGCCCTCGTACAGGTGCCCGCCGTCCTGCTTCTTGTCGATGATGTAGACGCGCCCGGTTTTCGGGTGGACGAGCAGCGACTCGGCGTCGCGGGGCCCGTTCGCGTACTTCACGACGTACTGCGTGGCCGTGACCGCCTGGTCCGTCAGCCGCTCCGGCTCGGGGAACTTGTAGATCCACACGTACGGCCACCGGCCGCCGAAGTTGTCGCCGATGTCACCGGCGTAGATCTCGTTGTGCGGCCCGATGGAGACGGCCTCGACGTCGCGCGGGGAGCCGATGCCGCGCAGGGTGATCCGGGCGACGGTCCTGCCGGTGGCGCTGTCGACGGCGTAGAGGTAAGGCCCGTCGTCGCTGTCGTTGTGCGTCCAGTAGACGCCGGGGTGCAGATGGGAGGCGGCGAGTCCACTGGACTCGGTGATCCGCGGGTCCTTGAGGGTGAACCCCCGGTCGCCGGGGCCGTCGGCGGCGGAGGCGGGCAGCGCGCAGGCGCCGGCGAGCAGCACCCCGGCGAGGACGGCGAACGATCGACGCATGCCCCAAGCCTGCCATCACCGGCGGGTGTTCGGGGGACGTGGTCCGCCTCACACGCACCCCGGATCCCGCGGGCTCCCGCGATCGTCCATCATGACCGGATGCTTAGGTTCATGCCCGTGGGCGACTCCATGACGATCGGGAGCGCGGGCGACCACACGTGGCGTTACCGGCTGTGGCGGCACCTGTGCGCGTCGCACGGCGGCCCGTTCACCTTCGTCGGTCCGCGCGAGACGCTGTACGACAAACAGGACGACGCCCCGACGTCCCTCGCCTACGCCGAACCCGACTTCCCGCGCGCGCATCTGGCGGGCTGGGGCGAGGGCTGGCTGCACATGGTCCCGCTGATCGGCGACGCCGTGCGGACCCACCGCCCCGATGTGCTCCTCGTCTCCCTCGGTCTGATCGATCTCGGTTTCTACACCAACGCCGAGCAGACGGCGGACAACGTACGGGCCTTCGTCACCGCGGCCCGTGAAGCCGACCCGCGCATCCGCATGGTGCTGCTGCCGGTGATCCCGAACGTCCGGGCCGCGGCCGACCCGTCCTTCGCCGAGCAGGTGGTCCGGTTCAACGAACTGCTCGCCAAGGCCGTGGCCGACCTGGACGAACCCCGCTCACCCCTGCTGTCGGCCTCGCCGCCGGAGGCGTACGACATCCACACCGACACGTACGACGGCACCCATCCCAACGCGCACGGGGAACACCGGATCGCGGAGGCGTTCGCGGGGGCGATGTGGGAGGCGTGGGGCGTCGGACAGCCGTACGCGGCCGAAACGGCCTGACCGGGTTCCGGCGCTCCCCGGCCACCGTGCGCATCGTTGAACCGCGCGGCCGCACCTGACCGTGGGCGGCCGGGGAGGAGCGACGAGGGCCGCTGGCGCTACCAGGACGTCGAGTTCGTCGCCGAGGTCGTCTCGCAGGGCACGGCCGCCAACGACTACGGCCCGAAGAAGACCGCCTACGCGGTCGCCGGGGTACCCGTGTACGTCATCGCCGACCCCTACCAGGGGCGCTGCCACGTCTTCACCGACCCCAAGGACGGCGAGTACGCGGTCAGCACGCGGGTGGACTTCGGCACCGACATCGACCTCACGGGCACGGTGGTCGACCTGGTCCTCAGGACCGAAGACTTTCCCTGCGGCTAGGAGTGCCCCCGGACGGCGGCATCGGACTCGCGACTCGGGGGCTTGCCTGGAGCGCACTCCAGGTCGTTGGCTGGTGGACCATGAGGTACACACAGCTCGGACGCACGGGACTCAAGGTCAGCCGGCTCGTCCTCGGGACGATGAACTTCGGCCCGCAGACGGACGAAGCCGACAGTCACGCGATCATGGACGCGGCGCTGGACGCGGGCATCAACTTCTTCGACACCGCGAACGTCTACGGGTGGGGCGAGAACAAGGGCCGGACCGAGTCCATCATCGGGAACTGGTTCGCCAAGGGCGGTGACCGGCGCGACAAGGTCGTCATCGCCACCAAGGTGTACGGCAACATGGGGCAGGACGGCGCGTCCGTGTGGCCCAACCAGGACAAGCTCTCCGCGCTGAACATCCGGCGCGCGGTGGACGCCAGCCTGAAGCGGCTCCGGACGGACCACATCGATCTGTACCAGTTCCACCACATCGACCGGAACACCCCGTTCGAGGAGATCTGGCAGGCCGTCGACGTCCTCGTCCAGCAGGGCAAGATCCTCTACGCGGGTTCCTCCAACTTCCCCGGGTACAAGATCGCCCAGGCCAACGAGACGGCCGCCCGCCGCGGCGGCACCATCGGCCTGGTCAGTGAGCAGTGCCTGTACAACCTGTACGAGCGCCGGGCCGAGATGGAGGTCATCCCGGCCGCGCAGGACTACGGCCTCGGCGTCATCCCGTGGTCGCCGCTGCACGGCGGCCTGCTGGGCGGGGTCCTCAAGAAGGAGGTCCAGGGCGGTCGCCGCGGCTCCGGCCGGGCCTCGGACACCCTCGGGGACCCGGCCGCCCGCGCGCGGATCCAGGCGTACGAGGACCTGCTGGACAAGCACGGCCTGGAGCCGGGCGAGGTCGCCCTGGCCTGGCTGCTGACCCGTCCCGGCGTCACCGGCCCGATCGTCGGCCCGCGCACGGCCGCGCAGCTGGAGTCGGCGCTCCGGGCGGTGGAGCTGGAGCTGAGCGAGGACGTGCTGTCCGGCCTGGACGAGATCTTCCCGGGCCCGGGGCCGTCCCCGGAGGCCTTCGCCTGGTAACAGTCACCGCGCTCCGCCGGGGCACGGCAATCCATCCGGTAGCAGTCACCGGCGCATCGCCGGGGCACGGGAATCCGCCCGGTAGCAGTCACCGGCGCTCCGCGCGGGCACGGGGATCGGCGGCGGCTGCGGGGCCTGGGACGGCCGGCAGCCGCCGCCTCCCGGCGGTCACCGCGGGGCCATCGCCTCCGGGCGGTCACCGCGGGGTCGCCGCCTCCCGGCGGTCGCAGGGGTCGCTACTTGACGGCCGCCGCCAAAGCCACCACCACGAACATCAGCACCAGCACACCGGCCATGATCCGGTTCCGCGTCTTCGGGTCCACGCCGTCGAGCCTAACTGCCCGCGCCGAGTGCCCAGCGGGCGACCGCCTCGTAGCGGGGCAGCTCGCCGGGTACGCCGGACCTCGGCAGGCTGCTGCGCACGAGGGCGAGGTCCGCGACCGTCCAGGGGGTGCCGGCGAACTCCGCGAGCGCGGTGACGAAGGGCCGTACGTCCACCGCCTCCCGGCCGCGGGCCAGCGTGAGATGGGCCTTGTAGGGCCGGTGCTCCCCCATCGGCACCCCGGCCTTCCGTGCCGCCGCCTCGGCCCGTCCGGCCAGCAGCCGCAGGGCCTCCACGTCTCCCCGGACGCCCGCCCACAGCGCCCGGCCCTGCCCGAACCGGCCGCCGCCCGCGAGGCTCAGGGCGAAGGGGGCCGTACGGTGGGCGGCGCGGGCCAGGCGGTCCAACAGGGCGGGTACGAGGTCGTCGGTGACCTCGCCGTAGAAGGCGAGGGTGAGGTGCCAGCCGGGGCGGCCGGTCCAGCGCAGCCCGCCGGCACCCGGCAGTTCCCCCAACCGGGCCGCCACGACGGCGAGTTCCTCGGTGACGTCCTCCGGGGGCAGTACGGCGGCGAAGAGTCTCATGTCTTCACGATGCCAAACTCCGGGAGGCATGATGATCCGATGCCGATCACGATCCGCGAAGGCGGCCCCGACGACGTCCCCCTGATCCTGGGCATGCTGGACAGCTCCGTGGAGTGGCTGGTCTCACAGGGCCGTACCCGCCAGTGGGGCACCGAGCCCTGGTCGGGGAATACCCGGGCCGTGGCCATGGTCGAGCGGTACGCCACCCAGGGCCGGCCGTACGTGGCCGAGGTGGACGGCGTCCCGGCCGCCACCCTCACCCTCACCGACGCCCCCAGCCCTTACCTGGAACCCGCCGACGAACCCGAGCGGTACATCAATCTGTTCGCCTCCGACCGCCGCTTCAAGGGGCAGGGCGCCGGGTCCGCCCTCCTCGCGCACGCGGCCCGGGTGACCCGGGCGGAGGGGGTCTCCCTGCTGCGGGTGGACTGCTACGCGGGCGACGACGGCAAGCTGGTCGCCTACTACGAGCGCAACGGCTTCATCCGGACCGAGCCCTTCACCTACGGTGAGGACGCGTGGCCGGGGCAGGTGCTGGCCCGGCGGGTCCTGTAGGGCCCCGGGGTCCCCCAGCCGTCCCCCGGGGTCCCCGGTCCGCTCAGGCCGCCGTCGCCAGCCGTTCCCGCTCGCGCGGGACGAAGCGGACCCGGGGGTGGCCGTGGTGCCAGCCCACCGACAGGCGCAGGCCGCCGATGCGGGACAGGACCAGTCCGACGGCGCCGGCCGCGACGGCCGACACCACACCGCCGGCCGCGAAGCCGATCCGGGCGCCGTAGGTGTCGGTGATCCAGCCGACGACCGGCGCACCGAGCGGCGTACCGCCCATGAAGACCATCATGAACAGGGCCATCACCCGGCCGCGCATGGCCGGGTCGGTGGCCATCTGGACCGCCGTGTTCGCGGTGACGTTCACCGTCAGGCCGCAGACGCCGATGGGCACCATGAGCAGTGCGAACAGCCAGTACCGGGGGGCGACCGAGGCCACCGTCTCCAGCGCGCCGAACGCCAGCGCGGCGCCGATCAGGACGCGCAGCCGGGCCGTGCCGCGCCGGGCGGCCAGCAGGGCGCCGACGAGGGAGCCGACGGCCATCAGGGTGTTGAAGAGGCTGTAGGCGCCGGCGCCGGCGTGGAAGACGTCGTCCGCGTAGGCCGACAGCCACACCGGGAAATTGAAGCCGAACGTGCCGATGAAGCCGACCAGGACGATCGGCCAGATCAGCTCCGGCCGCTTGGCGACGTAGTCCAGCCCTTCGCGCAGCTGGCCCTTGCCGCGCGGCGCGCGCTGGACCACGTGCAGCTCGCGGGCCCGCATCAGCAGCAGGCCGGTGAGGGGCGCGGCGAAGGACAGGCCGTTGGCGAGGAACGCCCAGCCGGTGCCCACGCCGGTGATCATCAGGCCGGCGACGGCGGGGCCGACGAGCCGGGCGGACTGGAAGTTCGCGGAGTTCAGGCTGACCGCGTTCTGGAGCTGGTCGGGGCCGACCATCTCGGAGACGAAGGACTGGCGGGCCGGGTTGTCGAGCACGGTGGCGAGGCCGACGGCGAACGCGGCGACGTAGACGTGCCAGACCTGGACATGGCCAGAGAGGGTGAGCGCGGCCAGTGCCAGACCGGTGACGGCCATGGCGGACTGGGTGCCCAGCAGGGTCGGCCGCTTGGGCAGGCGGTCCACGAGGACGCCGCCGTAGAGGCCGAACAGCAGCATCGGCAGGAACTGGAGGGCGGTCGTGATGCCGACGGCCGCGGAGGAGCCGGTGAGCGAGAGGACCAGCCAGTCCTGGGCGATGCGCTGCATCCAGGTGCCCGTGTTGGAGACGACCTGGCCCATGAAGAAGAGGCGGTAGTTCCGGATCCTCAGGGAGCTGAACATCGACGTCGCGCGGGGAGCTGGGGTTGTAGTGGCGGTCGGTGCGGGGGCGGAAGGTGCTCCGGATCCCGTACTCAAAAGGGTTCGCCTCCTCCGGTGGCTTGCTTACAGATGTGCGAGCTTCTCCAGTACGGGGGCGGCGGCGCGCACGGCGGCCCACTCGTCCTCGTCGAGTCCCTCGACCAGGCCTGCCAGGAACGCGTTGCGCTTGCGGCGGCTCTCCTCGAGCATGGCCTCGGCCTGCTCGGTCTGGGTGACGACCTTCTGCCGCCGGTCCTCGGGGTGCGGCTCCAGCCGGACCAGCTCCTTGGCCTCCAGCAGCGCGACGATGCGGGTCATCGACGGCGGCTGGACGTGCTCCTTGCGGGCCAGCTCGCCCGGGGTGGCCGAGCCGCAGCGGGCGAGGGTGCCGAGCACCGACATCTCGGTGGGGCTCAGCGACTCGTCGACCCGTTGGTGCTTGAGCCGACGGGACAGCCGCATCACGGCGGAGCGCAGGGAGTTCACGGCGGCAGCGTCGTCGCCATGGGTAAGGTCCGGCATGTTCTTTAGCGTAACTCATTACTCTAGCTAAAGACCACTCGGAACAGCCGTGCCGTCCGTGACGCCCGCCACTGCGCGTATCCATCACCCGTACGGGTGAGCCGGTCGTGGAAAGCGGCGCACCGGCGGGCCGCCTGTGGCGACCCTCGTACGCATGGGGACCAGCGTGCTCAGCCTGCGGATAGACGGGGAGCTGCTCGAGCGGCTCCGGCACCACGCGGCGAAAAGAGGAATGAGCGTCCAGGACTATGTCGTCCGGACGCTCATTCGCGGTGACTTCGACGAGCGGTTCCGGGCCGCCGTCGAGGAGACGGAGAGGTTCTACGGGGTCACCTGAGGCAGGCGGTCACTCAGGTGAGACCCAGCGCCGGCATCAGGTAGTAGAACGCGAAGACGGCCGAGACGACGTACATCGCCACCGGGATCTCCCGGGCCCGCCCGGCGGCCAGGCGCAGCACCGTGAAGGTGATGAAGCCCATGCCGATGCCGTTCGTGATCGAGTACGTGAACGGCATCATCAGCATCGTCACGAAGGCCGGGATCGCGATCGTGTAGTCGGCCCAGTCGATCTCCTTGACCGAGTTCGACAGGATCAGGAAGCCGACCGCGATCAGCGCCGGGGTGGCCGCCTGGGAGGGGACCATCGTGGCGATCGGGGTGAGGAACAGCGCCACCGCGAACAGGCCGCCCGTGACGACGTTCGCCAGGCCCGTGCGGGCGCCCTCGCCGACGCCGGCCGTGGACTCCACGAAGGCCGTGGTGGCCGAGGAGGAGCTGGCACCGCCCGCGGCGACCGCGAGGCCGTCCACGAAGAGGACCTTGTTGATGCCGGGCATGTAGCCCTGGGCGTCGGTCAGCTTGGCCTCGTCGCTGATGCCCATGATCGTGCCCATCGCGTCGAAGAAGCACGACAGCAGGACCGTGAAGACGAAGAGGATGCCGGTCAGCACGCCGACCTTGGAGAACCCGCCGAACAGGCTGACCTGGCCGACCAGGCCGAAGTCGGGCGTGGAGACCGGGTTGCCCGGCCACTTCGGGACGGTCAGGCCCCAGGACGGGATGGTGGCGACCGCGTTGATGACGACCGCGAGAACGGTCATGCCGACGATCGAGATCAGGATGGCGCCCGGCACCTTGCGGACGATGAGCGCGAAGGTGAGCAACGCGCCCAGGATGAAGATCAGCACCGGCCAGCCGGTGAGGTGACCGCCGGTGCCCAGCTGGAGCGGGACGGTGGTCTGAGCCGCGTCCGGCATCCGGGTGACGAACCCGGAGTCGACCAGGCCGATCAGCATGATGAACAGGCCGATGCCGATCGCGATCGCCTTGCGCAGGCCGAACGGCACGGCGTTCATCACCCGCTCGCGCAGACCGGTGGCGACCAGCAGCATGACCACGAATCCGGCCAGGACGACCATGCCCATGGCGTCCGGCCAGGACATCCGGGGTGCCAGCTGGAGCGCGACGACGGAGTTCACACCGAGGCCCGCGGCGAGCGCGATCGGCACGTTGCCGATGACGCCCATCAGCAGCGTGGTGAACGCGGCCGTCAGCGCCGTGGCGGTCACCAGCTGGCCGTTGTCCAGGTGGTGGCCGTACATGTCCTTCGCGCTGCCCAGGATGATCGGGTTCAGCACGATGATGTACGCCATCGCGAAGAAGGTGGCGAGACCACCGCGGACCTCACGGGCGACGGAGCTGCCGCGCTCGGAGATCTTGAAGTAGCGGTCGAGGGGACCGAAGCCGGACGCACCGCCCGGCTTCTCGGGGGTGGGGACCTTGGCAGGGGCCGAGGTGGACATGCGCAACCTCATCACCAGCGGGGTTCCCCCGAGCCCTGTTGGAGTTTCGTACGAGCGGAAGTGGTCAGAGACAAACGGTTTCAGTATGAAGGTATGAGAGAGAAGATCGCTATCTCCGCGCGTAGAACTGATCGGGTCCGCTGATCACCTCCGTGCCGGCCGCCGCGTCCGCACCGCCTCGTAAGCTGTCCCCATGGCCAAGTGGACCCCTCAGCACGAAGCGCCGGAGCCCCTGGAGGGGCCCGTGGTCGCCACCATCACCGGCATCACGATCGTGTGGTTCGTGCTCTTCCTCGTCCAGCTGCCCTTCTACGGCTGGTTCGAGGACCACGGGCACCTGTGGTGGCTGTGGACGTGCCTGGCGGGCGGCGGCCTGGGCCTGATCGGCGTCTGGTACGTGCGCGGGCGGGACGCGGCGCTCGAGCGGGCCGCCGGGTAGCCGCCCGGCCCGCCCGGTCCGGCGGGCGACGGGACACGACCGCACGTACCGTCGAGAACATGACCCCCATGGACGCGGGTGCGGAACTCGACCCCGCCCACCCCGCGCCCGTGTGCCGGCCGGACGGGCTGACCGGGGCCGAGGTCGCCGAACGCGTCGCCCGGGGGCAGGTCAACGACGTGCCGGTGCGCGGCAGCCGGTCGCTGCGGGAGATCGTCCGGGCCAACGTCCTCACCCGGTTCAACGCGATCATCGGCGTCCTGTGGCTGATCATGCTGTGCGTCGCGCCGTTCCAGGACAGCCTCTTCGGCTTCGTGATCGTCGCCAACACCGGTATCGGCATCGTGCAGGAGTGGCGGGCGAAGCAGACCCTGGACTCGCTGGCGGTGATCGGGGAGGCCCGGCCGACGGTACGGCGGGACGGGGCCGCGACCGAAGTGGGCACCGGCGCGATCGTCCTGGACGACCTCGTCGAGATCGGCCCCGGTGACCGGGTCGTGGTCGACGGCGTGTGCGCGGAGGCGGACGGCCTGGAGATCGACGAGTCGCTGCTCACCGGCGAGGCCGACCCGGTGGTCAAGCGTCCCGGCGACCGGGTCATGTCCGGCAGCTTCGTGGTCGCCGGCGGCGGCGCCTTCACCGCGACCCGGGTCGGCCGCGAGGCCTACGCCGCCCAGCTCGCCGAGGAGGCGTCCCGGTTCACGCTCGTCCACTCCGAGCTGCGCACCGGCATCTCCACCATCCTCAGGTACGTCACCTGGATGATGGTCCCCGCGGCCCTCGGACTCGTCGTCACCCAGCTCGTCGTCAAGAGCGACGACCTCGCGGACGCCGTCGCCCGCACGGTCGGCGGGATCGTGCCGATGGTCCCGGAGGGGCTGGTGCTGCTCACCTCCGTGGCCTTCGCGGTCGGCGTCATCCGGCTGGGCCGCAGACAGTGCCTGGTGCAGGAACTGCCGGCCATCGAGGGGCTGGCCCGCGTCGACACCGTCTGCCTGGACAAGACCGGCACGCTCACCGAGGGCGGCATGAACGTCAGCGGGCTGCGGACGCTGGACGGCGCGGACGAGACGTACGTACTCAAGGTCCTCGGCGCGCTCGGCGAGTCCGACCCGCGCCCCAACGCCTCCCTGCGAGCGATCATCGACGCCTGCCCCGACACCGAGGAGTGGCGGTGCGTGGAGTCGCTGCCGTTCTCCTCGGCCCGCAAGTACAGCGGGGCCGCGTTCAGCGAGGGCGACGGCGAGGTCAGCACCTGGCTGCTGGGCGCCCCCGACGTCCTGCTCGGCCCCGGCGCCCCGGCCCTGGCCGAGACCGGGCGGCTGAACGAGCAAGGGCTGCGGGTGCTGCTGCTGGCCCGGGCGAGCCGTGACCTGGACGACGCCGAGCCGGCCCGGGGCGCCCGCCCCACCGCGCTCGTCGTGCTGGAACAGCGGCTGCGCGCCGACGCGGCCGAGACCTTGCGCTACTTCGCCGAGCAGGGCGTCCGCACGAAGGTCGTCTCCGGGGACAACGCGGTGTCGGTCGGCGCGGTCGCCGCGAGAGTGGGCCTGAACGGTACGGCGGTGGACGCGCGGCAGCTGCCCGACGACCGGCCGGCCCTGGCGGAGGCCCTGGACCGGGGCACCGTCTTCGGGCGGGTCGGCCCGCGCCGGAAACGGGACATGGTCGGCGCGCTCCGGTCGCGCGGGCACACGGTCGCGATGACCGGGGACGGCGTGAACGACGTCCTGGCGCTGAAGGACGCGGACATCGGCGTCGCCATGGGCTCGGGCTCGGAGGCCACCCGGGCGGTGGCCCAGATCGTGCTGCTGGACAACAGCTTCGCGAGCCTGCCCTCGGTGGTCGCCGAGGGCCGCCGGGTGATCGGCAACATCACGCGCGTGGCGACGCTGTTCCTGGTCAAGACCGTCTACTCGGTGCTGCTTGCGGTGCTGGTGGTGTGCGCGCAGGTGCAGTACCCCTTCCTGCCCCGGCATCTGACCCTGCTCTCCACGCTCACCATCGGCGTGCCGGCCTTCTTCCTGGCCCTGGCACCCAACGAGGAGCGGGCACAGCCCCACTTCGTGCGCCGGGTGATGCGGTACGCGGTCCCCGGCGGCGTGGTGGCCGGCGGAGCGACCTTCGTGACGTACCTGCTCGCCCGCCACCACTACACCGGCCCGGGCGCCCTGGCGGCGGAGACCAGCGCGGCCACCCTGACCCTGTTCCTGGTCTCCCTGTGGGTGCTGGCGATCATCGCGCGGCCCTACACCTGGTGGCGGGTGGCGCTGGTGGCGGCGATGGGCGGGGCGTTCGTGCTCGTCCTCGTGGTACCGGCCCTGCGGGACTTCTTCGCGCTCCACCTGGTCGGCGTGCCGATGCCGTGGACGGCGGCGGGGGTCGCGGCGGGGGCGGCGGTACTGCTGGAGTTCGCCTGGCGGTGGGTGGACCGGCGGTTCCCGGCCTGAGACGACACGCCTCACGGTGACGGGCCCCGGGAGCACCTCGCTCCGGGGGCCCGTCACCGTGCCGCAGATGCCTACTTCACGTCGACGAAGTCGCCGGCGGCGCTGACCGCTGCCGTGGTCGAGCTGCCCGCGAAGGAGTAGCGGTAGTAGCCGTCGGCCGAGGCGGTGGTGGTGGTCCTCAGGTTGCCCGCGGAGTCCGCCGTGACCGTCTTCAGCGTGGTGTACGTGCTGGAGCCGCTCTTGCGGTACTGGAGCTTGACGGCCTGCGAGCCGTAGGCGCCGTACTTCAGCGACTCCCAGTTGGCGCGGGTGAGGGCGCCGGTGACGGTGAGGGTCTTGCCCTTCGTCACCGGTTCCGGGGCCGCGTTGACGGTGAGCTTGGCGGCGCGCTGGAAGGAGAAGGACCCGGCCTTCTCCTTCCAGATGTAGTCCTCGTCGTTGGCGTCGACCCACGCGTCCACGTACCAGGTGCCGGCGCTCTTGTTGGTGAGGTAGTCCGTCTTCGGGTCGATCGTCACCGAGGCGGTGCAGGTGGAGGTGGTGGTGTTCACCTTGGCACAGGTGGGCTTGGCGGTCGTCGCGTACCCGTTGTCGGGGCCGTAGAGGTCGAACTCGTCGGCGCCCTTGATCCCCAAGGCGTCCGTGGCGGTCACGCTGACCTTGACGGTGACGGCGCTGGAGGTGCCGATCGACACCTTGTTGTCACCGTCCACGACCACCTTGGTGATCTTGGTGTCGCCCTGGCTGCCGTCGGCCTGTGCGGCCGGCACGGCGAGGGCGGACAGGGCCAGAGCACCGCCGACGACGGCGGCAGAGACTCGGATGCGCATGTGGTGTCCCCACGTTCAGATCGGGGGAGTCGTGTGACTCCGGACATGTGACGTGGGGACATCGTGAAAGGTTGTACTACTGCTCGGATTTTTCCAGCGGCCCGTCGGGAACCCTCGGGACCCGCACGGCCGCGGTCAGTCGAACCACCGGTCCCGCGCCAGTTCCTCCGTCCGCGACGGGTCCTCCAGCAGCGCGGCCACCTCGAACCGCCGCGGCCACTGTCCCGCCGCCCACGCCAGGCCCGCGGCGACGCCCTCCAGCGTGGCCGCGTGCAGTACGCCGTCGTCGGTGAGCCGCCAGTCGATCTCGACGCCGTCCACGAGGAGTTCGCCGTGCTCGACGTAGGTGCCGGGCGTCCGCGGCCCGAGCAGCACCCGCACCGGGCGGGGCACCTCGTGCTCGGTCCCCTCCGAGTGCACCTCGCCGGTGACGGACTCGCTCAGGCGCCGCACCTGGAGCAGCTCGGCCAGCTCGGCGGCCCGCGCGGGCCGGACCGGCAGCAGCGGCACCCCGGCGGTGAACGGCAGCAGGTCCGGGGAGTCGACCACGACGGCCGCACCGGCGTCCACGACCTCCACCCGTCCGTCGACCACGGCCCGCAGCTCGTCCGGCAGCGTCACCTGCTCGGGGTCCAGGTCCGCCAGCGCGCCGTACAGGCCGTGCAGTTGGGCGGCCGTGACCGGGCGGTCCGGGTCGGCGAGCCGGTCCAGCAGTTCGGCGGCGCCGCCGGGCTCGTCCAGCAGCGCGCCGACGGAGGTGCGCACGCCGAGCGCCCGCAGCACCTGCTCGTCCTCGAACCCGGTGGCGTCGGCCTCTTCGTACAGCCCGCGCAGCAGCGGGTCCCCGCCGGCGGCGAGCAGACCGGCCGGGCGCCGCCCGTCCAGGACGGGGTGCCCGCGCAGCCACCAGGCGGTGTACGGCCGTACGGCCTCGTGGGTGCCGTCGGGCAGCAGGACGCGCACCGGCTGGGTCAGGGCGTCCCGCAGCGGCGGCCGGGCCAGCAGGGCCAGCGCCTCGGGCCAGTGGGCGTCGTCCACCAGGTCCAGGTCGCGCACGGCGACGAGTTCGGTGGCGACCGGCGGCACCGGGCTGTCCGGGAACCGGTCGAGGATGTCCTCGCACCACACGTCGACGGCGTCCAGCAGGCCGGGGTCGTCGCTTTCGGCGTAGTCGCCCTCGCGGGGCTCCAGTTCGTCCGGGTCGAGGACGACGTCGGTGGCGCGCACGAGCGCGAAGTCGGCGAGCACCCCGCAGGCGGCCAGCGGCTGCGCACCCCACCGCTCGGCCAGTCCGGCGTCCACGGCGGCCAGTTCGCCCTCCCGGATCACCCGGGCGAACGGACTGCCGGGGAGAACGAGTTCACCGGCGGGCGCGAGTTCGCCGTCCTCGTCGGGCAGCGCCAGGGCACCCAGCCAGGGTTCGTCGCCCGGCTCCAGCCCGGCGTCGCGGACCAGGGCGAGGACGGTCTCGGCCAGTTCCTCGGCGTCCGGCGCGTCCTCCTCCCAGCCGGCCCCGCCACCCTCGTCCAGGGAACCGGCCACGGCGGCCCGCACCTGCGGAGTCGTCAGCACCGCGCGCGGCGACGCGGGCAGCGCGCCCAGCTTCTCCAGCAGCGGGTGCGCGGCGTCCTCGTGGGCGACCTTCAGGCCGAGCCGCCCGAGGACGTCGGGGTCGACGAGGGCGGCGTCGGGGGTGGGCAGGAGGACCTGCCGGGGTCCGACGGCCGTACGCCCGTCCGCGAGGGGCACCGGCAGGCCGGAGAGCCGGTCGGGGTCGATGCCGGCGAGGCTGTCGTAGAGCCGCCACCACCAGTCGGGATCCTTCTCCAGACCGGCGAGCCGGTCGACGGCATCGGCGAGCGGCAGCCGGGCGACCCCGAGGGTGCGCAGCTCGGCGCGCCGCTCCAGCCCGGCGGGCAGCAGCGTGGGCAGCACCTCGGCGAGGACGCGTACGGTGCCGGCCCCGGCGCCCTCCACGATCTCGGCGTCCCGGGGGCGCAGGGCCTCGGGCAGTTCGTCGTCGCCGTCCGGCTCGACGGCCGGCGGCAGGAAGGCGGTGCGCGGCAGCCGCTCCAGGACCGCCTGCCGCAGCGCCCCGTCCAGCTCGCCGCGGCCCAGCGGCCCGGGCACGAGGCCGATGATCCCGTCGGTCACCGGCCGCCAGCCGGCGAGGAGTTCGGTGTAGACGTCGGCCGCGCGCTGCACCAGGAAGTCGGTGAGGGGGCCGGGTGCCGCGTGCCGGCGGGTGGTGTCGAGAGGGAAGGAGGCGATGAGCAGGGCGGGCACCCCCAGCGGCTCGTCGCTGGGGGTCGGCGCGTGCAGGACGGCACTCGTGCGGGGCGGCACCGGCCGCCCCTGCTCGTCGGCGGGCACCGCCCAGGTCACCGACCAGTGGGGCCGCAGCCGTTCCTCCACGGGCCGGTCGGCGAGCAGGTCGGGGGTGAGCGGGCCGTGCGCGGACGCGGTCCGCCACGCCGTCGCGCCCTCCCGGGAGTCCTCCACGACGGTGAGGGCGCCCTCGGCACGCCGGCACAGGGTCCGGGCCGGCGCGGCGTCCACCTCGATCACGACCTCGTCCAGGCCCGGCAGGGCGAGGAGCAGCGCGTCGTCGACGGCGTCGAGGAGCCGCTCGGCGAGACCGGCCGCGGCGGCGTCCCGCAGCGGCAGGATGACGGCGGTGTCGTACGGGTCCGGGGCCGTGCCCTCGGCGGCGAAGGGCAGCCGCAGCAGCGGCACGTGTCCGTCGCGGCGCCGCACCTCGTCGCCGAGTCCGGGGCTGTGCCGGGCGGTGCCGGCGGCCAGCTCCCGCGCCTCGGCGAGGGACCAGCGCACCCCGCCGTGCCGTCCCACGACCGCGGGTTCGTCCGTCACCGCGAGGACGGCGGCGAAACCGACGCCGAACCGGCCGACGGCGCCGTGCGTGCTCCCGGCGTCCCGCTTCGCGGAGGCCCGCAGCGTGGACAGCGACTCGACACCGGCGGCGTCCAGGGCCGCGCCGGTGTTCGCGGCCACCAGCACGCCGTCGCGGAGGGTGAGCCGCAGCCGCCCCGGCACGCCCGCCCGGGCGGCGGCGTCGGCGGCGTTCTGGGCCAGCTCCACCACGAGCCGGTCGCGGTAGCCGCCCAGGACGAGGTCCTCCTCGGCGTTGGCGTCCTCACGGAACCGGGCGGGGCTGGTCGCCCAGGCGTCGAGAACGCCGCGGCGCAGACGGGCGGTGCCGAAGGGGTCGGCGCCCTCGGCCGCCGGCCGCACGAACTTGCTCACGTTCACTCTCCTCGTCGACGTGAGGTCGAAGGTACAGCGCCGGCGGGCGGGAGACCGAAGGGGCGGGGCGGGCGCGGGGCCGGGGCCGGTCGCCCGGGCACGGGAACGCCGGTGGCCAGGAGGAACGCCCCTCCGCACCGCCGTGCCTCCGCGTCAGGGTCCCGGCCCTGGATCCGGGTTGACGGCACGGCCCAGACCGGCGCGCGCGGCTTCCAGCTGGGCGGCGAACGCGATGCCCAGGAACAGGGCGACCGCCGTGAGGTTGGCCCACAGCAGCAGGGCCACGAAGGCGGTCAGCGGCCCGTACACGGCGCCGAAGGAGCCGCTCCGGGAGACGTAGAGGGCCAGCAGCCAGGTCGCGACGACCCACAGCACCAGGTGGACGGCGGAACCGAACGCCAGCCAGGTGTACCCGGGCTGGTCCCGGCGCGGCGACCAGCGCAGGATGACGGCGGACGCCACCCAGGCGAGGGCCGTGCCCACGGGCACCTCCAGGGCGCCCCACCACGCGGGGGGCGCGGGCATGCCCAGCGCCTCGGTCGTCGCGGCGCCGACGGCCTCGCCCGCGACGAGGACGAGGAAGCCCAGGACCATCGGCACGCCGGCGGCGAACGCGAGGAGCACGGCCCTGCCGTACTTGCGGGGGAAGGGCCGGTCCCGTTCGATGCCGTAGATGCGGTTGGCGCCCCGTTCGACCTGGCCCATGGCCGAGGCGAGGTTGAGGACGGAGAAGGCCAGGCCCAGGCAGAGCGCGACCTTGCCCCACAGGTCGGAGCCGGCGGTGCGGCGGGTGCCGCGCAGCGCGTCCTGGATGACGTCCGAGCCGCCCCCCGGCACGATCCCGCGCAGGGTCAGCTCGATGACGCGCCCCACGCTCTCCGTGTGCGCGGCCGTGGCGAGCCCGACCAGCGCGATGACGAGCGGCACCATGCCCAGCACGATCTGGAAGCCGAGGGCCCGCGCGTTGGTGAAACCGTCGGCGTAGCGGAACCGGGAGAACGCGTCGAGCAGCAGCCGTACGCCCCCGTAGCGCCGCAGCGCGGTGAAGGCCTCGTCGCCGGAGAGTTCCTCCCCGATCATGTCCCGCGTCTGCGGGACGTGGACCACCGTCCCCATGCTCTGCGTCTCCTCAGTGGTGGTGGAAGCGGCCGGCCGTCACCGCGGGCCGGGATGGTTCCCGGGGCCGTTACCGGGCCCGGCCAGCGGTGTCGGCGACAGCGCCGTGGGTTCCTCGCCCGGCTCCAGCAGGGTGTCCGCCGCGCCGACGATCAGCGGATCGGGGGTGCCCACCGCCTTGGTGTCCTTGGCGAGGTAGTCGAAGCGGTCGAGCAGACTGCGCATCGCTTCCAGCCGGCCCCGCCGCTTGTCGTTGTTCTTCACGACCGTCCAGGGCGCGTGTGCCGTGTCCGTCGCCCGGAACATCTCGACCTTGGCCGCGGTGTAGTCGTCCCAGCGGTCGAGGGAGGCCAGATCGGTGGGCGAGAGCTTCCAGCGGCGCACCGGGTCGACCTGGCGGATCGCGAACCGGGTGCGCTGCTCGGCGCGGGACACCGAGAACCAGAACTTCACCAGCAGGATGCCGTCGTCGGTGAGCAGCCGCTCGAACATCGGGGTCTGCGCGAGGAACTGCTCGTACTCGGCGTCCGTGCAGAAACCCATGACCCGTTCGACCCCGGCCCGGTTGTACCAGGAGCGGTCGAAGAAGACGATCTCGCCGCGGCCCGGGAGGTGCGTCACGTACCGCTGGAAGTACCACTGTCCCGCCTCGCGCTCGGTGGGCCTGTCCAGCGCCACCACGCGCGCCCCGCGGGGGTTGAGCCGCTCGGTCATCCGCTTGATGGTGCCGCCCTTGCCGGCCGCGTCCCGGCCCTCGCAGACCACGACGACCCGCCGGCCCGTCTCCTTCACCCAGCGCTGGAGTTTGAGCAGCTCTATCTGGAGTATCCGCTTGGTCCGCTCGTACTCGCGCCGGCCGAGCCTGCTGTCGTAGGGGTGGTTCTCCCGCCAGGTCTCCACCGGCCCGCCGTCGGCTCCAAGGAGCACCGGCCGTTCCGGCTGCCGGTCGTCCACCTCCAGACCCCGCAGCAGCTCGTCCTCCCGCACCGTGCCGTGGGTGTCCCGTGTCTCCGTCACCTGCTCGTGCTCGGCCATGGACCGCCTCTCCCGCCTGGCCACTCGCCGGGGCCGTCCCGCCGGACCCTGTCGCGGTCTCCTCCCACGTGCCCGCGCAGAGCGGACCCAGACGCACGACCTGACCCGGGGGACGACCGCCGCCGGGTGCGCCCTGTACGGTCGCTACGGTCGTTCCTATTCGTACAGTGCGAGACCGGAGGGCCCTCACGTGCCGGAACTGCGTCTGGGACCAGTGCTGAGGTACACCGACGACTCCTGCGCGACCGTGTGGGTCGAGGCGAGCCGGCCCTGCACGGTGCGGGTGCGCTGCTCGGACGGCGCGGGCGGCACGGCCCCCACCTTCCAGGTCGCCGGACACCACTACGCGCTCGTCACGGTCACCGGGCTGCGGCCGGACGGCGCACCGTCGTACGAGGTGTTCCTGGACGACGCCGCGGTGTGGCCCCTGCCCGACTCCCCCTTCCCGCCCTCGGTGATCCGGGCACCCGGCGCCGGCGACGCCGTCCGGGTCACCTTCGGGTCATGCCGCTGGGCCGCGCCCCCGGCCGACGGCACCGACCCGGTCGGCCCGGACGCCCTCGACACCCTCGCCACCCGGCTGGCGGCCGATCCCGGCGCCCGGCGCCCCGACGTCCTGCTGCTGCTGGGCGACCAGGTGTACGCGGACGAGACCTCCGAGAACACCCGGCGCTGGCTGGCCGGCCGCCGCGACCTGGACCAGGCACCCGGCAGCCAGGTCACGGACTACGAGGAGTACTGCCACCTCTACCACGAGTCCTGGCTCGACCCGGAGATCCGCTGGCTGCTGTCCACCGTGCCCAGCTTCATGATCTTCGACGACCACGACGTCGTGGACGACTGGAACACCTCCGCCGCCTGGCTCGCCGACATGCGCGCCACCGACTGGTGGCAGGAACGGATCCTCAGCGGCCTGATGTCCTACTGGGTCCACCAGCACCTCGGCAACCTCTCCCCCGCCGAACTGGCCGAGGACCCCGCCTACGCCGCCGTACGCGCCACCCCTGACGGCACCGACGCGCTGCGCGACCTCGCGATACGGGCCGACGCCGACCCCTCCGCGGTCCGCTTCAGCTACCGGCGCGACTTCGGCCGGGTCCGGGTGGTGATGGTGGACTCCCGGGCGGCCCGCGTCCTGGAGGAGGACCGCCGGTCCATGCTCACCCCCGGCGAGGCCGACTGGCTGCGCGAACAGGTGCTGTCCGACCCGGGAGCGTACGACCACCTGCTCCTGGGCACCTCCCTGCCCTGGCTGCTCCCGCACCTCGTGCACGACACCGAGAACTGGGACGCCGCCCTGTGCGCCGGGGAACGCGGGGCGCGCTGGGCCCGCTTCGGCGAGTACCTGCGCCGCCGCGCCGACCTGGAGCACTGGGCCGCCTTCCCCCGCTCCTTCGCCTCCCTCGCCGCGCTGATCGCCGAGATCGGGACCGCGTCGGACGCCCCCGCGAGCGTGTGCGTGCTCTCCGGGGACGTGCACCACGGCTACCTCGCCCGGGCCTCCTGGCCGACCGACGGCCCGAACATCCCCGTCGTCCAGCTCACCTGCTCACCCGTCCACAACTCCGTGCCCCTGTCGATGCGGGTCGGCTTCCGCTTCGGCTGGAGCGCCCCGGCCCGCGTGCTGGGACGCCTCCTCGCCCGGCACGGCCGCTGCGAGCGACCTCCGGTCAGGTGGCGCAAGCAGGGCGGGCCGTGGTTCGGCAACCAGCTCATGACCCTGACCCTGCGCGGCCGCGCGGCCCACCTCCGCCTGGAACTGGCCACGTCGGAGGCGGAGTTGCGCACGGCGCACGAAACCACCCTGACGCGGGGCTAGTTCAGCGGGCGGCCGCGTGCCGGACGAAGTCGGTCCAGGTCGCGGGCGCGACGGTGAGGACGGCTCCGCCGGTCTGCTTGGAGTCGCGGATGTGGATGGTGGAGGGGGCGGTGGCGACCTCGACGCAGGAGTCGCCTTCGCTGCTGCTGCTGTAGCTGCTCTTGAACCAGTCCAGGCCGACTTCGACGCAAGAGTCACCCTCAGGCCCGTCGCTGTAGCTGCTCTTGAACCAGCGGATCATGTCTCTCCCAGCAGGTGCTCGATGAAGGCCAGCGACTCCCGCGGGGAGAGCGCCTGCGCCCGGATAGTGCCGTATCGCAGCTCCAGAATGCGGAGCTGTTTCGGGTCAGAGGTAGGTCGGCCGTTGAACGCACCGTCGGAGCGTCCCACCGCCGTTCCGTCTCCGAACTTCAGCACCTCGATCTTGCCGCTCAGCCCGGGGTGGGCTCCCGAGTCGGTCGGCATCACCTGCAAGGTGACATTGCGGCGTTGAGCAACATCAAGCAGGTGTTCGAGCTGCTGACGCCACATCATTGTGCCTCCCACCTGTCGGCACAACGTCACCTCCTCTTGCACAAAACTGAGCGCAGGAGCCGGAGTTCGCTCGAAGATCGCCTTGCGCGCCATGCGAGCGGCTACGAGCCTCTCGAGGTCTGCCTCCGAGTAGGCGGACTGGGACACCTCGAACAGGGCTCGGGCATGCTCCGGTGTCTGCAACAGGCCGTGAACGCTGAGACCGACGTACACCCCGTACTCGACCGCCCTGGCTTCCACCTCCGCCAAGTCCCGGACCTTCTTCGGATAGCGGACCTTCTCCACGTCCTCCTTCATCGCGGCGAGCAGCCCGCCCGCGTCGAGGATCCTGTCGGCCTTGTCGAGGTACTCCGGCCTGGGGATGCGTTTGCCGGACTCGATCTTGTACACCATGTCCTCGCCGTACCCCGCGGCCCTGCCGAAGTCGCCCGCGCGCATCCCCCGCGCCTCGCGGCGCAGTTTCAACTGGCGCCCCACCGTGGTGATGACGGCGAGCCCCCACTCGTCATCGGGATCGACCTCCCACCCCGGCTCCTCTTCCTCGCTCACAGCGCACCCCTCCTCTACAGCCCGGACCCACCCGGACAAGCGATGGACAGTGACCGTACGCAACCGCGTAGTCACTGTTCACAGGTAGCAGGCGCAGCCACTCTGAGTGATGTGAACGAGCAAATCTCCACCCCCATCCCGAACTTCACGGTGCAGCTGTCGCCCACGCCCCGAGGGGCCCGGCTGGCCCGGCTGCTGGCGACGGAGCAACTGCGGTCGTGGGGGCTGCCGCTGGACCCGGCGGCGCTGATCGTGGCGGAGCTGGCCGCCAACGCGGCCACTCACGGCCGGGTCACGGGCCGGGACTTCCGGCTGACGCTGTACGCCGTCGGGGACACCCTCCGTATCGAGGTGACCGACACGCGCGGTGACCGGCTGCCCGAGCCGGGGCGGCCCGCGCCGGATGCCGACGCGGGCCGGGGGCTGCTGCTCGTGGACGCGCTGGCGCGGCGGTGGGGTACGGCGCCGGGGCCGTCGCCGAGGAAGACCGTGTGGGCGGAGGTGTGCCTGCGGTCAGGGGGCGGCCCGGCGGCGGCCGTGGGTCAGGAGTGCCCGAGTTCCGCCGTCTCGTCGTCGCCGGTGTCCGGGACGGAGCCGGAGTCGCGGGCGGGGCGGAGCGGGAAGGGGTCGACGCGGGTCTCGTCGATGACCGGCGCGGCGGGCTGCGGGGGCTTGGGCATGACCGCCGCCTCGGAGTGGCCGCCGCAGCCGTAGGCGAGGGAGACCACGTGGCCGTCCGCCGGCGAGAACTCGTTGGCGCAGACGCCGAAGGCCTGGCCGAGGGAGCCGCCGATGGGAACGAGGAAGCCGCAGCTGACGCAGCTGGCGGGGGCCGCCTGGGCCATGGGGGTCTTGGGGCCGAAGGCCTCTTCCCAGCGGTCGGCGGCGCTGTGCAGGCCGTAGCGGGACAGGACGCGGGCCCGGCGCATGCCGAGTTCCTCGGCGACGGCGGCGATCGTCCCCCGGGCGGGAACGGCCTGCTGGACGGCGGGGGTGCCGGGGGTGACGTCGGCGTCCTCCGCCTCGGCCAGTTCCCGCATCTCCTCGGAGACCGCCGCGCTGGGCAGCGGCTCCTCCTCGCCGGTGTAGCCGGGCTCCAGGCGCAGGTCGTCCTGGTCGGTGGGGAGCAGGTCGCCGGGGCCGAGGTCACCGGGGCGCAGGCGCTCGCTCCACGGCACCCACTCGGGGGCGAGGAGGGCGTCGGGGCCGGGCAGCAGGACGACCTCGTCGAGCGTGACGACCTTGGCGCGGGAGGCGCGGGCCACCGTCACGGCCCAGCGCCAGCCCCGGTAGCCCAGCTCCTCGCAGTCGAAGAAGTGCGTGACAACGCGGTCGCCCTCGGACACCACGCCGCTGTGCTCACCGACCACGCCGGGCGCGGCGGCCTCCTCGGCGGCGGCGCGTGCGAGGTCGACGGCCTCGGCGCACAGGCGGTCGGGGGTGCGGCTTCGCGTGGTCGCTGCGCTCACAGGTATCGCTTCTCTCCTACGCCGTCTCATCGAGTGCGGCTGCCTCCGGCGGTTTCGCCTACGGAGCGGACCAGGGGACCGCATCGACGTCTGCATCCGCGCGCCCGGGCGCACCTCTGCCATCCATTCTGCGTTATGGCTGAGATAGGCACGCTACACCGGGCGGGATTCGTGGATTCCCCGACCCGGCCACCCGCCCCGGCCGAGTGGGGGTCGCGGGACCCCGTTCCGAAGCCCCGGCGGCCCCCGATCAGAGCCTTGTACGCCGCCACACGCGTACGGAGGGCACTATCGATGCCGATCTCGGGGCACTATGAACGTCGTGGCAGCCGCGGACAAGGTAGAGGGTCGGGGCGGCGGTTCGGGCCGGGTGGGAGGTGCCGTCCGCTCGGTGGGGCGTGCCCTGCACCTTCCGGTCACCGGTACGGCGCGCGGCATCCGCAAGGTGACGCACGCGCACGGGGCCGGCGAGTCGGGCCTGGGCAAGCTGATCGAACTGCACGCGGTGAACGGCGCCGGCGATGTGATGATCACCGTCGCGCTCGCCTCCACCGTGTTCTTCTCCGTGCCCACCGACGAGGCGCGCGGGCGGGTCGCGCTGTACCTCGCCATCACGATGGCGCCGTTCACGGTGCTCGCCCCCGTCATCGGGCCCCTGCTGGACCGGCTGCCGCACGGGCGGCGGGCGGCGATGGCCGGGGCGATGCTCGCGCGGGCGCTGCTCGCGCTGATCATCTCGGGCGCGGTGGCGACCGGCAGCCTGGAGCTGTATCCGGCGGCGCTGGGCGTGCTGGTGGCGTCGAAGGCGTACGGCGTGGTCAGAAGTGCCGTCGTGCCCCGGCTGCTGCCGCGCGGGTTCTCGCTGGTGAAGGCCAACTCCCGGGTGACCCTCGCCGGGCTGCTGGCCACGGGTGCCGCCGCGCCGGTCGCGGCGGGACTGCACGCCATAGGAGACCCGTGGCCGCTGTACGGCGCCTTCGTGATCTTCGTGGGCGGAACGATCCTGTCGTTCTCCCTGCCGCCCACGGTCGACTCGGCCAAGGGCGAGGGCAGGGCGCTGCTCGCGGCCGACGAGGAGCATCGGCACGGCTCGTGCCGCACCCCGCCGAAGCGGCCGGGGCTGCGGACCGTCGGGCCGGCCGTCACGCACGCGCTCGGCGCCAACGCCGGCCTGCGCTGCCTGTCCGGCTTCCTGATCTTCTTCCTCGCGTTCCTGCTGCGCGAGCACCCGCTGACCGGGGAGAGCGCGGCGGTGTCGCTGGGCGTGGTGGGGGTCGCGGCGGGCACGGGCAACGCGCTGGGGACGGCCGTGGGGGCGTGGCTGAAGTCCCGCGCCCCGGAGATCATCATCGTGACCGTGGTCGCGGTGGTCGTCGGTGCCGCCGTGATCGCCGCCGTGTTCTTCGGGGCGTTCCTGGTGGCCTGCCTCGCCGCGGTCGCCGGGTTCGCGCAGGCGCTGGCCAAGCTGGCACTCGACGCGCTGATCCAGCGGGACGTGCCGGAGGCGGTGCGGACCTCGGCGTTCGCCCGCTCGGAGACGCTGCTCCAGATGGCGTGGGTGTTCGGCGGCGCGGTCGGCATCGTGATGCCGCTCAACGGCACGGTGGGGCTGCTGACCGGCGCCGCGTTCGTGGCCGTCGGCTGGCTGAGCACCCTGCGGGGGCTGCTGGCGTCGGCCCGGCACGGCACCCGGGCCCGGGCCCAGGTGGCGTGACGGTCCCGGCACGGCGGTCGGACCCGGACGCCGGGTGGCGTGACGATCCGGGCACGGGCCGCCCGGCCGCGGGCACGCCCGGCGTAACGAACCGGGCACGCCGCACCCCGCGTGGGCGGTCGGCCACGGGCGCCCGATAGCCTTCGGCCATGACCACGCTGCAATCCGTTGTGCGACGCCGCCGCGCCGTCGCCGCCGCCGGCGCCGTTTCCGCCGGACTGCTCGCCCTGTCGGCCTGCGACAAGCCGACACCCGTCGCGACGATCACCGTCGGCAGGAGCTCGGTCAACGCCGAGGCTCTCTGCTACAACGACGGCAAGGCCCTCGACGACAAGTCGCTGGCGAAGTGCGTCAAGAAGGCCGGCGACGTCGAGTCGATCAAGGTCGGCCAGGACGAGACCGTCCGCGTCGGCGTCGACCCGAAGATCGCGGACGCCGGCTGGATCCTCCTGGTGAACGGCCGCCAGTTCACCGACACCAGCAAGGAGACGTACCGGACCATCCCGAGCAGCGCCTTCTTCAACACGCAGTACGGCACCCAGGGCGACACCAACACGGTGTCCATCCGCATGGGCGGCAAGTCGAACGAGGGCGTCTGGTCCTTCAAGCTGAAGAAGGCCTGATCACGACGGCGGTACGGGTCCTGGTCGCCACCGCGGTCCCCGTCGAGCGGGACGCGGTGGCCCGGGCGCTGCCCGCGGCCGAGGAGATACGGCTGCCGGGCGCGGTGCTGTCCCGTACGGCCGCCGGCTGGGATCTGCTGGCCGCCGGGGTCGGCCCGGCGCTCGCCGCCGCGTCCACCGCCGGTGCCCTCACCGCCGCCGCGCTGGCCGGCCGGCCCTACGGCCTGGTGGTCTCGGCCGGGATCGGCGGCGGCTTCCCGCCCGGCGCGCCCGTCGGCTCCCTGGTCGTCGCCGACGCGGTCACCGTGGCCGACCTCGGCGCCGAGACCGCCGACGGCTTCCTGCCGGTCACCGAACTCGGGTTCGGAACCATCACCCACCGCCCGCCGGAATCACTCGTACGAGTCGTGTCCGAGGCCACCGGCGCTCGTACCGGCACCATCCTGACCGTCTCCACCGTGACCGGCACCGCCGCCCGCGCCGCCGCCCTGCGCGCCCGGCACCCCGGTGCGCTCGCCGAGGGCATGGAGGGGTTCGGGGTGGCCGAGGCCGCCGCCGCGCACGGGGTGCCCGTGCTGGAGATCCGCGCCGTCTCCAACGCCGTCGGGCCCCGCGACCGGGCCGCCTGGCGCATCGGCGACGCCCTCGCCGCCCTCACCGAGGGCTTCGGGAAGCTGGCGCCCGCACTGGAGAGTTGGAACCCGCATGAGCACTGAGCCGCTGAGCACCGTGTCGCCGAGCACCGAGCCGTTGAAGATCGCGTACTCGCCGTGCCCCAACGACACCTTCGTCTTCGACGCCCTCGCCCACGGGCGCGTCCCCGGCGCCCCCGCGCTGGACGTGACCTTCGCCGACATCGACATCACCAACGGCATGGCCGAGCGCGGCGAGTCGGACGTGCTGAAGGTGTCGTACGCCGTCCTGCCGTACGTCCTCGACACGTACGCGCTGCTGCCGTGCGGCGGCGCGCTGGGCCGGGGCTGCGGACCGCTGGTCCTCACCCGCGAGCCCGGTGCCGACCTGACGGGCCGTACGGTCGCGGTGCCCAGCGAGAAGTCCACCGCCTACCTGCTGTTCCGCCTGTGGGCCGCGGACACGCTGCCCGGCGGGGTCGGCGAGATCGTCGTCCTGCCCTTCCACGAGATCATGCCGGCCGTACGGGACGGCAAGGTGGACGCCGGACTGGTCATCCACGAGGCCCGCTTCACCTACCGGGACTACGGGCTGCACAAGCTCGCCGACATGGGCGAGCACTGGGAGCTGACCACCGGGCTGCCGATCCCGCTCGGCGCGATCATCGCCCGGCGCGCGCTGGGCGCCGAGACGCTCGGCCGGCTCGCCGAGTCCGTCCGCGCCTCGGTGCGGGCCGCCTGGGACGACCCGGAGGCCTCCCGTCCGTACGTCCTGGCGCACGCCCAGGAGATGGACCCGGCCGTCGCCGACCAGCACATCGGGCTGTACGTCAACGAGTTCACCGCCGGCCTCGGCGAGGACGGTTACGCCGCGGTCCGCGGACTGCTCACGCGTGCGGCGGCCGAGGGACTGGTGCCGCCCCTCGGCCCGGACGCGCTCGCGTTTCCCTGACGGCGACGACTGCCTAGACGTCCAGTTGGTCGGCGACCGCACGGAGCAGGCCGGCGATCTTCTTGCCGGAGACCTTGTCGGGGTAACGGCCCTTCTCCAGCTGCGGCGTGATGTTCTCCAGGACAGTCGTCAGGTCCTGCACGATCGAGGCCAGCTCGTCCGGCTTCTTGCGCTGGGCGGCGGCGACCGACGGCGTCGGGTCGAGCACGATGACCGACAGCGCCTGGTCGCCGCGCTGGCCGGCGACCACCCCGAACTCCACGCGCTGGCCCGGCTTGAGCACATCGACTCCGGCGGGGAGAACAGAGGAATGAACGAAGACGTCACCGCCGTCGTCGCGGGAGAGGAAGCCGAAGCCCTTCTCGCTGTTGAACCACTTGACCTTGCCGGTAGGCACGTCTGTCCTCGTCCTCGTACTCGTTGGGGGAATGCTTCGGAAACGGCTCTTGATAGCACAGAGCGGGTCGACCGTGACCCGCCGCTACCAAGGCTAATGGTCTTCGGGCCGGTGACAAGACGGCCCTCGGCTGTTCTGTCGCGCCAGGAACTACCCTGGTCCGGTGCGTGACAAAACCCAACCGAATTCCACCGCGCCCGGTGACGGACTGATCCGCGCCGGTGCCGTCGTCTTCTTCGTCGGGGCGGTGGCCACCCTGGTCACGGTGGCACCGATGCTGCTCGGCGCGACGCCTTTCCCGACGTACATGTTCGGTTTGAGCATGCTCATGGCCGTCGGATTCCTCGTCGCCGGCGCCGGTGTCCTGCGGTCCGTCGCCGCGGGACGGCGTCAGGCGAGGGACGCCTCCCGGTAGCCGGCGAGCCACGCCGGGAACGCCGACAGGTCGTCCAGGACGACGTCCGCCCCGGCCGCGCGCAGTTCCTCGGCCGGGCACGGGCCGGTCGCCACGGCCACCGACAACGCCCCCGCCGTGCGGGCCCCGCGCACGTCGCCGACGTGGTCGCCGACGTACACGCCCGCGCCGTGCTCGCGCAGCGCCAGCGCCTTCTGCTCGGCCCACAGGTCACCGACGACCACGTCCGGCTCGATGCCGAGGTGGGCCAGGTGCAGTTTGGCGTTCGGCTCGTACTTCGCCGTCACCACCATCGTCCGGCCGCCCGCCGCGCGGACCGCGTCGATGGCCTCCCGGGCCCCGTCCATGGCCGGCGTCGCGGTGATGGCCCTCGACGGGTACATCTCCCGGTACAGATCGGCCATCACCGGCACCTGATCGGCCGGGAACCAGTGGATCAGCTCCTCGGCGAGCGGCGGCCCCAGCCGGGTCACCGCCAGATCGGCGTCGATGAACGTCCCCGTCCGTTCCGACAGCGCCAGGTAACAGGCACGGATGCCCGGCCGCGAGTCGATGAGGGTCATGTCCAGGTCGAACCCGACGGTCAGTGAGGAAGCCATACGCCGTATTGTGCCGGTTCCGCCACGCTCGACGACAGCGCCCGAAAAGGGGCGCGGGGAACTGCGCGAGCGACCCCGACCCACCCGCACCCGGGTCCCACCGCCGAACCGGCGGAGTCACTTCCGCTGTGAGCGCCACGCCAGGTACAGCGCCGTGGCCACCGCCGCTCCCCTGACCACCCACGGCCACGTCTCCCCGACGGCGTCGTTCATGTGGCCCTGGGCGATCGGCTGCCCCCACCGGCCCTCGGTGCGCCCCCACAGCCACACCAGCCCGGCCGCGACCGCCGTACCGGGCAGCACCAGCACCGCCCATTTCGTCTCCGCGGGCGTCAGCCGCCGGGAGCCGTAGGCGATCAGCCAGCCCAGCAGCAGCGGGATCCAGTTGCCGAGCACGGCACCGGCGACCAGCGCGGCGGCCCCCAGCAGCAACAACGGGTTGGACCAGCCGGCCGCGGGCCGGGGAAGGCGGCGGCGCCGGCCGGTCCCGGCCACGACGCCGGCTTCGGTCCCTTCCCCGTCCCCGTCCCCGCCGGACTCCGCCACCGCCTCGGCCTTGCGAGCACCGGCCGCCTCGACCTCCGGCGGCCGTCTGAGCAGCTCCGGGATCTCCACCCCGCCGACGAACCCCGGCACCGGATCGAGGTCCGCCGACGGGCCACCGGCGCTCATCCGCCACCAGTCGGGCATCGCCACCCCGTCCCCGAGCTCGTGCGCGGGCGCGAGATGCGGCGGGGAGGACGCGGCGGGCGGGGCCGGCTCGGCGGCGCGCGGACGCGGTACGGCCCGCCCCCACCGGCCCCGCGCCGACTCCACCGGCCCCGGGCCCGGCGCCCGCTCCCGGTCCGCGGGCTGGGCCGGGA
Source organism: Streptomyces sp. NPDC028722 (assembly GCF_040637655.1). Lineage (NCBI taxonomy): Bacteria > Bacillati > Actinomycetota > Actinomycetes > Kitasatosporales > Streptomycetaceae > Streptomyces > Streptomyces sp. NPDC028722. Next base: position 346,328 of record NZ_JBEZWU010000003.1, read on the forward strand.
CGGCGGTGCTGGGCGGCTGCGGCCCCCCGGCGGTGCCGTCCGCCGCCGAGACGACCTCGTCGGGGGTGCCCAGGCGCTCCAGGATGCGGCGGACGGCGGCGGGCGAGTCCACCGTCGTCCTCGCCCGCGACCTGTCGATCTCGTTGCGCAGCTCCGACACGAGCCGCATGCGGGTGGCGGACGGCAGCTGCCGTCGCTGCGCGATGTCCCCGACGCGGCTCAGATACTCGTAGACGACCTGGTCGCTCTCGATCCCCACGAAACCCCTCCGGGGTGACGCCGACTGAAACCCCGTGAGGACCGTACCGCTTCTTTCCCGGCGCCCCCGGCACGGGGAAGTCCGCTACCGTTGGCCGGATGAGCCCCGAGGCCCACTCAGTCCCTCGGTCCCTCGCGGAAGCGCTCCGCGCCAGGGACGACGCCTCCCTGGCCGCGCTGCTGCGCAGCCGCCCGGACCTCATCACCCCCGTCCCCACCGACCTGACCCAGCTCGCCACCCGCGCCGGTACGCGGGCCTCGGTGCTGCGCGCGCTGGAGCGGCTTGACCGGTTCGCGTTGCAGACGGCGGAGGCACTGGCGGTGGCCCCGGACCCGGCGTCGTACGACACGCTGCTGGGGCTGATGGCGGGGGACGCCGTGGACGAGGCGGTGGCCGCCGCGCTGCCGCGGGCTCTGGGCACCCTGCGCGAGCAGGCGCTGGTGTGGGGCGACGACGTCCGGCTGCGGCTGGTGCGGACCGCCCGCGAGCTGCTCGCGCCGTCCCCGCAGCATCCGTCGCCGACCGGGCTCGGCCCGACCGTGCAGGAGGCCACCTCGGGCATGTCGCCGGGCCGCATCCAGGAGATCGTGACGACGGCGGGGCTGGCGTCGACGCATGACTCGGTGTCCGCGGTGACCGCGCTGGCCGGGCTGTTCACCCATCGCAAGAAGATGGCGAAGCTGCTCGCCGGGGCGCCGGAGGCCGCCCGTGAGGTGCTGTCCCGGCTGGTGTGGGGGCCGCCGTACGGGCAGGTCACCGCGGATCCGGCCGCGCATCTGCGCTGGCTGCTGGACCGTGGGCTGCTGCTGCCGACGGCTCCCGGCACGGTCGTCCTGCCCCGCGAGGTGGCCCTGCATCTGCGGGAGGGCCGTGCCCACCGCACGCCCGAGCCGCTGCCGCCCGCGGTGGTGCCGGCCGCGGCGCACAGCCCGCAGGTGGTGGACGCGACGGCCGCCGGGCAGGCGTACACCGCCCTGGCCACCGTCGAGGAGCTGCTGAAGGACTGGGACGAGGGCGGGCCGGCGGTGCTGCGGGCGGGCGGGCTGAGCGTCCGTGACCTGAAGCGGACCGCCGTCGCCCTGGACGTGTCGGAGCCGGTCGCCGCGTTCTGGGTCGAACTGGCCCACGCGGCCGGTCTGATCGCCTCCGACGGCGAGGCCGACGAGCGGTACGCGGCCACGCCCGCCTACGACGAGTGGCTGGAGACGCCTCCCGCCGAACGCTGGGGCCGGCTCGCCCGGGCCTGGCTGACGGCCACCCGCACCCCGGGGCTGATCGGCGGCCGGGACGCCAAGGACCGCACGCTGTCGGCGCTCGGCCCGGGCCTGGACCGGTCCGCCGCGCCCGAGGTGCGGCACCGGGTGCTGGCCCTGCTGGCGGCGCTGCCGCAGGGCGCGGCCCCGGACGCCGAGTCGGTGCTGTCCCGGCTGCGCTGGGAGCACCCGCTGCGCGGCCCCGTGGGCACCGCCCCGCGCGAGCGCGGCGGCGCGTGGGGGAAGGACGGCGGCGAGGAGGACCTGCGTTCCCGGCTCGCCCGCTGGACCCTGACGGAGGCCGAGCTGCTGGGCGTGACCGGGCGGGGCGCCCTGTCGGCGCACGGCCGCGCGCTGCTCGGCGCACCCCCCGCCGGTTCCGGCGCCCGCTCCGGTGCCGCCCGGCCCGCCGCGCCCGAGGCCGGGCCGTCGGCGACCGGCTCCCCCGCACCCGGTGGTGCGTCCGCTTCCGGCGCGTCCGCTGCCGCCGCCGCGGACCCGGCCGGACCCGGTGACAAGCTGCCCGTGCACCACCACCGGCCCGCCGTCCGGCTCGCGCCCCTCTCCGAGACCGACCAGGCCGTCGCGACCGCCGCCGCGGCCCGGCTGCTCGCCCCGCTGCTGCCGGAGCCCCTGGACCACGTGCTGCTCCAGGCGGACCTGACCGCGGTCGCCCCCGGCCCGCTGCGCCGCCCGCTCGCGGACGTGCTGGGGGTGCTCGCGGACGTGGAGTCCAAGGGCGGCGCGACCGTGTACCGGTTCACCCCGGCGTCCGTGCGCCGCGCCCTGGACGCCGGCCGGACCGCCGCCGACCTGCACGCCTTCCTCGCCGAGCACTCCCGCACCCCGGTCCCGCAGCCGCTCGCCTACCTCATCGACGACGTGGCCCGCAGACACGGCCACCTGCGGGTCGGCGCGGCCTCCGCGTACGTCCGCTGCGACGACGACGCCCTGCTGAACGAGATCCTCGCCGACCGGCGCGCCGCCGGCCTGCGCCTGCGCCGTCTCGCCCCGACCGTGCTGGCCTCCCAGAACGACCCGGTGACGCTGCTGGAGGGGCTGCGCGGCATGGGGTACGCGCCCGCCGCCGAGTCCGCCGAGGGCGACGTGCTGATCGCCCGCGCCCATGCCCACCGCACCCCGCCGCGTGCCGCGCCCGAGCCGGTGCCGGAGGGGCCGCCGCCGCCCGACGCCACGCTCCTCGCGGCGGCGGTCCGCGCGATCCGGGCCGGTGACCTGGCCGCCACCACCCCGCGCAAGGCCGTCGACGGGTCCCCCGCGGGCGGCGAGCTGCCCCGCACGTCCTCCGCCGACACCCTGGCCACCATGCAGGCCGCCGTCCTGACCGGCGACTCCGTGTGGATCGGCTACGTCAACGCCGAGGGCGCCGCCAGCCAGCGGGTCATCGCGCCGATCCGTGTCGAGGGCGGCTTCGTGACGGCGTACGACCACACGGCGGACGAGGTGCGGACGTATCCGCTGCACCGGATCACGGGGGTCGCCGAGCTGGCGGAGGAGTGAGACCGCCCCGGTGACGCCATCGGCCCCCGGGAACCTGGGGGGAACCCCGCTGGATGAGGCACACTGGACGTTTGGCTATTGCGGAAAGGGTGTGCCGCGCGTGAACGGTCCACTGATCGTCCAGTCCGACAAGACCCTGCTCCTGGAGGTCGACCACGAGCGGGCCGGGGACTGCCGGCGTGCCATCGCGCCCTTCGCCGAGCTGGAGCGGGCACCCGAGCACATCCACACCTACCGGGTGACCCCGCTCGGCCTGTGGAACGCGCGCGCCGCCGGCCACGACGCCGAGCAGGTCGTGGACGCCCTCGTGGAGTACAGCCGGTACCCGGTGCCGCACGCGCTGCTCGTCGACATCGCCGAGACGATGGACCGCTACGGCCGCCTCACCCTGAGCAAGCACCCCGCGCACGGCCTCGTCCTCACCACCACCGACCGCCCGGTGCTGGAGGAGGTGCTGAAGTCCAAGCGGATCGCCCCGCTGGTCGGCAACCGTATCGACGCGGACACCGTGGCCGTGCACCCCTCGGAGCGCGGGCAGATCAAGCAGACGCTGCTGAAGCTGGGCTGGCCGGCCGAGGACCTCGCCGGGTACGTCGACGGTGAGGCGCACCCCATCGACCTCCTGGAGGACGACTGGGCGCTGCGGCCGTACCAGAAGCAGGCCGTGGAGAACTTCTGGCACGGTGGCAGCGGCGTCGTGGTGCTGCCCTGCGGCGCGGGCAAGACGCTGGTCGGGGCCGGGGCGATGGCCCAGGCCCGGTCCACCACCCTGATCCTCGTCACCAACACCGTCTCGGCCCGGCAGTGGAAGCACGAGCTGGTGAAGCGGACGTCGCTGACCGAGGAGGAGATCGGCGAGTACAGCGGGACGCGCAAGGAGATCCGTCCCGTCACCATCGCCACCTACCAGGTCCTCACGACCCGGCGGAAGGGCGTCTACCCGCACCTGGAGCTGTTCGACTCCCGGGACTGGGGGCTGATCGTCTACGACGAGGTGCACCTGCTGCCCGCGCCCGTCTTCAAGTTCACCGCCGACCTCCAGGCGCGGCGGCGCCTGGGTCTGACGGCGACGCTGGTCCGCGAGGACGGCCGCGAGTCGGACGTGTTCTCGCTGATCGGGCCGAAGCGGTTCGACGCGCCCTGGAAGGAGATCGAGGCGCAGGGCTACATCGCGCCCGCCGACTGCGTCGAGGTCCGCGTCAACCTCACCGACACCGAGCGGCTGGCGTACGCCACCGCCGAGGCGGAGGAGAAGTACCGCTTCTGCGCGACCACCGCCACCAAGCGGAAGGTCACGGAGGCGATCGTCCGCCGGTTCGCGGGGCAGCAGATCCTGGTCATCGGCCAGTACATCGACCAGCTGGACGAGCTGGGCGAGCACCTGAACGCGCCCGTCATCAAGGGCGAGACCTCCAACGCGCAGCGGGAGAAGCTCTTCGACGCCTTCCGCCAGGGCGAGATCAGCGTGCTGGTGGTGTCGAAGGTCGCCAACTTCTCCATCGACCTGCCGGAGGCCACGGTCGCCGTCCAGGTGTCGGGGACGTTCGGCTCCCGGCAGGAGGAGGCCCAGCGGCTCGGCCGGGTGCTGCGCCCCAAGGCCGACGGCCACCAGGCGCACTTCTACTCGGTCGTCGCACGCGACACCCTCGACCAGGACTTCGCCGCCCACCGCCAGCGGTTCCTGGCGGAGCAGGGGTACGCGTACCGGATCATGGACGCGGACGAGATCCTGGCGGAGGGCCAGGCCTGACCGGAAGGGCCGCCGGGGCGGCCGGTCGGTCTAGAAGAACGCGTAGCTGTCCATCCAGCCCTTGGTCGTGCCGGACTTGCCGTAGTACCAGGTGACGCCCTTCTTGTACGCGGTGCAGTACACGCGCACCTTGCTGCCCGCGAAGACGGACTTCTTCACCTTGTAGGTGTAGCCGGGGCCGGTGTGCATGTCGGCGTGGTCCCACTGGACGACCGGGTAGGTGGCGTCCTTGATGTTCTTGGTGCACCCGGACGAGTCCACGGCGAAGGCGCCGGGCGCGGCCAGGACGGTGGCGCCCAGGGCCAGGGCGGTGGCGGCGGTCAGAGCGCCCACCGCCTTACGGATCGGAAGCGTCGAGAACGGCATGCGATTTCCCCGTTTGCTCGGTCGTGAGGTTCGGACAACGGTTGATCATGCTGTCACACGAGCCGGCCCGTCCGAACGGCAGGAGGAACGGCAGGAGGAACGGCAGCAGGGCGTACGGTGCTGCCAACGGCTGCTGCCACCACGGCAGTTCCAGGTCCAGGCCGCCCGCGTGGGGGACCAGCCACATCGTGCGGGCGGTGAAGACGAGGGCCACCAGCACGGCCGTACGGGTGCGGCCCTCCGCCAGCAGCACCGCGAGCAGCGGCACGCACCACACCCAGTGGTGGGTCCAGCTGACCGGGCAGACCAGCAGGGCCGTGAACGCGGTCAGCAGGACGCCGTGGCTCTCCCGGCGGGCACGGCGGGCCAGCGCGAGGCCCGCCACCGCGACCGCCGCCGCCGGCAGCGCCCAGGCGAGACCCGGCGCGGGGTCGTGCAGGGCCCGCGCGACCAGCCCCCGCAGGGACTGGTTGTCCACGATCCACGCCTTGCCGACCCGGCCGGTCTCGTACAGCCGCCGGGTCCAGAAGTCGGCGCTCGCCGCGGGGAGCAGCAGGAAGCCGAGCAGGACGGTGGCGGCGAGACCGGCCGCCGCCGTGGCCGCCTGCCGCCGGCGTCCGCGCAGCAGCAGGTAGACCAGGAAGAGGACCGGGGTGAGTTTGACGCCGGCCGCCAGGCCGAGGGCCAGGCCCCGGGTGCGGGCGCCGGGCGGCCGGGTCAGGTCCCACAGGGTCAGGCAGACGACGGCCAGGTTGACCTGGCCGAACAGGACCGTCTGGAACACCGGTTCCAGCCAGAGCGCGGCGGCGGTGGCCGTGCACAACCGGGCCGGGGACAGCGGGCGGGACGCCAGGCGGGCGGAGAGGGCGACCAGGCCGGCGAGCAGAACCGCGTCGCCCGCCAGGGAGGCCGCCTTCAGGACGGGCAGGGGGAGCCAGGCGACGGGGACGAAGAGGAGTGCCGCGAAGGGCGGGTAGGTCGCCGGGAGCCGCCACTCGGTGACCGTGAAGCCGTACAGGTCGCCGCCGTGCGCCGCGGCGGCGCCCTCGGCCCGGTACACCAGCAGGTCGGCCATCGGGGCCCGCTGCGCCACGCACAGGGCGGTGAAGCAGCCGAGGGAGAGCACCAGGAGGAGCACGGGCAGGACAGGCAGGACGGACGCGGGAGGGGCAGGGGCCGGGGGGAGAGGCGTCACCGTCCGTTTCCGCACGGATATGACTTTATGTCGATCTTCGGTGCCGCGCGTGCCGTGAATCCCCGCGGCACCGACATGCGGCACCGATATTCGGTGGCCCCCACCCGACGGCCCCTCTACAATCTCCGCTCTTGCCCGCCTCCGCCACGGAGCGCCGCCGCCCGGCCGGAAACCGGACGGCATCGTCACAGCCCACGCAGCAGGCCCACCGGAGGCACCCCCTTGTCCACGCCCACCGACGACCCCCTCGCCCGCGAACGCGCCCACCTCGCCGCGTCCCGTGCCGCCCTGCGCGCCATGCGCGAGGACGCGGAGGCCCTGGACATCCGGGACGTCACCGCGAACTGGGTCAACGCCGAAGTGCTCGCCCGGCAGATCGAGGCGCGCGTCAAGGCACTGGCCGACCTCAGCGGCACCCCGCTGTTCTTCGGCCGCCTCGACTACCAGGAACAGCGGTGGGAGACGGGCGGACGCTTCTACATCGGGCGGCGGCACGTGCACGACGCCCACGGCGACCCCATGGTCATCGACTGGCGCGCACCGGTCTCGCAGCCGTTCTACCGGGCGTCCCGCAAGGACCCCATGGACGTCGGGCTGCGCCGCCGCTTCGGCTACACGGGCGGGGACCTCACGGCGTACGAGGACGAGCACCTCGGTGACCCGGCCGGCCCGACGGAGGACGGCCCCACCAGCAAGCTGCTCCAGCAGGAGATCGAACGGCCGCGCGTCGGCCCGATGCGGGACATCGTCGCCACCATCCAGCCCGAGCAGGACGAGATCGTCCGCAGCGGGCTCGGCGGCACGGTCTGCGTGCAGGGAGGGCCGGGGACCGGCAAGACGGCCGTCGGCCTGCACCGGGTGGCCTACCTGCTCTACGCCCACCGCGAGCGGCTGGCCCGCACCGGCACCCTCGTCATCGGACCGAACCGGTCCTTCCTGCACTACATCGAACAGGTGCTGCCCGCCCTGGGCGAGCTGGCCGTGCAGCAGGCCACCGTCGACGACCTCGTCGCCCATGTGGAGGTGCGCGGCACCGACGACGCGCCCGCCGCCGTCGTCAAGGGCGACGCCCGGATGGCCGAGGTGCTGCGCCGGGCCCTGTACTCCCACGTGACCATGCCGGCCGAGCCGGTCGTGGTGGTGCGCGGCTCCCGGCGCCGGCGGGTCCCGGCGTACGAGCTGGAGGACATCGTCCGCGAGCTGCTGGCGCGGGACATCCGCTACGGGGCCGCCCGCGAGGCCCTGCCGCAGCGCATCGCGCACGCGGTGCTCGTGCAGATGGAGCGGGCCGGGGAGGCCCCGGACGACCGGGTGCAGGACGCGGTCGCCCGCAACGCCGCGGTGAAGGCGGCCGTGAAGACCGTCTGGCCGGCCGTCGACCCGGCGAAGCTGGTGCTGCGGCTGCTGACCGACCCGGAGTTCCTCGCCGAACACGCCGCCGGGCTCCTGGACGGGGACGAGCAGCGGACGATCCTGTGGGACAGGCCGGTGCGGAGCGTGAAGGCGGCCAGGTGGTCGGCGGCGGACGCCGTGCTGATCGACGAGGCGACCGACCTGATCCAGCGCACGTCCTCGCTCGGCCACGTCGTCCTGGACGAGGCGCAGGACCTGTCCCCGATGCAGTACCGCGCGGTCGGCCGCCGCTGCACCACCGGCAGCGCGACCGTCCTGGGCGACCTCGCGCAGGGCACGACCCCGTGGGCGACCCGGAGCTGGGCGGAGGCGCTGGGCCACCTCGGCAAGCCGGACGGGGTCGTCGAGGAGCTGACGGCCGGTTTCCGCGTGCCGACGGACGTCATCACGTACGCCTCCCGGCTGCTGCCCCACATCGCGCCCGGCCTCACCCCGGTCGCCTCCGTCCGGGAGAACCCGGGCCTCTTCGAGATCCGTACGGTCGCGGAGCCGGCCGGTGTCGTCGCCGCCTGCGCCGAGCTGCTGTGCAACGAGGGCTCGACCGGCCTGATCGCGGCCGACGCCCGGATCCCGGAGCTGGCCGAGGCGCTGACCGCGGCCGGCATCGGATACCTCGGGCCGGGCCAGGAGACGACCCGGGAGACCCGGCTGACCCTCGTCCCGGCCTCCCTCGCCAAGGGCCTGGAGTACGACTACGTGGTCCTGGACGAGCCGCGGGCCGTGGTGGACGGCGAACCGGACGAACGCACGGGCCTGCGCCGGCTGTACGTGGCGCTGACCCGCGCCGTGTCGGGCCTGATCGTCACCCACGCGCACCCCCTGCCCGCCCAGCTCGCCGGGTAGCGCGCGATACGGCTAGTCGGCGTAGGCGTCAGCGTCGGCGTCGGCGTCGGCGTCGGCGTCGGCGTCGGCGTCCAGGGTCGTGCGCCAGCGGGTGACCGCGTCCGCCGAGACCGGCCCCTGCCAGCCGTCGGGGCGGGCCGCGCCGCCGATGTGGAACGCCGCGAGGCCGCCGGCCCGGAGCCGGGGCACGTGGTCGAGCCGGAGGCCGCCGCCCACCAGGATCTGCTGCGCGTAGCCGGGTTCACCCCCGCGTGCCTCCTCGGCGAGCAGGGTGGGCAGGCCGTCGTCCACGCCGGTGGCGGAGCCGGCGGTGAGGTAGGTGTCCAGGCCGGGCAGGTCGGCGAGGTGTTTGCGCAGGGCGTCGCGGTCGGCGGCCCGGTCGATCGCCCGGTGGAACGTCCAGGGGCAGCCGTCGAGCGCGCCCACGACCCGCTCCACCGCGGCCAGGTCGACACCGCCGGCCGCGTCCAGGAAGCCCAGCACGAACTGGTCGGCGCCGGCCGCCCGCAGCTCGCCGGCGACCCCGGCCAGCCGTGTCACGTCACCGGCGGCGAAGCCGTCCGCGAGGCGGAGCATCACGCGCAGGTCGATGTCGACGGCGGCGCGGATCGCGGCGACGGTGGCGGGCGAGGGGGTGAGCCCGTCGGCCGCCATCTCGGTGACCAGCTCCAGCCGGTCCGCGCCTCCGGCCTGGGCGGCGACCGCGTCCTCGGTGTCGAGGGCGATCACCTCCAGGACTGCACGCTTGCTCATGGCACCCCATTCCCTCCGCCACTACAGGTCTAGTCCATTCAAAGCGTACGCCGGAACGGGCACGTCCCTCACCCGAAACGGAACCCGGGCGCCGGTGGACGGGCGGCGCGGCAGAATGCCGTCCATGGCCGATCTCGACGCCCTCCGCCTCCGTTTCGCCCGCGCCCTGGAAGCCGCCCGCGCCCCCGGCGACGGCCCCGACCCCACGCCGTACGCCGACAACCTGCTCATCCGCTGGCAGGAACCGCAGCGCCGCTACCACACGGTGGCCCACCTCACCGAGGTGCTCGACCACGTCGACACCCTGGCGCCCTGCGCCGCCGACCCGGACGTGGTCCGCCTGGCCGCCTGGTTCCACGACGCCGTCTACCTGCCCGAACGGTCCGAGAACGAGGAGCGGTCCGCGCGGCTGGCCGAGCGCGCGCTGCCCGAGACCGGCCTGTCCGGCGCGAAGACCGCCGAGGTGGCCCGGCTGGTCCGGCTCACCGTCACGCACGACCCGGCCGCCTCCGACCGCGACGGCCAGGTGCTGTGCGACGCCGACCTGGCGGTCCTGGCCGCGCCCCCGTCGGCGTACGCCGCCTACACCGCCCGGATCCGCGAGGAGTACCACTTCGTCCCCGACGCCGCCTTCCGCACGGGCCGCTCGGCGGTCCTGCGCCAACTCCTGGAGCTGCCGCGCCTGTTCCGCACGCCGTACGGCCAGGAACACTGGGAGGCCACCGCCCGCCACAACCTCGCCGGCGAGCTGGAAATGCTGTCGCCCTGAGAACGGCCCCCGCCGTACTGTGCGCGCATGCGGATGATGAGCGGGGACCAGGTGGAGGCGGCCGTCGCGCACTGCACGGCGACACTGCGCGCGGCACTGGACCGGGACTGGGACGCGGTCCGCGCGGCCGGCATGGAGTGGAGCTGCCGTACGACGGCCTTCCACATCGCCCAGGCCTTCACCCACTACGCGAGCCGTCTCGCCAGCCGCGCCCAGGACCGCTTCCCGCTGGCCATCACCCTCCCCGAGGGCACCGACAACGCCGGACTGCTCCAGGTGATCGAGGCGACCGGCGCCCTGGTGGCGGCCACCGTCCGCAGCGCGCCGCCCGGGGTCCGCGCCTTCCATCCCCAGCCCTTCGGCACCGCCGACCGCGAGGGTTTCGCGGCGATGGCCGTCAACGAGACGCTGCTGCACACGCACGACATCGCCGGGGGCCTCGGCCTCGCCCACGAACCCGACCCGGACCTCGCCGCGGCCGTCCTCGCCTGGCTGTTCCCCCACGTCCAGCCCGGCCCCGAGCCGTGGCCGACCCTGCTGTGGGCGACCGGCCGCGGTGAACTGCCCGGCCGCGCCCGGATCACCGACTGGACCCTGTACAACAACCTGGTCCTCCCCACCGAGCGCCTCCTCCTCACCGGTATCCGCCCCGCCGTCGCCGACGACGTGCGCCTCGGCGGCAGGGGCGGCCTGGACTGGCTCGGGGACGGCCCGCACGACGGCACCCGGCAGGCCTGCTCGTATCTGATGAAGTCCTACGAAACAGGCGTCCACCGACCGGAGTTCGGCGTCTTCGCCCTCGTCCGGCAGCAGGACGGCCGCGCGGTCGGCGGTGTCTGCTTCCACGGCGCCCCCGACGACGAGCGCCGGGTGGAGATCGGCTACGACCTGATCGAGGGCGCCCGCGGCGACGGCTACGCGACCGAGGCCGTGCGCGCCCTGACCGAGTGGGCACTGGCCCGGGACGACGTCGACACGGTCATCGCGACGATCGAGCCGGACAACGTCTCCTCGCAACAGGTGGCGACCCGGGCCGGGTTCGTCCGGGCGACCGTGGACGAGGAGCGGACCGCCCACGAGGAGTACGGCATGGACAGCGGCCTCCGGCTCTACGTGCGCCGCGCCTGAAGCCCCTTCGGCCGGCGCAGCCCGGACGCCCGCAGCAGGCGCACCACCTCGCGGCTGCGCACCTCCACCGCCCCGGCGGCCACCGCGTCCGCGTACCGGTGCGACGGCAGGTCGTAGTGGTCCCGCTCGAAGGCCCGCCGCGGGACGCCCAGCCCCTCGGCGAACCGGTGCAGTTCGTCGTAGGACACATCGCTCACCAGATGCGACCACATGCGCCCGTGTCCGGGCCAGGCCGGCGGGTCGATGTAGACGGTCATCGGCGCCTCACGAGGACGCCGTCCCGCCCGCGGCCGAGCCGAGTGAGCCCACCGGGGCGACCTTCACGCCCGCCTGATGGCACACCCAGTGCGGATCGGGGCCCAGTTCCGGCTCCACCTCCAGGGCGTGGGGGTCGCCGCCCCCGCACACCGGGCACAGCGGCCAGCGGCCGTACCGGTCCAGCAGCGCGTCCTGCACGTCCTGCGCGACCAGCCCGGCGACGTAGCCGGCGCCCTCCGGCCACTGCTCGACCCACCAGCGCCGCTGCACGACGGAGTCCTCCACCAGCGAGACCACGTCCGGCTCCGCGGCCCCGCCCGCGACCAGGTCCGCGAGTACCAGGGCGCGGGCCGCGTGCAACGCCTGTTCCAGGGGGCTGATGGGATCCATGCACCCATTGTGCGCAGTCTTGACCCCGGCACGGAACCGAAAATATCTTTCAGGTGTGACCCAGGACCTGAAGGAAAGTTTCGGCAGTCCGGGCGGCTCTCTCGCCGCCAAGGTGCGCACCCTCGCCCCCTCCATGACCCGCTCCATGCAGCGCGTCGCCGAGGCCGTCGCGAGCGACCCGGCCGGCTGCGCCGCCCTCACGGTCACCGGCCTCGCCGGGCTCACCGGCACCAGCGAGGCCACCGTCGTGCGCACCGCCCGGCTGCTCGGCTACCCCGGCTACCGCGACCTGCGCCTCGCCCTCGCCGGCTTCGCCGCCCAGCAGCAGTCGGGCCGCGCGCCCGCCATCACCACCGACATCGCGGTGGACGACCCGATCGCCGACGTCGTCGCCAAGCTGGCCTACGAGGAACAGCAGACCCTCGCCGACACCGCCGCCGGACTCGACACCGGCCAGCTGGGCGCGGCCGTCACCGCGCTCACCGGCGCCCGGCGCACCGACGTGTACGGCATAGGAGCCTCCGGGCTCGTCGCCCAGGACCTCACCCAGAAGCTGCTGCGGATAGGGCTCATAGCCCACGCGCACAGCGACCCGCACCTCGCCGTGACCAACGCGGTGCAGCTCCGCCCGGGAGACGTGGCCATCGCCATCACGCACTCCGGGTCCACCGGGGACGTCATCGAACCGCTCCGGGCCGCCTTCGAGCACGGGGCGACGACCGTCGCCGTCACCGGCCGGCCCGACTCCCCCGTCACCCAGTACGCCGACCTGGTGCTGACCACGTCCACCTCGCGGGAGTCGGAGCTGCGGCCGGCCGCGATGTCCTCCCGGACAAGTCAACTCCTGGTCGTGGACTGCCTGTTCGTGGGCGTCGCCCAGCGGACGTACGAGACGGCGGCGCCCGCGCTGGCCGCGTCGTACGAGGCACTGGCCCACCGCCACCGCAGCGCTTCGCGCTAGAACGTAGGACGGACCGTTCGCGGGGATCCGCGGGCTCACTGGGCTTGTCGCGCAGCTCCCCGCGCCCCGGAGCGGTTCACTGTCCCCCCTGTCGAAAGAGCCCCCGGAGAGAGCCACCCCCCATGACCTCTCATGACCTGCGCACCGAACTGGCTTCCCTGACCACCGAGGCCTTCCGGCCCGAGCTGGCCGACATCGACCGGCTGCCCACCCTGGAGATCGCCCGGCTGATGAACGGCGAGGACGCGGGCGTGCCCGCCGCCGTCGCCACCCAGCTGCCGCGGATCGCCGCCGCCGTCGACGCCGTCGCCGCCCGCATGGCCCGCGGCGGACGGCTCGTCTACGCCGGAGCCGGGACCGCCGGCCGGCTGGGCGTGCTGGACGCCTCCGAGTGCCCGCCCACCTTCAACACCGATCCCGCCCAGGTCGTCGGCCTCATCGCGGGCGGCCCCGACGCCCTGGTGACCTCCGTGGAGGGCGCCGAGGACTCCGGGGAACTCGCCCGCAGGGACCTCGACGCGCTGAAGCTGAACGCCGAGGACAGCGTGGTCGGCGTCTCCGCCTCCGGCCGCACCCCCTACGCGGTCGGCGCCGTCGAGCACGCCCGCGCACTGGGCGCCCTGACCGTCGGCCTGGCCTGCAACGAGCACAGCGCGCTGGCCGCCGCCGCCGAGCACGGCATCGAGGTCGTCGTGGGCCCGGAGCTGGTCACCGGCTCCACGCGGCTGAAGGCGGGCACGGCCCAGAAGCTCGTGCTCAACATGCTGTCGACCATCACGATGATCCGGCTCGGCAAGACGTACGGGAACCTGATGGTCGACGTGCGCGCCTCGAACGACAAACTGCGGGCCCGCTCCCGCCGGATCGTCGCGCTCGCCACCGGAGCGGGCGACGAGGAGATCGAGAAGGCCCTCGCCCAGACCGGTGGCGAGGTCAAGCACGCGATCCTGGCCCTGCTCGCCGGAGTCGACGGCCCGACGGCCGCCCGCCTTCTGGAGGAGTGTGACGGCCATCTGCGCGCCGCGCTGGCGCACGCCCCCCGTTGACCCGCACGCTCGGGGCGTGCGCAACGACCCCGTCTCCACCGCGACCGCCGTCCTCGCCCGGGTGGGCGGTCCGGCCAACGTCGTCTCCGTGACCCACTGCATGACCCGCCTGCGGCTGACCCTCGCCGACCCGGCGGCCGGGGACGAGGAGGCCCTGCGGGCCCTGCCCGGCGTGCTCGGGGTGGTGGACGGCGGGGACGTGTGGCAGATCGTGCTCGGGCCCGGGGTGGTCGACGCGGTCACGGCCGAGGTGCGGACGCTGCTGGCCGGACCGCCGGCCGCCGGCGCCGCCGACGGGGCGGTGGCCGGGGCGGTGGCCGGCCGGGACGCCCGGGCCCCCGAGGACCTCCTCCGGCTCCGCGGCGCCGGCCCCGAGGCCGCTGCCGGCCGGGGCACCCGGGCCGCGGAGGCCGACCGACACCGCGACGCCGGCCCCGTCCGCACCGCCCTGCGCCGCGTCGCCCACGTCTTCGTCCCGCTGATCCCCGCCCTCATCGGCTGCGGCATCCTGGCCGGGCTCAACGGCCTGCTGCTGAACGCCGGCCTGCTGCCCGCGCTCACCCCCGCCCTGACCTCGATCGCCTCCGCGTTCATGGCGCTGATCCCGGTGTTCGTCGGCTACAACACGGCGAAGGAGTTCGGCGGCACGCCCGTGCTGGGCGGGGCGGTCGCGGCGGTCGTGGTGTACCCGGGCGTGGCGAAGGTGACGGCGTTCGGTGTGCACCTGGCGCCCGGGCAGGGCGGGGTGCTCGGCGCGCTCGCGGCGGCGTTCCTGGCCACACGGGTGGAGAAGTGGTGCCGGGGCCGGGTCCCGGGCGCGCTCGACGTGCTGCTGACCCCGACCGTGACGGTCCTCGTCGCCGGCCTGGTGACGCTGTACGGCCTGATGTACGCGGCCGGCACGGTGGCGACGGCGATCGGCACGGCCGCGACCTGGCTGCTCGACACCACCGGGGCCCTCGCCGGGCTGCTCCTGGGCGGCCTGTTCCTCCCGCTGGTCCTGCTGGGCCTGCACCAGGCCCTGATCCCGCTGCACGCCACCCTCATCGAACAGCAGGGCTACACGGCCCTGCTGCCGCTGCTCGCGATGGCGGGCGCCGGCCAGGTGGGCGCGGCCCTCGCGGTCTACGTCCGCCTCCGCCACGACGTCCCGCTGCGGACGACCATCAGGTCGGCGCTCCCGGCGGGCCTGCTGGGGGTCGGCGAGCCCCTCATCTACGGCGTCTCCCTGCCGCTCGGTCGGCCGTTCCTGACCGCCTGCGCGGGCGGGGCGGCGGGCGGGGCGTTCATCGGCTTCTTCGCCATGCTGGGCACCCGGGTGGGCGCCACGGCGATCGGCCCGTCGGGCTGGGCCCTGTTCCCGCTGCTGGCCGGGAACCGCGGCCCGGCCCAGCTGGCCGCGGTCTACGCGGGCGGCCTCCTCACCGGCTACCTGGTGGGCTTCCTGGCCACCTACGCCACCTTCCGCCCCGCCACCGACAGCACCGACACCGGCACCGGCACCTCAGCATCCACCCCCACGACCGCCACCGCCCCGGCCCCCGGCACCTGACCCACCCGGCGGAGGCGCGGCCGGGCCCAGGGGCCGGCGCCGCGGCCGCCCACCGGGCGCCACGCGGCGGGCGGGTTCCTGCGCGCGTCCGAGTCGGCGCCGTACGCCTTCGGGGCGCGTGCACAAGCCGCAGGCGTCGCCCGTGCGGGCCGGTGTTCCGTGGGGCAGGGCACCATGGTGGGGAGGAGGCGACCGATCGACATGAACCATGCCCAGCTCACCGCCCTCGGACGGGCCCTGCGGCTGCTCGGGGAGCACGGAGAGGCCCTGACCGCCGACACGCCCGACGCCCGGCTGCACGAGATCAAGAGCGATCTGCGGCGCGCCCTCGACCTGCTGGACGACAGCGTCACGGCCGGCGCGCCCGCCACCCGGTGCCCCGAGCATCCGCAGGGGCCGGTCGACGAGAGCGCCCCCGACCTGTGTCTGCTGTGCGAGACCCGGCGCCGGGCCGCCCGCCGCTCGGAGTTCCAGGGCAGGACCCGGCCAGGCGAGCCGGTGCCGTCGGCCCCCTCCCGCTACGGCGTCCGCGGCGACCGGCCACAGCCCCAGCAGCGGTGGCTGCCGGAGCGGTGGAACGGCCAGGAGTGGCAGCTGTGCGGCACGCCCCGGCGGGACCTCCGCGAGGCCGAGGCGTACCTCGCCGCCCAGCGGCGCGGCTCCCGGCCGGCCATGGCGTACCGGCTCGTGCACGAGTTCACCGACTACGAGGTGCTGCGGGTGTGGGGAACGCCGCTCCGGGTCGACATCGAGCCCATGGGCAATCTGTAGCGGGCCGGCGACCGGCCGGCGTCCGGGTCAGCTCAGGGTCTTGACCGCCGCCGCGTCGTACGGCGCCAGCTCGTCGAAGCGGTCGGCGAGCACCTTCGCGGCCCACTCCGGGTCCTGGAGCAGCGCGCGGCCGACGGCGACCATGTCGAACTCGTCGGCCTCCAGGCGGTCCAGGAGGTTGTCGAGGCCCTGGACCGGGGAGCCCTCGCCCTGGAAGGCGTGCACGAAGTCGCCGTCGAGGCCGACCGAGCCGACGGTGATGACCGGCTTGCCGGTGAGCTTCTTGGTCCAGCCGGCCAGGTTCAGGTCCGAGCCGTCGAACTCGGGGAGCCAGTAGCGACGGGTGGAGGCGTGGAACGCGTCGACACCCGCCTCCGCGAGCGGGGTGAGGATGGCCTCCAGCTCCTCGGGGGTCTCGGCGAGCCGGGCGTCGTACGCCTCCTGCTTCCACTGCGAGTAGCGGAAGATGACGGGGAACTCCGGGGAGACGGCGTCGCGGACGGCGGCGACGATCTCCGCCGCGAACCGCGCCCGGGACGCCGGGTCGCCGCCGTAGCCGTCGGTACGGCGGTTGGTGTGCGCCCAGAAGAACTGGTCGAGGAGGTAGCCGTGGGCGCCGTGGATCTCCACGCCGTCGAAGCCGATGCGCTCGGCGTCCGCCGCCGCCCGGGCGAACGCGCCGATGACGGCGTCGATGTCGGCCTGGGTCATGGGGGTGGCGTCCGCGGTGCCGTTGATGCGCAGGCCGGAGGGGCCGTGGGAGGGGGCGTCCGGGAAGGGCGCGTCACCCTGGTTGCGGACGGTGCCGATGTGCCACAGCTGCGGGACGATCGTGCCGCCGGCCGCGTGCACGTCCTCGGCGACCTTCGCCCAGCCCGCCAGCTGCTCCTCGCCGTGGAAGCGCGGGACGCGGTCGCTCTGGCCGGCCGACGCGTGGCCCACGTACGTGCCCTCGGTGACGATGAGGCCGACACCGGCGGCAGCGCGGCGGGCGTAGTACGCGCGCACGTCCTCGCCGGGGACGCCGCCCGGGGAGAACATGCGGGTCATCGGCGCCATCACGATCCGGTTGGGGACGGTGAGGCCGTTGAGGGCGATCGGCCGGGACAGGATCCGGGCCGTGCGGGAGGCGGGGGTCGTGGCGGTCACGTAGGGGCTCCTCGGGAATTCGCTCGGTAGACCATGCGGTATGTGCGCACGCAATGTTGCACCTACTGAATGAACTCCGCACGCGCGTCCCCGCATTCCACCCGCACCGCGCCGCCTCCGTGACCCCGGTCACACACCGCGCGCCCGCGGGGGGAAACGCCCGAGGGCGGCACCTCCTGCCTCAGCAGGGGGTACCGCCCTCGGTCGGAAGGACAGGCGATCAGCCGGAGGCCGATCAGAAGTCCATGTCACCGCCCGGCATGCCGCCGCCGGCCGGCGCGGCGTTCTTCTCCGGCTTGTCGGCGATGACGGCCTCGGTGGTGAGGAACAGCGCGGCGATCGACGCGGCGTTCTGGAGCGCGGAACGCGTCACCTTGGCCGGGTCGATGATGCCCTCGGCGACCAGGTCGACGTACTCACCGGTCGCGGCGTTCAGGCCGTGGCCCGGGGTGAGGTTGCGCACCTTCTCCACCACGACACCGCCCTCGAGGCCGGCGTTCACGGCGATCTGCTTCAGCGGGGCCTCGAGCGCGATGCGCACGGCGTTGGCGCCGGTCGCCTCGTCACCCTCGAGCTCCAGCTTCTCGAAGACCTGGGAGGCCTGGAGCAGGGCCACGCCACCACCGGCGACGATGCCCTCCTCGACGGCCGCCTTGGCGTTGCGGACGGCGTCCTCGATGCGGTGCTTGCGCTCCTTGAGCTCCACCTCGGTGGCGGCACCGGCCTTGATGACCGCGACACCGCCGGCGAGCTTCGCCAGGCGCTCCTGGAGCTTCTCGCGGTCGTAGTCCGAGTCGCTGTTCTCGATCTCGGCGCGGATCTGGTTGACCCGGCCGTTGACCTGCTCGGAGGAGCCCGCACCGTCGACGATGGTGGTCTCGTCCTTGGTGATGACGACCTTGCGGGCGCGGCCCAGGAGGTCCAGGGTCGCGTTCTCCAGCTTGAGGCCGACCTCCTCGGAGATCACCTCGCCGCCCGTGAGGATGGCGATGTCGCCGAGCATGGCCTTGCGGCGGTCGCCGAAGCCCGGGGCCTTGACGGCGACGGACTTGAAGGTGCCGCGGATCTTGTTGACGACCAGGGTCGACAGGGCCTCGCCCTCGACGTCCTCGGCGATGATCAGCAGCGGCTTGCCCGACTGCATGACCTTCTCCAGGAGCGGGAGCAGGTCCTTGACCGAGGAGATCTTGGAGTTGGCGATGAGGATGTAGGGGTCCTCGAGCACCGACTCCATGCGCTCCATGTCGGTCGCGAAGTAGGCGGAGATGTAGCCCTTGTCGAAGCGCATGCCCTCGGTGAGCTCGAGCTCCAGACCGAAGGTGTTGCTCTCCTCGACGGTGATGACGCCTTCCTTGCCGACCTTGTCCATGGCCTCGGCGATGAGCTCGCCGATCTGGGTGTCGGCGGCGGAGATGGACGCGGTGGAGGCGATCTGCTCCTTGGTCTCGACGTCCTTCGCCTGCTCCAGCAGGGCGGCGGAGACGGCCTCGACGGCCTTCTCGATACCGCGCTTCAGGGCCATGGGGTTGGCGCCGGCGGCGACGTTGCGCAGGCCTTCCTTGACCAGGGCCTGGGCGAGAACGGTCGCGGTGGTCGTACCGTCACCGGCGACGTCGTCCGTCTTCTTGGCGACTTCCTTGACCAGCTCGGCGCCGATCTTCTCGTACGGGTCCTCGAGCTCGATCTCCTTGGCGATGGAGACACCATCGTTGGTGATCGTGGGGGCGCCCCACTTCTTCTCGAGGACGACGTTGCGGCCCTTGGGGCCGAGCGTCACCTTCACGGCGTCCGCGAGCTGGTTCATGCCGCGCTCGAGGCCGCGCCGCGCCTCCTCGTCGAACGCGATGATCTTGGCCATGTGAAGTGGTCCCTCCAGGACTGGGGGTGATTCCTTCGGACCGCGCCCGCGCCCGCGACGGACGGCTCGCCGGCCGCGTGGTTCCTTGCCCCACTTGGCCTGCGGGCCTCACCGACCCGGTCCTTCGTTGTCACTCTCACCTTCAGAGTGCTAACGCCAATGATTAGCACTCGGCATGGTCGAGTGCAAGCGCCTCGGGGGGTGAGAGCCCTCCGTCAGCCCCCCGCGAACACCCGCCGGCACGCGCGCGCGGGCGCGGACCGGACGCGGACCCCGCCCCGGACCGGCGCGGATCCGGGCACGGCGAAGGGCCCGCACCCTGTGCCGGTGCGGGCCCTTCGCCAACGAGAAACGTTCAGGCGCTGAGGCGAACCATGTCGGCCTGCGGGCCCTTCTGGCCCTGCGAGATCTCGAACTCCACCCGCTGGCCCTCTTCCAGGGTGCGGTAGCCGTCCATCTGAATGGCGCTGTAATGGACGAAGACGTCCGCACCACCGTCGACCGCGATGAAGCCGTACCCCTTCTCCGCGTTGAACCACTTGACGGTGCCCTGAGCCATGCCTAACTCCCCTATTACTGGCCCTTGCACAGATCCACACTTCGCGGACCCGGGTCAGACCTCACCCCCCACTGGCCGGGGGCGTGCGCCGGAACGCGTCGACCGCGGCTGAATGTATCTGTCCAACTGCCGTCTGCAACAGGTCAATCGGACGAGAAATCTGGACGCGGGCGGTCCGGAATGTGGCGAGAATTCATCCGACTTCAGGGCAAGTCGGGCCCCGCAAAGGGAACAAATGCCGCGGAACACCCCAGCACTTTGGCTGTTTCTTATCGGGCGTGCGGCATGAATTGAGGGGCCGCCGACCCGAGGACCGCGACCGTGTTCCCCAACTCTACCGCGCTCAATCACACAGAATTGCCCCCTCCGCTTCTCTTACGGAGGGGGCAATCACATGAACGATATGTAACCGGCGTTACCGAAGGTAATGATGCGGCGGATCAGCCGCCGGCGACCGCCGGAATGATCGACACTCCCGCACCGTCCGGCGTGGCGGTCTCGAGGCCCTGCTCGAAGCGGACGTCGTCGTCGTTGACGTACACGTTCACGAACCGGCGCAGCTTGCCCTGGTCGTCCAGCACCCGGGCGGCGATCCCGGCGTGGTTCTTCTCCAGGTCGGCGATGACGTCGGCGAGGGTCGCGCCCTCGGCGGCGACCTCGGCCGAACCGCCGGTGTAGGTGCGCAGGATGGTGGGGATGCGAACGGTCACGCTCATGCGAGGCCAGCCTCTCGGAAGGAGTCCAGGGTCGGGCGGATGGTGGCGGTGAGACCGGTCCCGGCCACCGCGTCCAGGGTCTTCAGGCCGTCACCGGTGTTCAGGACGACCGTGGTCTTCGCCGGGTCCAGCACACCGTTCTCGATCAGCTTGCGGGTGACGCCCACGGTGACACCGCCGGCGGTCTCCGCGAAGATGCCCTCGGTCCGCGCGAGCAGCT
Source organism: Streptomyces sp. NPDC028722 (assembly GCF_040637655.1). Classification (NCBI taxonomy): domain Bacteria; kingdom Bacillati; phylum Actinomycetota; class Actinomycetes; order Kitasatosporales; family Streptomycetaceae; genus Streptomyces; species Streptomyces sp. NPDC028722. The sequence goes on from NZ_JBEZWU010000003.1 coordinate 367,058, forward strand.
TGATCGCGTCCACCACCTGCTGGTCGGTGACGTCCTCCACGGCACCACCGGTGCGGCGCGCGATGTCCAGCACGTACGGGCCGTCGGCCGGGTTGCCGATGGCGAGCGACTTGGCGATCGTGTTCGGCTTCTGCGGCCGTACGACGTCGTGCCCGGCCTTGAAGGCGGTGGACACCGGCGAGCAGCCCTCGGCCTGCGCGCCGAAGATCCGGTACGGCCGGTCCTCGACGAGACCGAGTTCGATCAGCTCCCGGAGACCCTTGTCGATCTTCGTGAGCTGGGAGCCGGAGGCGATCGGGACCACGATCTGGTCGGGCAGCCGCCAGCCGAGCTGCTCGCAGATCTCGTACGCCAGGGTCTTGGAGCCCTCCGCGTAGTACGGCCGCAGGTTGACGTTGACGAAGCCCCAGCCCTCGCCGGCCGAGTCGCCGATCAGCTCGGAGCAGAAGCGGTTCACGTCGTCGTAGTTGCCCTCGATGCCGACCAGTTCACCGCCGTATACGGCGGCCATGACGACCTTGGCCTGCTCCAGGTCGTGCGGGATGAACACGCAGGAGCGCAGGCCGGCCCGGGCGGCGGCGGCGCCGACGGCACCGGCCAGGTTGCCCGTGGAGGAGCAGGACAGGGTGGTGAAGCCGAAGGCGCGGGCGGCCTCCAGGGCCTGGGCGACGACCCGGTCCTTGAAGGAGTGCGTCGGGTTCCCGGAGTCGTCCTTCACGTACAGCCCGCCGGTCACGCCCAGCTCGCGCGCCAGGTTGTCCGCCCTGACCAGCTCGGTCCAGCCCGGGTTCAGGTTGGGCTTGCCGGCGACGTCCGCGGGGACCGGCAGCAGCGGGGCGTAGCGCCAGATGTTCGCGGGGCCCGCCTCGATACGGCGGCGCAGCTCTTCGGTGTCGTGGGCGGAGAAGTCGTAGGCGATCTCCAGCGGACCGAAACACTCCTCGCAGGCGAAGACCGGGCCGAGCGGCACCCGGTGACCGCACTCGCGACAGCTCAGGGCCGTGGCGGGACCGAGGTCGACGGTGGAACTGCCGGTGCTTGCAACTGTCTGCACAGCCATGGAGGCGAGGCCCTTTCTCCTCATCTTCCTCACGACGCACTTCGCCGTGAGACGGATTTGGCACCTTCCCTAGCCGGGAGCCTCGCGAAGACGATCAGAACTGATCTACGAGAACCGACTGGAGGGTTGCCGGGGCTTCATCGGGCCGTGTCCCTCTGCCCCTCTGGATGAGCAATATGTGGTTGTGGACGCGAGCGACCCCCGACATGCGATGGTCACCGGCGTTGTTCAAGACTGTAACCGAAGGCCAGGACAGTTGAGATAGTCGTCCGTACCGCGAGATGGATCACACCGTGTGCGTGTGGTCGTGACAGTGAGGAACCACAGACCGTGCTGGAAGAAGTCGAGCGCTGGCTGGCCGACCGCTCCTGGTCCGTGACCGACCGCCCGCCCCACCGGATCCTGGCCGCCAAGCAGCGCACGGGCCAGACGATCAGCGTCGTGCTGCCCGCGCTCAACGAGGAGGAGACGGTCGGCGACATCGTCGCGGTCATCCGCCACGACCTCGTGGAGCAGATACCGCTGGTCGACGAGATCGTCGTCGTCGACTCCGGCTCCACCGACCGCACCGCGCAGGTCGCCGCGCGCGCCGGCGCCCGGGTCGTCCACCGCGACGCCATCCTGCCCCGCATCCCCGCCGTCCCCGGCAAGGGCGAGGTGCTGTGGCGCTCGCTGCTGGTGACCGGCGGGGACATCGTCTGCTTCATCGACGCGGACCTGCGCGAGTTCTCCTCCGACTTCGTCACCGGGATCGTCGGCCCGCTGCTCACCGACCCCGGCGTCGACCTGGTCAAGGCGATGTACGACCGCCCGCTCGGCGGCGCGGCCGGACAGGGCGGCCGGGTCACCGAACTCATGGCCCGGCCGCTGCTGAACATGCACTGGCCGCAGCTGGCCGGTTTCGTGCAGCCGCTGGGCGGCGAGTACGCGGCCCGCCGCACCCTGCTGGAGCAACTGCCGTTCCCCGTCGGCTACGGCGTGGAACTGGGGATGCTGGTGGACGCGCTGCACCTGGCCGGCCTGGACGCGCTCGCCCAGGTCGACGTGGGCGTGCGCCTGCACCGCCACCAGGACGGGCAGGCCCTGGGCCGGATGGCCGCCGCGATCTACCGCACCGCCCAGCTCCGGCTGGCCCGCGGCCATCTGGTCCGGCCCGCGCTGACCCAGTTCGAGCGGGGCGAGAACGGGTTCGAGCCGCGCACCTACTCGGTGGACACCGAGGAACGGCCGCCCATGGTGGAGATCGCCGAGTACGCCGAGCGCAAGGTGGCGTGAACAGTCCGTATACGGCCCCCTTCGTGGGCGGACCGCACGTTTGAGCGTTTGTGGGCCGGGCTAGGTTGAGGCGTATGGCTTCCACGCACGGCGCTGCTGAAAAGGCTCAGGTGCTGGTCGCGTCCAATCGCGGCCCGGTTTCGTATCAGATCGACGAGGAGGGATCGCTGCACGCCAGGCGGGGCGGCGGCGGGCTCGTCTCCGGGCTGTCGGCCATCGGGTCCGACGCGGACTCCGTGTGGGTGTGCGCCGCGCTCGGCGGCGGCGACCGCGAGGCCGTACGGCGCGCGGACGGCGCGCTGCTGCCGGCCGGGGACACCGGCGGGCAGCGGGTGCGGATGCTCGACATCGACGCGGCCGTGCACGCCGAGGCCTACAACGACATCGCCAACTCGGTGCTCTGGTTCATCCACCACATGCTGTACCAGACCCCGATGGAGCCGGTCTTCGACGCGGAGTTCCGGCGGCAGTGGGCGTCGTACCGGGCCTACAACCAGGCGTTCGCCGAGGCGCTCGCCGAGGAGGCCGCCGAGGGCGCGGCGGTGCTGATCCAGGACTACCACCTGGCCCTCGCCCCGCGCATGCTCCGCGAACTCCGCCCCGACCTGCGCATCGGCCACTTCTCGCACACCCCGTGGGCACCGCCGGACTACTTCCGCCTGCTGCCCGACGACATCGCCGCCGAGCTGCTCGGCGGCATCCTGGGCGCGGACCGCGCGGCGTTCCTCACCCAGCGGTGGGCGGACGCCTTCACCGCCTGCTGTCAGGTGGCCCTCGGGCCCGACGCCGCCGCCGGCACCCGGATCGGGGTGCACGGTCTGGGCGCGGACGCGGACTTCCTGCGCGGGCGGGCCCACCAGGACGACGTGGCCGAACGGATGACGGCACTGCGCGAGGAGATCGGCCGGGGCCCCGACGGGACGGCGCGCAGGACGATCGTCCGGGTGGACCGCACCGAACTGTCCAAGAACATCGTCCGCGGGATGCTGGCCTACCGGCAGCTGCTCGACGACCACCCCGAATGGCGGGAGAAGGTCGTCCACGTGGCGTTCGCGTACCCGTCCCGGCAGGACCTCGCCGTGTACCGCGAGTACACCGCCGAGGTGCGGCGGGTCGCGGACGACATCAACGAGCGGTACGGCACGGCGGGCTGGACCCCGGTCGTCCTGCACGTGAAGGACGACTTCGCCCGTTCCCTGGCCGCCTACCGGCTGGCCGACGTGGCCCTGGTGAACCCGATCCGCGACGGCATGAACCTGGTCGCCAAGGAGGTCCCGGTGGTCTCCGACGAGGGCTGCGCGCTGGTGCTCTCCCGGGAGGCCGGGGCGTACGAGGAGCTGGGCGAGGACTCGATCGTGGTGAACCCGTACGACATCGGGGGAACGGCCGAGGCGCTGCACACGGCCCTGGGCCTGCCCGTGGCCGAGCGGGCGGAACGGTCCAAGCGGCTGGCCGCGGCGGCGACCGCGCTGCCGCCGGCACGCTGGTTCCTGGACCAGCTGGACGCCCTGCGCGACTGACCGGCCGACACCGGCCACCCGACACCTCCCGGCACCGGCTCCCCCACACCCGACCAACACCCGGCCCCGCCGGCTCCCCCGGCGAGGGCCGGGGAGCCGGCGCCCTGGGGAGCCGATCGGCCCCAACCGGTGCCCCGGGGACCGACCGCCGACACCCGGCGCCCCGAACCGGTCGGCCGGTGCCCCGGGAAACTGGTCAGCCGGCACCCGACACCCGGGCAGCCCCCACCGAGCCCTGCGCAGCCAGTGCCCCGCGAAACGACCGGCCGGCACCCGTACCCCGGGGAGCTGTCCGTCCCGCACCCGGCGCCCCGAGCCCGGCCGGTGCCCCGGGGAACTGGTCAGCCGGCACCCGACACCCGGGCAGCCCCCACCGCGCTGGGCGGCCAGTGCCCCGCGAAGCGACCCGTCGGCACCCGTACTCCGGGGGAGCGGTCCGTCCCGCACCCGGCGCCCCGGGCGCGACCGGCCGGCGGCCTGCGGAGCGGACCGCCGACACCCGGCACACCGGACCCGACCGGCCCTGGGGGCCGACGGCCTGTGGAGCTGACCGCCGGTGTCCGGCACCCGGCACACCGGACCCGGCCGGGCTCCGGGGAGTCGGGGGCCCGGGGAGCTGTCCGGTCGGACGGGGCTTCAGTTCAGTTGGGCCGCCAGTGCCCGCAGCAGTTCCACGACGCCTTCCGGGCCGGCCACCACCAGGTCGGCGCGGTCCGCGAGTTCGGTGACCTCCGTGCTGCCGCTGCACACCAGCAGGCCGGGCGTGCCGGCCGCGCGGAGTTCGTCGACCGCGGCGAAGGCGGGCAGGTCGCCCAGGTCGTCGCCGGCGTAGACGACGCAGCCGGCCCGGGTGGCGCGGGCGTGGTCCAGGAGGGCCACGCCCTTGTCCATGCCCGGCGGGCGCAGTTCCAGGACCAGGCGGCCGGGTTCGACGATCAGGCCGTGCCGGGTGGCGAGGCCGGCGAGGGGACCGCGCAGGGCCTCGAACGCGGCCTGCGGGTCGGCGGCGCGCCGGGTGTGGACCGCGAGCGCCCGGCCCTTGTCCTCGATCCACGTGCCCGGCCCGGCGCCGGCGCGCTCCAGCAGGCCGGGCAGCTCGGCGCGGGCCGCGGCCACGCCCGGGTGCGGGGGCGGCGCGGTGACCTTGCCCGTGGCCGCCTCCCAGCGTTCGGCGCCGTAGTGGCCGAGGACGGTGAGGTGCTCCAGGCCGGGGACGTCCGCGAAGCCGCCGTACCGGACCGCCACCTCGGGCGGCCGGCCGGTGATCACGGCGACGGAGGCCACCTCGGGGGCGAGCGCGGCCAGCGCGGGCACGGCCCCGGGGTGGGCGCGGGCCTGTTCGGGGTCGGCGACGATCGGGGCGAGTGTGCCGTCGAAGTCCAGCCCGATCACGGCGTCACGGGGCCGGGCGAGCAGCGCGGCGAGCCCGTCCCGGCCGGCCTGGGTGATCGGGAGCGGCAGCGGGTGCAGGGAGTCCGTCGTATGGGTGCCCATACGGCGACCCTATCCACGGAAGGCCGGTCCACTCCTCAGCGTTCGGCGCGCCGCGTCCGCCGGATGCGGCGCAGCCGGTTGACGGTGACCGGGTCGTGGGCCAGGGCCCGGGCGTCGTCCAGGAGGGCGTTGAGGAGCTGGTAGTAGCGGACGGGGGACAGATCCAGCTCCTCGCGGATCGCCCGTTCCTTCGCGCCGGGCCCGGGGAACGCCCGGCGCTCCAGCGCGAGGATGGCCTTCTCGCGGCTGCCCAGTTCCATGGGAGCCACCGTAGCGCCGGGCACCGACAGCCGGGCTAGCCGGCGGTGCCGCTGTCGGCCGCCGTGGCCGTGGACTGGAGGCCGGTCAGGACGGCGGAGGGGCTGCCGCCGGGGGCGACGGCCTGCCCGATGTTCTGCTTCACGGCCGCGCTGACCGACGCCCAGGAGGTCTTGCCGACGGGGTACAGCTGGGACGTGGGCAACTGGTCCAGGAAGGGGCGCAGAACCTTGTCGGAGGCCTTGCCGGACGTGCTCATGGCGGTGGAGGCGGAGCCGGTGACCGGCAGCAGCCCGTACATGCGGGAGAAGGCGAGGACGTTCTTCTCGCTGTACACGTAGTCGAGGAAGTCGCCGATCTGCTCGGCGTGCCCGTTCTGCCGGAAGCCCATCATCCAGTCGGCGACGCCCATGGAGGCCCGGGCCTTGCCGGTGCGGCCCGGCATCGGCACCGTGCCGAACTTCACGCCCTTGCGGCCGGCCTGCTGGATCAGCGTGGGGTGTCCGTTGAGCATGCCGACCTGGCCGTCGGCGAACGCGGCGAAGGCGTCGGCGCGGTTGAGTTTGCCGGGGGCGACGGGGCCGGTCAGGCCCTTGCCGACCAGCTCGTCCTTGAGCCAGGCGAACGTCTCCATGTTCTGCGCGGAGTCGAGGGTGTAGGTGCCGACGTCGTCGGTGTAGCCGCTGCCGCCGCTGAGCAGCCACTGCATGGTCTCGGCCTGGGCCTCCTCGGGGCCGAGCGGCAGGGCGTAGGGGTACTTCACGCCCTTGTCCTTCAGGGCCCGGGCGTCGGCGGCCAGCTGGTCCCAGGTGGTGGGCGGGGTGATGCCGGCCTGGGCGAACAGGGTCTTGTTGTAGAAGAGGACCCGGGTGGAGGCGGCGAACGGTATGCCGTACTGGGTGTGCTTCCACTCGCCGGCGTCGGAGAGCTGGGAGAGCAGGTCGGCCTGGGTGCGGATGGAGAGCAGGTCGGAGACCTGGTAGAGCTTGCCGGCCGCGGCGTAGTCGGCGTAGGCGCCGATCTGGGCGAGGTCGGGGGCGTGGCCGGCGTCGACCATCTCCTTGACCTTGCGGTCGACGTCGTTCCACGAGTAGACGCTGACCTCGACCTTCACGCCGGAGTGGTGCGCCTCGTACTCCTGGGCCAGGTCGTTCCAGTACTTCTTGGAGCTGTTGGCGGCCGAGTCGCCGTAGTCGGCGGCGACGAGTCTGAGCGTCACGTCGGAGGAGCCCGTGCTCCCGCAGCCGCCGAGAACCGCCGTCATGCCCAGTGCGGACACCACCGCGATCATTCCTGCTGTACGCCGACGCACCCTCAAAGCCCCAACCCTGCTGTCTGACCGTTCGATATATGGACACGTAAGGTCTACACCACGTGAGTGGACTAGACCTTTCTCGGGTGGGAGGGTCACACTAGGGCCCGTGGTGAGACATGTCATCGCCCTCGACGTGGGCGGTACCGGAATGAAGGCCGCCCTCATCGGTGACGACGGCGCCCTGCTGCACCGCGCCCGCCGCGCCACCGGCCGCGAGCGCGGCACGGAGGCGGTGATCGAAGGCATCCTCGCCTTCGCCGCCGACCTGCGCGCCCACGGTGTCGAGCACTACGGCGCACCGGCCGCCGCGGCCGGTATCGCCGTCCCCGGCATCGTCGACGACGCCCGGGGCACCGCCGTCTACTCCGCCAACCTCGGCTGGAAGGACGTACCCCTGCGGGCCCTGCTCACCGACCGGCTCGGGATGCCCGTCGCCCTCGGCCACGACGTGCGCACCGGCGGGCTCGCCGAGGGCCGCATCGGCGCGGGCCGGGGCGCGGACCGGTTCCTGTTCGTGCCGCTCGGCACCGGGATCGCCGGCGCCATCGGCATCGACGGCCGAGTGGAGGCCGGCGCGGACGGCTTCGCGGGCGAGATCGGCCACATCCGCGTACGCCCCCAGGGCGTCGCCTGCCCCTGCGGGCAGTACGGCTGCCTGGAGCGCTACGCCTCCGCGTCCGCCGTCAGCGCGGCATGGGCCGCCGCCTGCGGGAACCCGGACGCGGACGCCGCGGACTGCGCCCGGGCCGTCGTGTCCGGCGACCCGAACGCCGTCCGGGTCTGGCAGGAGGCGGTGGACGCGCTCGCCGACGGTCTGGTCACCGCGCTCACCCTGCTGAACCCCCGCACCATGATCATCGGTGGCGGGCTCGCCGAAGCGGGGGAAGTGTTGTTCCAGCCGCTGCGGGACGCCGTCCGGCAGCGGGTCACCTTCCAGAAACTGCCCACCATCGTCCCCGCCGCCCTCGGCGACAGCGCCGGCTGCCTGGGCGCCGGCCTGCTCGCCCGGGACCTGCTGACGACCACCACTCCCACGACTCCGGAGGTAAGCACCTGATGGCAACCGAGCGGGAAACTCCGGCCCCGGACAGCGCCCCGCGGGGGACGCGGGACGGCGGGGACGCGCGGCCCGGCCGCGGGGCGCGCTCAGCCACGGCGGACCCGCAGGTGCTCACCGGCGCACACGTGGTGCTCCCCACCGGAACCGTGCGCGACGGCCGGCTGGCCGTGGACGGCACCCGCATCACCGCCACCGCCCCGGCCGGCGCCCGGGTCATCGACGTCACCGGCCACTGGCTGGTGCCCGGCTTCGTCGACATCCACAACCACGGCGGCGGCGGCGCCGCCTTCTCCGGCACCGCCGAGGAGATCCTCACCGCCGTCCACACCCACCGGCGGCACGGCACCACCACCCTCGTCGCCTCCATGGTCACCGACGAGATGGACCTGCTCGCCCGCCAGGCCGGCCTGCTCAGCGAACTGGCCGAGCAGGGCGAGATCGCCGGCATCCACTTCGAGGGACCCTTCATCGCGCCGTGCCGCAAGGGCGCGCACGCCGAGGACCTGCTGCGCGACCCCGACCCGGCGGACGTCCGCAAACTGATCGACGCGGCGCGCGGCAAGGCCAAGATGGTCACCCTCGCCACCGAATTGCCGGGCGGCATCGACTCCGTACGGCTGCTCGCCGAGCACGGGGTGATCGCGGCGATCGGCCACACGGACGCCAGTTACGAGCAGACGGTGGAGGCCATCGACGCGGGGGCCACGGTCGCCACCCACCTCTTCAACGCCATGCCCGGCCTGAACCACCGCACCCCCGGCCCCATCGCCGCCCTGCTGGAGGACGAGCGGGTCACGGTGGAGCTGATCAACGACGGCACGCACCTGCACCCCGCCGCGCTGGAGCTGGCCTTCCGGCACGCCGGTGCCGACCGGGTCGCGTTCATCACCGACGCCATGGACGCGGCCGGCATCGGCGACGGCCGCTACATGCTGGGCCCCATGGAGGTCGAGGTCAGCGACGGCGTGGCCCGGCTCGTGCACGGCGGCTCGATCGCCGGTTCGACCCTCACCCTGGACCGCGCGTTCCGGCGGGCGGTCACCGTCGACCGGCTGCCGGTGGAGGACGCGGTCACCGCCCTGTCCGCCAACCCGGCCCGGCTGCTGGGCCTCTCCGACCGCATCGGCTCCCTGGAGCCCGGCAAGGACGCCGACCTGGTCCTGCTGGACGCCGGCTTCCACGTGAAGGGCGTCATGCGCCGGGGCGAATGGGTGGTAGCTCCCCAACTGCCCTGATCCGCAACCCCGTCGGGGAGACGGCCGGCGCCCGCGCACTGGGCCGGCCGCCGTCTGTTTGGCATGATCGTGTCCCCGGAAACCGCGCAGGGACATCGAGGGAGGTCGGCCCGGGTGATCCTCACGGTCACGCTGAACACCGCTCTCGACCTCACCTATCGGGTGCCGTCGCTGCGCCCGCACACCTCGCACCGGGTCTCGGAGGTCGTAGAGCGGCCCGGCGGCAAGGGCGTGAACGTGGCCCGGGTGCTGGCCGCGCTCGGGCACGAGGTGACGGTCACCGGGTTCGCGGGCGGCCCCACCGGACAGGTGCTGCGGGAACGGCTCGCGGACACGCCCGGGCCGGTGGACGCGCTGGTGCCGGTCGCCGGGGCGACCCGGCGCACCGTCGCGGTCGTGGACGAGCGGTCCGGCGACACCACCCAGCTCAACGAACCGGGCCCGCAGATCGCCCCGGCCGAGTGGGGCACCTTCCTGGACCGCTACGAGGAACTGCTGGCCGGGGCCGCGGCGGTGGCGCTGTGCGGCAGCCTGCCGCCGGGGGTGCCGGTGGGGGCGTACGCGACGCTCGTACGGACCGCGCGCGCCCTCGGTGTGCCCGTCCTGCTGGACACCGGCGGCGAGCCGCTGCGCCGCGGCGTCGCCGCGCGCCCCGACGTCATCAAGCCCAACGCCGACGAACTGGCCGAGCTCACCGGATCCCACGAGCCGTCACGCGCCACCCAGGACGCCCGCAGACGGGGCGCCCGCGCGGTCGTGGCCTCCCTCGGCGCGGACGGCCTGCTCGCCGTCACCCCCGAGGGCCGCTGGCGTGCCGCCCCGCCCGCCCGCGTCCACGGCAACCCGACCGGCGCGGGCGACGCGGCGGTGGCCGGCCTGCTCTCGGGCCTGGTGGAGAACCTCCCCTGGCCGGCCCGCCTGACCCGAGCGGTAGCCCTCGCGACCGCAACGGTCCACGCACCCACAGCGGGCGACTACGACCCCACGCTCTACGCGGAACTGCTGCAACGGGTGGCGGTGACGGGGGAGTTCAGCGCGGCCTAGGCGCGGCGGCGTACCGCCGGGCGGTACCGGCTCAGCTCGTGACCCGGCCCTTCTTGATCCACATCTGGTCGATCAGGATGTTGCACTTGTCACCGGGCTGGCAGGAGACGGCGATCGTGTTGGACCCCTTCTGGAGGGTCGGCCACACGTAGGAATTGGTCCAGCCCTTGTCGAAGGCACCGTCGGGGGCGCTGCGCCAGTTCTTCAGGCCCAGCTTGCCGCCGAAGGGCTTGCCGTTGACGGTGACCGTCATCGACTGGTCCTCGCCGGTGGCGCTGTAGTTCACGAAGAGGGTGTACGGGCCGTCCTCGGGGATGTCGCTGACCGTCCAGGTCACCGAGGCACCGACCTGGTTCAGCCCGCCCACGTAGCTGCCGTCCGCGGACCGGGCCCCGGAGACGTCCGAGGCTCCGGCGGCACCGCCGGCCAGCTGGAGGCTCTTGTCGGCGCCGTCCACCTTCGGCAGCTCGCCCGCGGTCGGTTTCCCGCTGCCCGTCGGGCTCGGGGAGTGGGACTGCGACTGATGGGGGGACGTTCCCGCCCGGTCGCCGGACTTGTCGTCGTCCGTGTGGCCGTTGATCATCGCGATGCCGATGCCGATGACGACCGCGGCGACCACCGCGACCGCGCCGATCAGCAGGCCCTTGGTGTTCGGGCCGCGCCGGCCGGACGTGGGCGGCGCCGGCGGGCGGCCGGCCGGTGCGCCGCCGGGCAGCGTCTCGGGGGCCTGGTAGTGGGCGCTCGGCTGACCGTGGGGGCCCTGCTGCGGCGCGCCCTGACCGTACGCGGCCTGCGGCGGCTGGCCGTACGACACCTGCTGGCCGTAGGTGCGCTCGCCGACCGCGCGGACCCTGCTGACCGAGTTCGGATAGCCGTAACCGCCGCCGGAGGGCGGCTGGGCTCCCCGGGCCTGGCCGTCTGCGTACAGGTAGCCGAACGGGTCGTCGTCCTCGGGCGGGCTCGCGCCGTTGTCGCCGGGCGTCATCCCTTGGGTACTCCTCAACAGGTGCGGGCGTATGCGGTACGGGTTCGGAATGGCGAGCCTACCCGCTCTGACTCGCCCGAACGGGTGACCCGGACCGCATCAACGCGCTGACCTGCGGGTCATCCGGCGCGGCGATGTTGTTTGGGACGAGATCGTTTCTCTACGTACATCCGCTCGTCAGCGGACTTCAGCACCTCGTCCGCCGTCATGCCGCAGTGCGCCCAGCCGATGCCGAAGCTCGCGCCCACCCGGACCGCCCGGCCCTCGGCGCGGATCGGCTGGATGATCTCGTTGCGCAGCCGTACGGCGAGGTCCTGGGCGTCGGCCAGGCCGAGGCCGTCGGCGAGGATCACGAACTCGTCGCCGCCGAGCCGGGCGACCGTGTCACCGTCCCGGACGCCGTTGCTCAGCCGCCGGGCCACCTCGATGAGGACCGCGTCACCCGCGTTGTGCCCGAAGCGGTCGTTGATCGACTTGAAGCCGTCGAGGTCGCAGAAGAGGACCGCGAGGCCCTTGGTGCCGTCGTCGCGGCCCTCCTCGGGGGCGGCGGTGTGCACATGGTGGTCGTAGGCGTCGTACGCCTCCGCACCCGGCGCGAAGTCGAAGCCGTGTCCGGCCGGCGCGTCGAAGGCCGGGTGGCCGTAGGCCGCGTCCAGGGACTCCAGGGCGCCCGCCTGCGCGGGCCGCCGGCAGAGCCGGGCCGCCAGGCGCGAGCGCAGCTCGGCGGAGTTCGGCAGGCCGGTCAGCGAGTCGTGGGAGGCGCGGTGGGCGAGCTGGAGCTCGCGGCGCTTGCGTTCCTCTATGTCCTCGACGTGGCTGAGCAGGAAGCGGGGGCCGTCGGCGGCGTCCGCGACGACGCTGTTGCGCAGGGACACCCACACGTACGTGCCGTCCCGCCGGCCGAGCCGCAGTTCCGCCCGCCCGCCCTCGGCGGAGGTGCGCAGCAGGGTGCCGATGTCCTCGGGGTGGACGAGGTCGGCGAAGGAGTAGCGGCGCATCGCGGAGGCCGGCCGGCCCAGCAGCCGGCACAGGGCGTCGTTGGTGCGCAGGATGCGGCCGTGCTGGTCGCCGCCCATCTCGGCGATGGCCATGCCCGAGGGGGCGTACTCGAAGGCCTGCCGGAAGGACTCCTCGCTGGCGCGCAGGGCCTGCTGCTCGCGCTCCAGGCGGACCAGGGCGCGCTGCATGTTGGCCCGCAGGCGCGCGTTGCTGATCGCGATGGCGGCCTGGAAGGCGTACATCTGCAACGCCTCGCGGCCCCAGGCGCCGGGACGGCGGCCGTTGCGCGGGCGGTCGACGGATATGACACCGAGCAGGTCGCCGCAGGAGCCGCCCTGCACGCCCGGGGTGTACATGGGTGCGAAGAGCCGGTCGGAGGGGTGCCACTCGTCCTCGAAGCGCGGCGCGGGTCCGTCGGTGTACCACTGGGGGACGTCGTCGTCGTCGAGGACCCAGCCCTCGGTGTGCGGTATGAACACGAGGTCGCCCCAGCGTTCGCCCATGCCCAGCCGCCGGTCCCAGGACTCCCGGGAGCCGGCCCGGCCGGTGATCAGGGCCTCGGCGGCGGAGTTCCCGGAGAAGGCGGCGACGACGAGGTCCCCGCCGTCGGGGCGCACCAGGTTGACGGCCGCCATCTCGTACCCCAGGGCGCCCACGACACCGTCCGCGACGGTCTGCAACGTGTCCGCCAGGCTGCGTGCCGTGTTCATGTCGGCCATGACCTGGTGCAGCTGTCGCAGGGACGCAAGACGGACATACGGCTCCGACTCGGCCTCCATGCTCGCCCTCCCCCCGAGACCTCGCAGCGAATCAAGGGTTTGTCTTCGGCGCTTCCTTACGATGGTTCTCGCGTTGGCTCCGACGTGTACGCGTACGGCTTCCCGCCACTGAATCACAGCGCGCTGCCCACTCGGTACACAGGGTCAACAATTACTGCCTCCTGTGACTCAAGTCACAGAAGAACGTGAACAATTGAGTGGAGTTTCTGCGTTTCTCCCGTGCGTATCCCGAACACGGAGTGTGCGGTCGCGCTGCCATCATGCACGACCCGTGCACGCGCCGTGCACGGCCGGTGCACGGCCGGTGCACGCCCGTGTGCGCCGCTGGTCCTAGGACCCGGCTCGGGCGGAGGGCCGATGCGCCCGGCGCGGCGGGGCCACTAGCGTTTCCGGCGTGCTGAAGACTCCCTCCCCCATCACCCCCCTGCCTCCCGGGCATGCTGAGGGGGTGAGCAACGACGAGTTCCGGGCCGCGATGTCCCGGCTGGCCGCGGGCGTAGTGCTGGTCACCGCGCAGGAACCGCCGCTCGACCCTGACGACCCCGACGCGCCGGGCATGGAGGACGTCGGCATGACCGCCACCGCCTTCATGTCGGTCTCCCTCGACCCGCCGCTGGTCCTGGTCAGCCTGCGCGAGGGCTCCCGCATGGACGATCTGCTCGCCGAGCAGCCGCTGTGGGCGGTGTCGGTCCTCGCCGAGAACCAGCGGCACGTCGCGGGCCGCTTCGCCATGAAGGGCCGCATCAGCGACCGGCTGCTCTTCGAGGACATCCCCTGCGTCCGCGGCGAGGTCACCGGCGCCCCGCTGGTCGGGGGCGCGCTGGCCACCCTGGAGTGCCGTTCCGAGCAGCGGGTGGCCGCCGGGGACCACACGCTGGTCGTCGGCCGGGTCCTCACCGCGCAAGTGCCCAGCACGGAGGGCGGCCCGCTGCTGTACTTCCGCGGCCGATACCGGCAACTGGACTGAGCCGGGTATTGCGCCGCCGTGAATTCCATGGCCCGGGGGAAAGGGGAATGCCTAGGGTGCGGGGATGACACCGCGTCTTGAAGAAGTGACACCGGAGAACTTCGACACCGCCGTGGGTATCCGCGTCCACCCCGGGCAGGAACACGCCGTCAGCCCCGTCGTCACCTCCCTCGCCGAGGCGTACGTCCATCCCGCCGGTGTCGCGTGGCCCCGCCTGATCGTCGACGGCGACCGCGCGGTCGGCTTCCTGATGGCCTTCTTCGGCATCGACTGGCACGGCGACGGCAGCGTGCACCGCTCCGGGCTGTGGCGGCTGAACATCGCGGCGGACGCCCAGGGCCGCGGGTACGGCCGCTTCGCCGTCGACGCGGTGGCCGCGGAGATCCGCCGCCGCGGCGGAAGGGAACTCCACGTCAGCTGGCACCCCGGCCCGACGGGCCCCGAGGACTTCTACCTCCGCCTGGGCTTCCGGAGGACCGGGGAGACGAGCGGGGGCCAGACGGTGGGCGTCCTGGCACTGTGACCGTCCCGGTGGCATCCGGCCGGCGGGGCAGGGGGCCCGGCTAGCCCCAGTCCCGGCCCGTGCGGCCGCGCTTGGTCTGGGCGCGCTGCTTCTTCTCCCGCAGCCGGCGTTCGTTGATGCCGCGCGGGACGCGCGTCGCCCTGCGGGGTTTCGGCGGCGGCGCGGTGGCCTCGGCGAGGAGGGCGGCCAGGCGTACGGCGGCGGTCTCGCGGTTGCGCCACTGGGAGCGGTGCTCGGAGGCCCGTACGGACAGCACCCCGTCGACGAGGCGGCCGGCGAGCCGCTGGAGCGCCCGCTCCTTCCACACGGCGGGCAGCGCCTCGGTCGCGGCCAGGTCGAAGCGCAGCTCCACTTGCGAGTCGCTGGTGTTGACGTGCTGGCCGCCGGGCCCGGAGGACCTGGAGAAACGCCACGTCAGCTCGGCCTCGGGAAGCGAGACCGAGCCGCGGATGAGATAGGGCCCGGACATGTATGCCATGTTCCCGGTCCCGCAGGGTGCACGTCACCTGGATTTCCGGTTCGGTAAAAAAGGTAAAGGGATCCGGAACCACCGGGACACCCCTCGACGTTGTTCCGGGTGACGGTAGCTTCGTCGGTAGCTTCGTCGGCACAGATGTGCATGTCTGCACGGTTAACTAGGGAAGGGACTCCCAACATGGCAGTAAGCCTGTCCAAGGGTGGCAACGTCTCGCTCACCAAGGAGGCTCCGGGCCTGACGGCCGTCACCGTGGGCCTCGGCTGGGACGTCCGCACCACCACCGGCACGGATTTCGACCTGGACGCCTCCGCGATCGCGGTCAACGGAGAGGGCAAGGTCTACTCGGACGCCCACTTCGTCTTCTTCAACAACAAGCAGACCCCGGACAGCTCCATCGTCCACACGGGCGACAACCGCACGGGCGAGGGCTCCGGCGACGACGAGGCGATCAACGTCAACCTGGCCGCGCTCCCGGCCGACATCGACAAGATCGTCTTCCCGGTCTCCATCTACGACGCCGAGAACCGCGGCCAGAACTTCGGCCAGGTCCGCAACGCCTACATCCGCATCGTCAACCAGGCCGGCGGCACCGAGATCGCGCGCTACGACCTCTCGGAGGACGCGGCCACCGAGACGGCCATGGTCTTCGGCGAGCTGTACCGCAACGGCGCGGAGTGGAAGTTCCGTGCGGTGGGCCAGGGTTACGCCTCGGGCCTGGTGGGCATCGCCCAGGACTTCGGCGTGAACGTCTGACGCCCTCCGCGTGTCCGCCGGGACCGGTGGCGTCGCCCTTCCCGGGCGCACGCCGCCGGCGCCGCGCGCTCAGGGGTGGCGCGGCTTGCCGTCCCCGTACAGCCAGTCCTTCCAGATCTCGCCGAAGTCCTTGTCCGGGGCCTTCTTCTCCACGTACGCGGTGAACTGGGCGGTGCTCGCGGTGCCGTGGCGGTGTGCGGCGGCCCAGCCCTGGATGATGTCGTAGAAGGTGTCGTCGCCGGTCGTGCGGCGGATCTTCTCCAGGACCATCGCGCCGCGCTGGTAGACGGGGCTGTCGGAGATGTGCGCGGCGCTGGACGGCTTCGCCGGGGGGAAGGCCCAGATCTCCTCGTGGTCCCCGTCGTAGAGGCGGGTGAAGGTCTTCCGGGTGCTGGGGCCGCCGTGGTCCTCGTCGTACAGCCACTGCGCGTAGGTGGCGAAGCCCTCGTTGAGCCACATGTCCCGCCAGGACGCGGGGGTGACCGAGTCGCCGTACCACTGGTGGGCGAGTTCGTGCACGAGGGTGGAGGTGTCGGGGGCGCCGGGGAAGACGGGGCGCGTCTGGGTCTCCAGGGCGTACCCGGCGTCGTCCGGGCGGTCGACGATCGCGCCGGTGGAGGAGAAGGGGTACGGCCCGAAGTTGTACTCCTCCCACGCGATGATGTCCGGGATCTTCGCGAGCACCTTGGCGCTCGCCCCGGCCTGGGCGGGATCGACCGCGGTGACGACGGGCAGGCCGTGCGGGCCGGTGGCGCGGGTGATGTCGTAGTGGCCGATCGCGACGGTGGCGAGGTAGCCGGCCATGGGCTGGGCGGTGTGCCAGTGGTAGGCCGTACGGCCGCCCTTCGTACTCCGGTCCGTCAGCTCGCCGTTGGACACGGCCTGGAGGCCCTTCGGCACGGTGACGGTGATGTCGTAGGACGCCTTGTCGGCGGGGTGGTGGTTGCCGGGGAACCAGGCCATGGAGCCGACCGGTTCGCCGAGGCCGAGGGCGCCGTCGGCGGTGGGCAGCCAGCCCTCCTCGGAGCCGTCGGGGTCGGTGAGGGTGCGCGGGGTGCCCGAGTAGCGCACGGTCGTGCGGAACGTCTCACCCTCGCTGAGGCCGTCGTGCGGGCGGACGGTGAGTTCCTGGCCGCCGCGGCTCCAGCGGGCCCCCCTGCCCTCGACGGTGACCGAGTCGACGTGCAGCCCGGCCAGGTCGAGGTCGAACGCGGACAGGTCCTGGGTGGCCCGGGCGGTGATGACGGCCGTGCCGGTGAGATGGCGGGTGTCCGGGGTGTAGTCCAGCGTGAGGGCGTAGTGGCCGACGTCGTAGCCGCCGTTGCCGGCCTGGGGGAAGTACGGGTCGTGCACGCCGGATCCGCCCGCGGTGCCCTGGGTGCCGCCGTCGCACGCGGTGCCGGTGACGGCGAGGAGAAGCAGGGCGGCGACGGCCGGGACACAACGCACGGATCTGGACATGTCAGTGATCCTAGAGGGGCGGAGCACACCGCGAACCGGCTCGGGCGGAGCGCCGTGACACCATCTCTTCCGTGCTCGACATCGGCTACGCCCTCTCCAACCGGTTCCCGGACCCGCCGCAGACCGACTACCGCCGCGCGGACGTCCACGCGCTGCGGCACGACCTGTTCTGCGGGGACGTGTACCTCGCGGACACCGAGGCGGACCGGGAGCTGTCCACAGCCTGGGGATGGGTGCCGGTGCTGGACTTCGCGTGGGCGCTGTGCGACATCGTGGAGCGGCTGGACCGGGACCCGATGGGCTCCCGCGCCGCCCGCCCGCAGCGGGCCGAACTGGACTTCACCGAGTCCAGCGACGCGCTGCTCTTCGAGCGCCGCTTCGGCTGGGTGGAGATCACCTCCGACTGGCAGCCGGCCGAGGAGTCCCCGCTGACCTTCGCGCACACCGAACTCAGGCGCGAGGCCCGCGACTTCCTGCACGACCTGATCGCGGACCTCACCGACCTCCACGAGGACCTGGCGGAGAACCCGGCCGTCTGGACCCTCCAGGCCCGCTTCCCGCGGGTGCCGTGACCCTGCGGCTCAGCCCTCGACCCGGATCCCCAGACCCGCCGCCAGCGCCGGAGCCAGGTCCAGCAGCTGACCGGTGCTGATGACCGCCCCCGAGAGGCGGTCCAGGCCGCGGGCCACGTCCAGGGGGGCGGCGCCGCGCAGGTCCACGTCCGTCAGGGTCGCGCCACCGAAGTCGGCGCCCCGCAGCGCGCAGTCGGTGAACTCCACCCGCTCCAGCCGCGCACCGGCGAAGTCCGGCTCGACCAGCACACAGGACTCGAAGACGACGTCCTTCAGCCGGGCCTCGCGCAGGTTCAGGTAGTCGATCTTGCCGCCGCGGATCACGACCCGTTCCAGCACCGCGCCGTGCAGCTGGGTGCCGCCCAGGCGCGGGTCGGCCAGCTCCACGTCGCGGAACGTGGCCTCGGCGAACTGCGTGCCGACACCCCGCAGCCCGGTCAGCACCGAGTCCAGCACGCGGGCCCGGCCCAGCGCCGTGCCGTCCACCACGCAGCCCGTCAGCGCGCAGTCCATGAACCGGGCGCCCCTGCCGTCCTGCCCGGCCAGGTCCAGGTCCCGGAACTCCAGCCCGTCATAGTCACCGTTCGGCTCCAACTCCGGCCCGGCCCACGGCTCCAGGGCCGGCAGCCGCACCTCCGGCCGCCGCGCGCCGCGCACCGCTGCCCGTACCCCTGCCCGCTCCGCCGGCCCGCCGCCCGCCGCTCGTCTCACCATGCCCCCATGCTGCACCCCGCCACTGACAACCGCCCGGACCGGACGGCCACCGGGCGGCGGCCGGCGCCGATGTCACGTTCCGCCGGGCCGGGCCGTCGTACAGGCGGATCAGGTGAACCGACCCGGGGAGACCCCATGCACCGCATCACCGTCATCGGCGGCGGCTTCGCCGGACTCACCGCCGCGATCACCGCGGCCGAGGCAGGCGCCAGGGTCACCGTGTACGAGGCCCACCACATGCTGGGCGGCCGGGCCCGCACCGCGGCGGGACCGTACCGGACCGGCGAGGGACCGCACTCCTTCCACGCCGGCGGCCCGCACTGGGCCTGGCTGCGGCAGCGGGAGCTGACCGGCCCCCTCGCCGCCCTGCCGCCCCTGGAGGCCACCCGGCTGCGGCTGCGCCACCACGGCGTCCTGCGCCGCACCCCGCCCTTCGCGCTGCTCAAGCTGCTGCGGCCCCGGCTCGGCCCGGCCCCCGTCGACGCCGACTTCCTCGGCTGGGCCACCCGGATCGCCGGCGAGGAGGGCGCCCGGGCCGCCGCCCACCACGCGGCGGCGATCCTGTTCCACCACGACCCGGGCAGCCTGTCGGCCGCGTTCGTGCAGGAGCGCCTGCGCCGGGCCACCGCGCTGCCACCGGAGGCGCACCACCCGCGCGGCGGTTGGGGCGCGGTCGTCGACCGGATGGCGGCGCGGGCCTGGAACATGGGCGTGCGGATCGAGACCGGGGCCCGGCTGGACGACCTGCCGGGCGGCTCCCCCGTCGTCGTCGCCACCTCCCTGCCCGCCGCCCGGCGCCTGCTGCGCGACCCCGCGCTGACCTGGCCCAGCGGCCGTACCGTCCTGCTCGACCTCGCCCTGCGCACCCGGCGCGGGGACGCCTGCGCCGTGGGCGACCTGGACGCGCCCGGCCGGCTGGAGCGGTTCACGGCGCGGGACCCGGCCCTCGCCCCGGCCGGGGAACAGCTGCTCCAGGGCCAGTTCCCGGTCGGGCCCGGCGAGACCCGGGCCGACGGGCTCGCCCGCGCCGGACACCTGCTCGACCTGGCGTTCCGGGGCTGGCGGGAGCGGGTGACCTGGCGGCGGGTGGCCCTGGCGGACGGCCGTACGGGAGCCGTGGACCCGCCGGGCCGCACCTGGCGGGACCGGCCCGCCGTGGACCGCGGCGACGGGGTCTACCTCGCGGGCGACCAGGTGGCCGCCCCGGGCGTGCTGTCGGAGGTGTCCTTCAACAGCGCGGTGACCGCGGTGTCCCTGATCCTCGGCCGGCCCGCCCGCGACCTCAAGAAGGCCTGAGCAGGCCCGGACAGGCATGAACAGGCCCGAGCAGGTCCGGGCAGGCCGTCACCGAGGAGAAGCCGGGGCCGCCGCCCTCACCCGGGTGCGGCCCCTCCCGATCCGTGGTGTCCTGGCGAGATGAGTGCCGGCCGCACGGGTGAGCCCCCGGCGGCGCCGGTCACCCCGGCGGACGGAGCCGATCCGCACCGCTGGTGGGGGCTCGTCGTCATCGCCCTCGCGCAGCTCATGGTCGTCCTCGACGCGACGATCGTGAACATCGCGCTGCCCTCCGCCCAGCACGCCCTGCACATGTCCGACGGCAACCGGCAGTGGGTGATCACCGCCTACACCCTCGCCTTCGGCGGACTGCTCCTGCTCGGCGGCCGGATCGCGGACCTCATCGGCCGCAAACGCAGCTTCGTCATCGGGCTCGTCGGCTTCGCCGTCGCCTCGGCGCTCGGCGGCGCGGCCACCGGCTCCGGCACGCTCTTCGGCGCCCGCGCGCTCCAGGGCGCCTTCGCCGCCCTCCTCGCCCCGTCCGCGCTGTCCCTGCTGACCACGACGTTCACCGACCCGCGCGAGCGCGGCAAGGCGTTCGGCATCTACGGCGCCCTCGCCGGCAGCGGCTCCGCGATCGGGTTCATCGTCGGCGGCCTGCTCACCGAGTACCTGAACTGGCGCTGGTGCCTGTACGTCAACGTGCCCATCGCGATCGCCGCCGTCCTCGGGGCCCTGGCCCTGCTCCACGACCGTCCCGGCCACGCCGGCGTCCGCCTCGACGTACCCGGTGCCGTCCTCGGCTGCGGCGGACTGGTGGCGATCGTCTACGGCTTCAGCGAGGCCGAACCGCGCGGCTGGACCGACCCGCTGGTCCTCGCCCTGTTCGCGGCCGGTGTCCTCCTGCTCACCGCGTTCGTCCGGTGGCAGGCCCGGGCGCCCAGCCCGCTCCTGCCGCTGCACATCATCCGGGACCGCGACCGCGCGGGCTGCTTCCTCACCATGATGCTCGCGGTGATCGGCATGTTCGGGCTGTTCCTGTTCATGACCTACTACCTCCAGGACATCCTCGGCTACTCGCCCGTGCGGGCCGGGCTGGCCTTCCTGCCGCTGACCGCCGCGATCATCACCGGATCCACCCAGATCTCCGCGCGCCTGCTGCACCGCGTGGCACCACGCCTGCTCATGGTGCCGGGCATGCTGCTCGCCGCCGCCGGCCTGCTGCTCCTGACCCGGATGACCGTCCACTCCACGTACACCGGCGAGATCCTCCCCGCCCTGCTGCTGCTGGGCCTCGGCATGGGCCTGACCTTCATGCCGGTGTTCGCCACCGCCACCGCCGGCGTCGCACCCCGCGACGCCGGCGTGACCTCCGCGACTGTCAACACCTCGCAGCAGGTCGGCGGCTCCATCGGTACGGCGCTGCTCAACACGGTCGCCACCACCAGCAGCGCCGGCTACATCGCCGCGCATCTGCGCAGCCCGGCCGGCCGGGCCACCGTCGTCCCGGCGGGCGTGGTGCACGGCTACACGGTCGCCATCGGGTGGGCGGCCGTCGTCATGTTCCTGGCGGGCCTGGTGGCGGGCCTCATGGTGACGGCCGGGGCGCCCGGGTACGGGACACCGGCCGACGCGCCGGTACCGGAGTCGGTGCCCTGACCGGCCTGGCCGGCAGCGCGGCTCAGCGGCCGGACCCGGCGAGTCCCGCCAGCGCCCCGTCCGTGAGCCGGTACACCGTCCACTCGTCCTGCGGGCGGGCGCCGAGCGCCTCGTAGAAGCCGATCGCGGGCCGGTTCCAGTTCAGCACCGCCCACTCCAGCCGCTCGTAGCCGCGCTCCACGCAGATGCGCGCCAGCTCGGCCAGCAGGGCCCGGCCGTGCCCGGCGCCGCGCGCGGAGGGACGGACGTACAGGTCCTCCAGGTAGATGCCGTGCACCCCGCGCCATGTGGAGAAGTTCAGGAACCACAGCGCGAAACCGACCGGCTCCCCGCTCACGTCGTCCACGGCCAGGTGCGCGAAGGCGGCCGGCCGCTCCCCGAACAGCGCCTCCCGCAACTGCCCGGCATCGGCCCGCACCTCCTCCAGCGCCTTCTCGTACTCGGCCAGTTCACGGACGAGGGCGTGGATGACGGGGACGTCGGCGGGGGTCGCGGTGCGAATCATGGGGGGAGGTTAACCGGCCGGTCGCCCGGGTCTCAGTGCCGTCCCGCCACCCGGTCCGCCACCTTGGCCAGGCGGGAGGACTCCGTCCCGGGACGGAGGCGTTCGCGCTGGTCGGCGGCGCGGTAGGTGGCGTACATGCCCTGGACGCCGAGCCAGCGGAAGGGTTCCGGCTCCCATCGGCGGACCTTGTGGTTCACCCAGGGCAGGTCCGTCAGTTCGGTGCGGCCGCCCTGGCCGGAGTCCTGCTGGACCAGGTCGCGCAGGGTACGGGCGGCCAGGTTGGCGGTGGCGACGCCGGAGCCGACGTATCCGCCCGCCCAGCCGAGGCCGGTGGAGCGGTCCAGGGTGACGGTGGCGCACCAGTCGCGCGGGACGCCCAGCACCCCCGACCAGGCGTGGGCCACCCGCGTGCCCGCAAGGGAGGGGAAGAAGCGGGTGAGGATCTCCCGCAGGGCCTCGACGGTCGCCTCCTGGGTGCGGCCGTCGTTGTCGGTGCGCGAGCCGAAGCGGTACGGCACCCCGCGCCCGCCGAGCGCGATCCGGCCGTCGGCGGTGCGCTGGGCGTACATGTAGGCGTGGGCCATGTCGCCGAGGGTCTCCCGGCCGTCCCAGCCGATCGCCGCCCACTGCTCCGCCGTCAGCGGCTCGGTGGCGATCATGGACGAGTTCATCGGCAGCCAGGTCCGCCGCTGGCCCTTGAGGGAGGCCGTGAAGCCCTCGGTGCAGCGCAGGACGTAGGGGGCGCGGACGGTGCCGTACGGGGTCACGGCGTGCTTGGGCCGGATCTCCGTCACCGGTGTCGACTCGTGGATGGTCACGCCGAGCGCCTCCACCGCCGCGGCGAGCCCCTTGGCCAGTTTCACCGGGTGCAGCCGGGCCCCGTGCGGCGTCCAGGCCGAGCCGACCGCGTCCGCGACCCGGATCCGCGCGGCCGTCTCCCGGGCGCCGTACAGCTCCCGGTCCGTCTCGCCGTACGCCAGCTCGTGCTCGTGGAAGGCCCGCAGCCGCGCCAGCTGGGCCGGTGTGGTCGCCACCTCCAGGACGCCGCCCCGGTGCACGTCGGCGTCGATGCCCTCGGCGCCGGCCACCGCGACGACCTCGGCCACGGTGTGGTTCATCGCCTTCTGCAAGCGCACGGCGGCCTCCCGGCCGTGCAGCTTCGCGTACCGGTCCCGGCCCGCGATGCCGTTGTAGAGCCAGCCGCCGTTGCGGCCGGAGGCGCCGTAGCCGCAGAACTTCTGCTCCAGGACGGTGATCCGCAGGAAGGGGGCCGCCTTCTTCAGGTAGTACGCCGTCCACAGGCCCGTGTATCCGCCGCCGACGATGACGACGTCCGCGGAGGCGTCCTGGGACAGCGGCTCCCGTACCGCCGGAAGACCGTCGTCCGCGTACCAGAAGGAGATCCCGCCGTTCACGACACTGCTCGCCGAGCTGCTCATGGCCGGGACGTTAACCCCTGAGCCCGGCCAGTGTCTCCTTCGGATTCCATGCTTTTCCACGGCCCCTGACCAGCGGATAGCAGGCGAGCCCGATCAGCGCCGCCACGAAGTGACCGAAATCGGTGAACGTCGGGGCGGCCGCCAGCGGCAGCCCGAACACGGCCAGCACCGCCACCAGGTACCCGTAGCGCCAGGGCACCGCGATCCGGTACCCGAGCACCGCGATCACCCCCGCCAGCGCATAGCTCACCCCGATGTCCAGGGTGTCGAACGCCGAGCGCGGAGCGATGCCCTCCCGGATCGCCTTCAGCAGCACCCCCTCGCTGACCAGCGAGGCCAGGACGTGCGCGAGCACACAGACCGCCAGCCAGCGGACCGTCCCCAGCCACCGCTCGGCCGGCGCGTGGAACACCGTGTACAGGAAGAGGTACGGCACCCAGTTCCCGCCCTCGATCCACAGCGCGCTCACCACCAGCACCCGCACCGGACTGCGCGCCAGCTCGTGCAGGTTCGTCGACCGGTGCCGCAGGAAGTGCTGCTCGAACTCCGGCGGCATGTGGTGCAGGACGACCGTCGTGACGAACAGGATCCCCAGCCACACGTACGTGCCGGGAGCACCGCGGACGTACGCCCGCACCTTGCGCACACCCCGCCGACATCGCATGCACCGATTCAGCCACAGCCGGCATCGCCCGGCACGTGATCGACATCCCCGGCGATCCCCGGCACACCTCCCGGCCCCACCGGCCGGACACGAGAAAAGCCCAGGCGGGAAAGGCCGCCTGGACTGTCGGAGCCCCCTGTCGGATTCGAACCGACGACCTACGCATTACAAGTGCGTTGCTCTGGCCGGACTGAGCTAAGGAGGCCTGCACGCGCGCGTGGCGGCGCCGTGCCAGTGCAGTGTACCCAGGTCCCGGAGCGGCTCCACGGGGAATTTTCCCGAAGTTCACAGGGGCGCGGGTACTGACAGAGCGAGTGAACGCCGGGTACCGTCTCGATCCGGTTCACTCACGTGGACCACACCAACCACCTTCCTACAACGGATCGTCCGGCACGTTCCTGCCGGTAGAAGGGGTCCATTCACCATGGCCACTGTCACGTTCGACAAGGCGACCCGGATCTACCCGGGTTCCACCAAGCCCGCCGTCGACTCGCTGGAGATCGCGATCGAGGACGGCGAGTTCCTCGTCCTGGTCGGCCCGTCGGGTTGCGGCAAGTCCACCTCCCTGCGGATGCTCGCGGGTCTGGAGGACGTCAACGGCGGCGCCATCCGCATCGGTGACCGCGACGTCACGCACCTGCCGCCCAAGGACCGGGACATCGCCATGGTGTTCCAGAACTACGCCCTGTACCCGCACATGACGGTCGCCGACAACATGGGCTTCGCGCTCAAGATCGCCGGTGTCAACAAGGCGGAGATCCGGCAGAAGGTCGAGGAGGCCGCGAAGATCCTCGACCTCAGCGAGTACCTGGACCGCAAGCCGAAGGCGCTCTCCGGCGGTCAGCGCCAGCGTGTCGCCATGGGCCGCGCGATCGTGCGTGAGCCGCAGGTCTTCCTCATGGACGAGCCGCTGTCCAACCTGGACGCCAAGCTCCGCGTCTCCACCCGTACGCAGATCGCCTCCCTCCAGCGCCGCCTCGGCATCACCACCGTGTACGTCACCCACGACCAGGTCGAGGCCATGACGATGGGCGACCGCGTGGCGGTCCTCAAGGACGGTCTGCTCCAGCAGGTCGACTCGCCGCGGAACATGTACGACAAGCCCGCGAACCTCTTCGTCGCCGGCTTCATCGGCTCGCCCGCCATGAACCTGGTCGAGGTGCCGATCACCGACGGCGGCGTGAAGTTCGGCAACAGCGTGGTCCCCGTCAACCGGGACGCGCTGAAGGCCGCCTCCGACAAGGGTGACCGCACGGTGACCGTCGGCGTCCGTCCCGAGCACTTCGACGTGGTCGAGCTGGGCGGCGGCGCCGCCACGGCCCTGACGAAGGACAGCGCGGACGCGCCGGCCGGTCTGGCCGTCTCCGTGAACGTCGTCGAGGAGCTGGGCGCCGACGGCTACGTCTACGGCACCGCCGAGGTCGGCGGCGAGGTCAAGGACCTGGTCGTCCGCGTCAACGGACGCCAGGTGCCGGACAAGGGCGCCACGCTGCACGTCGTGCCGCGGCCGGGCGAGATCCACGTGTTCTCCACGTCCACCGGTGAGCGGCTGACCGACTGACGGCACCACTCGTACGGCAGGGGCCCCGCGCGCACGGCGTGCGGGGCCCCTGCCGCGTGCGGGGGGCGATACCCCGGCGCAGTGGTCATTCCGGGCGGCGGGCGTCAACCCGTTACCCCGGAAGCGGCGGCATCTCATCCCCCATAAGAGTGACTGATTGTCGCCATGTCACTACCGGGCGCTAACCTCACACGCGTGAAGCACTCCACCACTCCACAGACGCGACGCGGCCACCGGGGCGGCCCTGCCCGCCGGATCGGCCGCACACTCGCCCTCGTCCTGCCCGTCTTCCTGGTGCTCTCCGGAACCCTCGCGGTCACCCGGGTCAACTGGACGGGGAGCCCCTCCAGTTCGGTGCTGGCCGCCTCCGACGTCTCGTCGGCCGCGGTCACCGTCAGGAAGGCCGCCGCCCAGGCGCCGCAGGACGTGCTCCGCGACCACCTGATGACCGAACTCCAGGAGAAGAACCCTGGGGTCGTCCTCATGCACCTCCAGCAGGCCGTCAACGGACATCCGGCGCTGGCCCGGCACTGCTCCTCCATCGCCCGCGCCCTCGGCAGGGCCGCGGTGGGCATCTACGGCGCCTCGCGTGCCCAGTCCTACGCCCGCCCGGTGTGTGACACGGCCTTCGCCTCCGGCGTCCTGGCCGCGCACAGCTGAGCACCGGCGGGCACCCGGCAGCGCTCCCCTCGAGCGTGTTGCCGCCCGCACCCGGCGGTGGGGCGCCACGTACAGTGCCGTCATGACCCATCCGAGCGCCGCGTCGCGCCCCACTCAAGCCGTGGTCCTGGCCGGTGGCCAGGGCTCCCGGCTGCGCCCGTACACCGACGACCGGCCCAAGCCGATGGTCGAGATCCCCGGCACGGGCACGCCGATCATCGGCCATCAGCTCACCTGGCTCGCCGAGGAAGGCGTCACGGACGTGGTCGTCTCGTGCGGCCACCTCGCCGACGTCCTGGAGAAGTGGCTGGACTCGGCCGACCTGCCCGTCTCCGTCACCACCGTCGTGGAGAGCGAGCCGCTCGGCCGCGGCGGCGGCCTGAGGTACGCGGCCGCGCGCCTCCCCCACCCCGAACGGCCCTGGTACGCCACGAACGGGGACATCTGGACGCGGTTCTCCCTGCGCGACATGGCCGACTTCCACACGGAGCGGGACGCGGTGGCCACGCTGGCGCTGGCCCGTCCGCGGATCCCCTGGGGCGCGGTGAAGACCGACGGGTTCGGGCACATCACCGACTTCATCGAGGCTCCGCCGTCGACGTTCGAGATCAACGCGGGCGTGTACGTCTTCTCCCCCGAGTTCTCCGCGATGCTTCCCGAGCGCGGGGACCACGAGCGGACCACGTTCCCGCGGCTGGCCCGGGAGAAGCGGCTCGCGGGTTTCACCATTCCGCACGGGGCCTACTGGCGGGCCATCGACACGGCCAAGGACCTCACGGAGGCCGCCAAGGAGCTGGCGGCGCTGGGACGGTAGCCGGGGGCCGGGGCGCCGGGTGCGCCGCCGGCCTCACGACCGCCTGAGCACCTGACCGACCGCACCCTGAGCCATCTGACCGGCCGCACGGAGAAGGGCCCCGTACCGTCCTCGGTACGGGGCCCTTCTCCGTGTCGCGGGTGTCAGCCCAGCAGGCCGCCCACCAGGCCCGGCTTGCCCGAGGTCGAGCTGCCGCCCGAGCCGGTCGTGCCGCCGGTCGACGTGGTGCCGCCCGTCGAGGTGGTGCCGCCTGTGCCGCCCGTGCTGGTCGGGCCCGCCGTCGTACTGGGGGCACCGCCGCCCCTGGGCGTGATCCGGCGGGGCGGGACCTGGCCGGTCGTGCCCTGCGTCTGGCTGGGCGTCGTGGTGGTGGCGCCGGTGTCGCGGCTGCTCGTACCCGGAGTCGTGGCCGCGCCGGAGGGCACCGCGCCGGCCGTGGCGCCGCCCGTGGGGGTGCTGGTGGCCGACGGGGCCTTCCGGTGCCGCTCGCCGGGCTTCTGCGGGAGCGGGGAGCCGGGGAGCTGGTTGCGGGGCGCCTCGCCGGGGCCGGGGACGACCACGCGGCTGGAGTCGCGGACCGCGCCGCCCAGCACGGAGCCGACCAGGAG
The DNA here is from genome assembly GCF_040637655.1 of Streptomyces sp. NPDC028722. NCBI lineage: Bacteria > Bacillati > Actinomycetota > Actinomycetes > Kitasatosporales > Streptomycetaceae > Streptomyces > Streptomyces sp. NPDC028722. The sequence goes on from NZ_JBEZWU010000003.1 coordinate 394,735, forward strand.
GGTGAGGCCGACGCTGACGGCGGTGAGCACCGCGCCACGGCGCAGGACGTAGCGGCGCAGGTCCCAGATGTCCGCGCGGGGGCCGAGCCGGCGCCAGGCGCTGCCCGCGAGGCGGCCGTCGACGGAGTAGACGGGGGCGCCGGCGATGATCAGCGGGGACCACGCGGCGAGGTAGATGATGTCGGGCGCGTCGTAGGCGGGGACCGTCTTCCAGCTGACCGTGACGAGCAGGGCGGCGGAGAGCAGGGCGCCGAAGACGGCGGCCACGCGCTGCCAGCAGCCGAGGACGGTCAGGACGCCGACGACGACCTGGAGGAAGGCGATGACCAGGCCGGAGCCGACGGGGTGGTGCAGGGCCAGCTGGCGCAGGGGTTCGGCGACGGCCCAGGGGTGCAGGGTGTTGAGCCAGGTGACCATGGAGCCGCGCTTGCCGCCGTCGAAGTAGACGGGGTCGCAGAGCTTGCCCATGCCGGCGTAGAGCGAGATGAAGCCGAGGAAGATGCGCAGCGGGAGCAGGACGACGCCGAGGTTGAGCCGGCGGCCGGGGTAGTAGGCGTGCCGGGCCGGGTCGTCGCCGTGGCGCTTGGCGGCGCGCGAGGCGCCGCCGTCCGTGTCGTCCGGGTACGCGTCGTACGGCCCGTACCCGGTGTCGGGGTAGGTCTGCTCGTCGTAGGCGCTGGTCACCGAGCGCATGTGCGGCAGGAGGCGGGTGCCGTCGGCCTCGGCCGCGGTGCGCTGGTGGCCGACGACGGGGGTCTCGACGGTCCGGTCCAGGGTGTCGTACGTGTCGGCGTACCCGGTCTGGACGCGCGGGATGACCCGGGTGGCGCCGGCCACCGACTCGTCGGTGTGGCGGACGCTGCTGCCCCGCACGGCCTGGAGGAGCCGGTGGGCGCCGGTGTCGTCGGGGGCGGACCTGCCGCTCCACACGACGGGACGGCGGCGGCCGGTGGCGCCCGCGTGGCCCGCCGTGCCCACGGCGGGCATCCGGGACGCGTCCTGGCCGGCGCTCAGGTGCCGGGCGATCCGGGGGGATTGGCTGCGTTTCGCCGACGCGCCCAGCTGCACGCGGAAGCTGGCGTGATTGACGATGACCTGCGCCGGATCGCTCGGCACCTTCACCATGCTCAGCGCGGGAGCGTCGTCCACATGCGACGAGCGGTCCCCCGTGGGTAGGCGGGGTGTTCTGGTGTCCACACTCATCTAACCGAGTGATGTGGCGTTAGGACACTGCCTTGACACGCCCGGAAGTGTCCGGACCCCGTCAAGAGCCGCCCGTCACGCCCCGGGGGCGCCGGAATTACCCCACGGGGGCGAGCTTCCGGACGGGCGTTCGCACTCCGCTCCCGTCCGGGCTGCTCTCAGCTGCGCCTGCGGGCCGCCTCGTAGAGCACGATGCCCGCGGCCACGCCGGCGTTGAGGGACTCGGCACCACCCGGCATGGCGATGCGCACCCGGTGGTCGCACGTCTCGCCGACCAGGCGGGACAGGCCCTTGCCCTCGCTGCCGACGACGATGACGACCGGACCGCCCAGGGCCTCCAGGTCACCGACCTCCACCTCGCCGTCCGCCGCCAGACCGACCACCGTCACGCCGGCCTTCTTGTACGACTCGAGCATGCGGGTCAGGTTGGTGGCGCGGGCGACCGGTGTGCGGGCGGCCGTACCGGCGGAGGTCTTCCAGGCACCGGCGGTCATGCCGGCCGAACGGCGCTCCGGGACGATCACGCCGTGGCCGCCGAAGGCGGAGGCGGAGCGGACGACCGCACCGAGGTTGCGCGGGTCGGTCACGCCGTCGAGAGCGACGACGAGCGGGTCCTCGCCGTTGCCGGCCGCGGCGTCGAGCAGGTCGTCCGGGTGCGCGTACTCGTACGGCGGGACCTGGAGGACCATGCCCTGGTGGTTGAGGCCGTTGGTCATGCGGTCCAGCTCGGGGCGCGGGGCCTCCATCAGGTTGATGTTGCCGCGCTCGGCGGCGAGCTGGAGGGCCTCGCGGACGCGCTCGTCGTTGTCGATGAACTGCTGGACGTAGAGCGTGTTGGCGGGGACGCCCTCGCGGAGCGCCTCGAAGACCGGGTTGCGGCCGACGACCAGCTCGGAGGCGGACTTCCCGCCGCGGCCCCGGACCACGGGGCGGCGCACGGCCTGCTTCGCCTTCGCGTTGGCGACGCGGTTCTTCTTGTGGCCCTTGCGCATCTCGGCGGGCGGGGTCGGCCCCCGGCCCTCCAGGCCCTTGCGCCGCTGGCCGCCACTGCCGACCTGCGCGCCCTTCTTGCCGGACATGCGACGGTTGTTCGCGGCCATGATCTACCTGTTCTCTACGGAAGTGTGTGTACGTCTGTGCAGTGTGCCGCCCGGAAGGCCGGGCGGCACAATCGATCAAGGGCCGGGCCGGCGGTCAGCGCGGGGCCAGGCTCCAGCGGGGGCCCTGGGGGCTGTCCTCGATGACGAGGCCCGACTGGTTGAGCTGGTCGCGGATCGCGTCGGCGGTGGCCCAGTCCTTGCGGGTGCGGGCGGACTCGCGCTGGTCGAGGACGAGCCGTACGAGACTGTCGACCACGCCGTGCAGGTCCTCGCCCCGGTCGCCGCCGTCGCCCGCCCACTGCGCGTCGAGCGGGTCCAGGCCGAGGACGCCGAGCATGGCCCGCACCTCGGCGAGCCGCGCGACGGCGGCCTCCTTGTCGTCGGCGGCCAGCGCGCTGTTGCCCTGCCGGACGGTGGTGTGCACGACGGCGAGGGCCTGCGGCACGCCCAGGTCGTCGTCCATCGCCTCGGCGAAGGCGGGCGGCACCTCGGCGGCGGGCTCGACGGCTCCCCCGGCCTTCTCCACCACGCGCTGCACGAAGCCCTCGATCCGTGCGAACGCCGACTCGGCCTCGCGCAGCGACTCCTCGCTGTACTCGATCATCGAGCGGTAGTGGGGGGTGCCCAGGTAGTACCGCAGCACGATGGGGCGCCACTGCTTGACCATCTCGCTGACCAGGACGCTGTTGCCGAGCGACTTGGACATCTTGTCGCCGGCCATGGTGACCCAGGCGTTGTGCACCCAGTACCGGGCGAACTCGTCGCCGTAGGCCTTGGCCTGGGCGATCTCGTTCTCGTGGTGCGGGAAGATCAGGTCCAGGCCGCCGCCGTGGATGTCGAACGCGCTGCCCAGGTACTTGTGGGCCATCGCCGAGCACTCCAGGTGCCAGCCGGGGCGGCCGGGGCCCCACGGGGTCGGCCAGGTCGGCTCGCCCGGCTTGGCGGACTTCCACATCGCGAAGTCGCGCGGGTCACGCTTGCCGGTCTCGCCCTCGCCGGACGGCTGGAGCAGGTTGTCCAGCTCCTGCCGGGACAGCTCCAGGTACGACGGGAAGGACCGTACGTCGAAGTAGACGTTGCCGTCGGCCTCGTAGGCGTGCCCGCGCTCGATGAGGCGCTGCATCATCTCGACCATCTCCGGCACGTGGCCGGTGGCGCGCGGTTCGTACGCCGGCGGCAGGCACCCGAGGGCGGTGTAGCCGTCGTTGAAGGCGCGCTCGTTCTCGTACCCGATCGACCACCACGGGCGGTTCTGCTCGTGGCTCTTGGCGATGATCTTGTCGTCGATGTCGGTGACGTTCCGGACGAACGTCACCTCGTAGCCGCGGTACTCGAACCAGCGGCGCATGATGTCGAAGTTCAGGCCCGAACGGATGTGGCCGATGTGGGGGGCCGCCTGCACGGTGGCGCCACAGAGGTAGATCGAGACGCAACCCGGCTGGAGCGGGGCGAAGTCACGGATCTGCCGGGCGCTGGTGTCGTACAGGCGAATAGTCACCACTCCAGGGTAGTGGGCGCCGGACAGTGCCATGCGCCCACCGCCGGGAACGCCGCGGGTCACGACATGCCGACGACCTTCCGCGGCCGGATCCGTACGACGACCCGCTCGGCGTCGTGGGCCGAGGCCGGGTTGAAGTCGGCGTAGTCCTTGCCGGTGTACTTGCGGCTCAGCTCGTCGATGAGCTGCTGCCCGCCCTCGGTGGTCATCTCGGCGACGCCGCGGATCTCGGCGTACTCGTAGGGCTGCTCGGGATTCATGACGACGACGGACACCCGGGGGTCGCGCTCCAGGTTGCGGTACTTGCGGCGGTCGGTCGTCGTGGAGAAGAGGACGTCGTCACCGTCGCGCTTCACCCATACCGGCGACATCTGCGGGCTGCCGTCGGGCTGGAGGGTGCCGACGACGATGAACACGGTGCCGTCGAGCAGGGACTTCACACGGTCGGACAGGGCAGCGGACACGGGTACCTCCACACAAAGCCGTCAGCGGTGACTCTCCGGGTACCCTCGCACGCTCTCAGCTCACCCGCACCACGAGTGCCGTGGCCACCGCCATCAGCCCCTCCCCGCGGCCCGGGAAGCCGAGCCCGTCGGTGGTGGCGCCGGAGACGGAGACGGGAGCGCCGGCCGCCGCGGAGAGGATCTTCTCCGCCTCGTCCCGGCGCTTGCCGATCTTCGGGCGGGGGCCGACCACCTGGACGGCGACGTTGCCGACGGCGAAACCCGCCTCGCGCACGATCCGGGCGGCCTCGGTGAGCAGGGTGACCCCGGACGCGCCGGACCACTCGGGCCGGCCGGTGCCGAAGTGCTGCCCCAGGTCACCGAGCCCGACGGCCGAGAACAGCGCGTTGCACGCGGCGTGCGCGACGACGTCGGCGTCGGAGTGCCCGGCCAGCCCGGGGCCCTCGCCCTCCCAGCGCAGGCCCGCGCACCACAGCTCGCGGCCCTCCTCGAAGGCGTGGATGTCGGTGCCGACACCGACCCGGGGCAGCACCGGCAGCGGCTGGGGGCCGGTTGCCTCAGAAGCCATCGTTGAGCCTCCTGCGCGCGAGGACCGCCTCGGCGAGGACGAGGTCGAGGGGGCGGGTGACCTTGAAGGCCTCCTCGTGTCCGGGGACGGCGACGACCGTCAGGCCCAGCTGTTCCACCATGCTCGCGTCGTCGGTGACGTCGCCGGTGACGTCCTCGTGGGCGCGGACCAGGGCGGCCCGGTCGAAGCCCTGGGGCGTCTGGACGGCGCGCAGCCGGTCCCGGCGGGGCGTGGCCACGACCGGTTCCGGGTCGCCGGCGACGGCCGCGGGCTCGACCTCCTTGACGGTGTCGGCCAGCGGGAGCGCGGGGACCACGGCGGGCGCGCCGTCGCGCACGGCCTCGATGACCCCGTCGACCGTGTCGACCGGGACCAGCGGGCGGGCCGCGTCGTGGACGAGGACGACGCCGTACTCGGGCGGCAGGGCGTCCAGGCCGAGCCGCACCGACTCCTGCCGGGACTCGCCGCCGGACACGACGAGGAAGTCGGTCCGCTCGGGCAGGGCGTGCGCGTCGAGCAGGGACTTGACCTCGGCGGTGCCGTCCGGCGGGGCCACGACGATGACGAGGGAGACATGGCGGGACGCGGCGAGGGCGCGGACCGCGTGGATGAGCATCGGCGTGCCGTTCAGCGCGCGGAGTGCCTTGGGGGCGCCCGGACCGAGGCGGACACCCCGGCCGGCGGCGGGAATCACGGCGGCGACGGGGCTCTGCGCGGGCGTGGGGCGCGATTCGTCAGACATCGGTTCCTGTCAGGTTTGTGTGCTCGACCTACGTGGGTATGGCCTGGGGAGTGCCGGGCGCGACGCCTTGACCGGACCCTTTCCGTGACCCCCGGTCGAGCCGATCGGCCCGGGCCCGGCACGACGCGTACGGGGGGCTTTTCCCGAGGTGCCCGGCAGGCGTTCCGGCGTGCCGTCCGGCCGTCGGGGATCTTCCGGGGTTCTTCCGGGGACGAACATGCCGCAGCGCCCGGCGACAGGGTAAGTGTCATCGGGCACCGCGGCATTTACTGTGCTGGGCGTGCCGGAAGCGAGGGTTCGCTGCCGCTGCGCGTCAGGAGGCGAGTACCTCGTCGAGCAGGGCCTCGGCCTTGTCCTCGTTCGTGTTCTCCGCGAGGGCCAGCTCGCTCACCAGGATCTGGCGGGCCTTGGCGAGCATGCGCTTCTCACCGGCGGAGAGTCCGCGCTCGCGCTCACGACGCCACAGGTCACGCACGACTTCCGCGACCTTGATGACATCGCCGGAGGCGAGCTTCTCCAGGTTTGCCTTGTAACGACGCGACCAGTTCGTGGGCTCCTCGGCATACGGCGCGCGCAGCACCTCGAAGACCCGGTCCAGCCCGTCCTGACCGACCACATCACGCACGCCGACGAACTCCGCATTGTCCGCTGGCACACGTACCGTCAGGTCACCCTGGGCGACCTTCAGCACCAAGTAGGTCTTGTCCACGCCTTTGATCTGACGAGTTTCGATAGCCTCGATCAGCGCGGCCCCGTGATGGGGATAGACCACGGTGTCGCCAACCTTGAACGTCATGTGACAGGTACCCCTTCCGTGGCTATCCAGGGTAACACGGATACGGCGGCTTCTGAATGGCGTTTTCGCAGGTCAGGGCATATCTCGGGGCTTGACAACAGCAACCGGAACGTGCTGCGGAGCGCCCGCGGAAGCGGGTATTCGCAGGTCGGAGGGGCTCTGCGGGCAGGCTGAAACGAGTACGTCACACACCCGGGCAGGTCACCCCGAGTGGCTGAACGTCCTGATATGTCCGGTCCCAAGCGTACGACTCCCGCTACTCCGTTCGGTGTCCACCGGCGGATGTGAGCCGAATCCGAAATTGATCAACGGCCGCCGGAGCGGCGCTCCGTGATCAATATCGGGGTCGATGCGGAATCCTTCACGAAAATCTCGCGAGTGGTGCCGCGAGGATGTCGCGTGTCTCGCCGCGGACCTCTCGCCGTTCTCGCCGCGGACCTCTCGCCGTTTCCCGCGAGCCGCTCGCCGCCGCGTTATGTGAATGGCAGACGAGCGGTCCCGCCAATGGGACGAGGGTGTCGCTCGCGCACCCGTGGGGTACCCCCACCCGGAGGGAAGGCCACTGCTTGGGGGAGGGTCGGGTGCGGTCGTCCGGGAACGGCTCGGTAACCTGAGCCCGCTGACAGACCCTTAGGGCGGCTTTATCAGGGGAGCCGCCCGCGCGTTCAAGGAGTTGCCGCCGCCGTGAGCAGCAGCCTTCGACGCGGCGCCCTCGCCGCCTCCGCCATCGCCTTCTCGATCGCCTCGCTCGCCGCCTGCGGCGCCGGAAACAACGCCCAGACGCTGGAGATCCAGCCGGACAACGCGGCCACCCACGTGGGCGACATCAAGATCCAGAACGCCGTGGTCATCACCCAGCCCGACCTGAAGGCGACGGGCCCCGCGGTGATCTCCGCGAACCTGTTCAACAACGGCAGGACCGACCAGACCCTCCAGTCGGTCACCGTGGCGGGCAGCGGCGCGTCCGCCCAGCTGAAGGCCGCCAAGGGGCAGAGCCTGACCGTCCCGGCCGGCGGCTCGCTGATCCTCGGCGGCAAGGGCAACGCCTCCGCGGTGCTGCCCAGCGGCCGTGAGGCCGTCAAGGACGGCGACGCCCAGACGATCACCTTCACCTTCAGCAAGACCGGCAAGGTGAGCCTGCGCGCCTTCGTCGTCCCGGCCGCCAGCTACTTCGGCCAGTGGGGCCCGTCCCAGATCCCGTCCGCCCCCGCGTCCGCCCCCGGCGCCCCGGGCGCCACGGCCTCCGGCAGCACGACCGCCACCCCGAGCGGCAAGCCGGGCAAGGGCGACGGGGCGAGCTCGTCGTCCAGCGCCTCCGCCGCGGCCGTCACCCCGAGCGACTCGGCCTCGCAGTCGACCGCCGGTCACTGAAGCCCGTACGGCGAAGGGCGGCACCCCGCGCGGGGTGCCGCCCTTCGCCGTACTCACGTGCCGCGCCCTGCGGCCCGACGGCCTACGGCTCGAACTTGTAGCCCAGTCCGCGCACCGTCACCAGGTAGCGGGGCGCGCCCGGGTCCGGCTCGATCTTGGCGCGCAGCCGCTTGACGTGGACGTCGAGGGTCTTGGTGTCGCCCACGTAGTCGGCGCCCCAGACCCGGTCGATGAGCTGCATGCGGGTCAGGACCCGGCCGGCGTTGCGCAGGAGCATCTCCAGCAGGTCGAACTCCTTCAGCGGGAGGTCGACCTTGGAGCCGCTGACGGTCACCACGTGCCGGTCCACGTCCATGCGGACCGGGCCCGCCTCCAGCGCGGCCGGGGTGACCTCCTCCGGCTCGCCGCGGCGGCGCAGCACCGCGCGGATACGGGCCACCAGCTCGCGCGAGGAGAAGGGCTTGGTGACGTAGTCGTCGGCCCCTATCTCCAGACCGACGACCTTGTCGATCTCGCTGTCCTTGGCGGTCACCATGATCACGGGGACGTTGGAACGGCCGCGCAGCTGGCGGCAGACCTCGGTGCCGGGCAGCCCCGGCAGCATCAGGTCGAGGAGGACCAGGTCGGCGCCGTTGCGCTCGAACTCGTCCAGTCCGTCGGGACCGGTCGCCGCCACGGCGACCTCGAAGCCCTCCTTGCGCAGCATGTAGGACAGAGCGTCGGAGAAGGACTCCTCGTCCTCGACGACGAGCACTCGGGTCACGGAAGGACCTCCGGGGCGGGAAGCGGTGCGTACGGGGATGAGTCGGGGCCGGCCTCGTCGTCGAGGTCGGGGTGCTGCTGTGCGCGGTCGCGGGCCGCGGCCGCCTCCGGCAGCCTGATGGTGAAGGTGGAGCCCTGGCCTTCGGCGCTCCACACCGTGACCTCCCCGTCGTGCGAGGCGACCACGTGCTTGACGATAGCGAGACCCAGACCGGTGCCGCCGGTCGCCCGCGAGCGGGCCGGGTCGACGCGGTAGAAGCGCTCGAAGATGCGCTCCCTGTCCTTGTCGGAGATGCCGATGCCCTGGTCGGTGACGGCGATCTCGATCATGTCACCGCCGGGCGAGGCGATCTGCCGGGCGGCGATGCCGACGCGGGTGCGGGCCGGCGAGTAGTTGACGGCGTTCTCCACCAGGTTGCCCAGGGCGGCGGCCAGCTGGCCGCGGTTGCCCCAGACGCGCAGGTCGTCGGCGCCTCCGGCGGCCATGGTGATCTGCTTCGTTCCGGCCTGGTGGCGGCAGCGGTCGACGGCCTCGGCGACCAGCTCGTCCACCCGGACCGGCTCGGCGTCCTCGAGCGGATCGTCGTTCTGCACCCTCGACAGGTCGATCAGCTCCTGCACCAGGTTGGTCAGCCGGGTCGCCTCTATCTGCATCCGGCCGGCGAAGCGCTGGACGGCCTCCGGGTCGTCGGACGCGTCCATCACCGCCTCGGAGAGCAGGGACAGCGCACCGACCGGCGTCTTCAGCTCATGGCTGACGTTCGCCACGAAGTCTCGTCGCACCGCCTCGATCCTGCGGGCCTCCGTCAGGTCCTCGACCAGCAGCAGGACCAGGCGCGAACCGAGCGGCGCCACCCGCGCGGAGACCGCGAGGGCCTCGCCGCGTCCGGTGCCGCGCCGGGGCAGGTCCAGTTCGACCTGCCGTATCTCGCCGTCCCGCCGGGTGTCCCGCGCCATCTGGAGCATCGGCTCCACGGCGAGCTTGCCGCCGCGCACCAGCCCGAGGGCGTACGCGGCCGAGCTGGCCTTGACCACGGCGTCCGCCTCGTCGAGGACGACGGCGGAGGAGCGCAGCACCGACAGCACGGTGTCCACGCCGGGTGGCAGTACGGCATCGGTGTGCAGAGATGTCCTGGTCGGCCGCTTCTGGTCGCGTTCACTCCAGCGGAACGCCAGCATGGCGATGACACCGGTGAGTACCCCGGCGATCGCTGCCGCTGCGGCGACCGCCGCGTTCACGTCCATGCCTTTAGGTTAGGCATGGGGTACGACATGCCCACAGCCACGAAGGTGCGACCTCGAACACTCGTCGCCCAGAGTTCACCTAGGGGCCGGTGGTGGTTCATTTGGGGTGGCGGAAACGGACGCGTACGGGACGGAACGTGGGAGCGTGGGGTTCGCACCGCCGGTTTCGCCACGGGGCGCGTGGTGTCACATCCCCCGTAGACCCCCCAAGCACACGTACGAGAGGGAACCCTGATGCGGGACGCGTACCACGAGGAACTGGACTCGATCGGCGACGGACTGGTGGAGATGGCCCGGCTGGTCGGATCGGCGATCGGACGCGCCACGACCGCCATCCTCGATGCCGACCTCAAACTGGCCGAGAGCGTGATCGAGGCCGACCAGAAGGTCGACGAACTCCAGCACGACCTGGAGGCCCGGGCGATAGCCCTGCTGGCCCGGCAGCAGCCGGTCGCCACGGATCTGCGCATCGTCGTCACGTCGCTGCGCATGTCCGCCGACCTGGAGCGCTCCGGTGACCTCGCCCAGCACGTGGCGAAGCTGGCCCGGCTGCGCTTCCCGCAGCGGGCCGTCCCGCAGGACCTGCACGCCACGATCCTGGAGATGGGCCAGCTCGCGCAGCGGCTGATGGCCAAGGCGGCCGAGGTGATCATCACGAAGGACGTCGACCTCGCGCTCCAGCTGGAGCAGGACGACGACGAGATGGACCTGCTGCACCGCACGCTGTTCCAGCACCTGATCGACGAGCGCTGGAAGCACGGCATCGAGACGGCCGTGGACGTCACCCTGCTGGGCCGCTACTACGAGCGCTACGCCGACCACGCCGTCGCCGTCGCCAAGAGGGTCGTCTACCTCGTCACGGGCGAACACGCGGACGCCCTCCAGGCGGATGTCCAGCCGGTGACGGGGGTGGACGGCGCGTAGCCCTGCCGGGGGGCGGGGGATCTCGGGGGTGGCTCGGGGGCTGGTCGGCAGCGGCCCGAGGGCTGGCCGGGGTCACGGGGCCCGGTTCCCGGATCCCGGCCGCCGGGGGGCGGTCGGGGTCATGGGTTGCCCGGGCTCGGCGGGCGGCCGGCCGGGGATCCGCGGGTCGCCCGGTGGGGGCCTGCGGGATGCCGGGTGGGGGGCCTGCCGACTGTGGCGGCTGCCGGGCCGAGTTGCCTGCGGTGCCGGGGGAAGGGGGCCTGCGGGGTGCCGGTTACGCGGTCGGGGGGCCTGCCGGCTGCCGGGCCGAGGGGGCTCGTGGGTTGCCGGATTGCGGCCGAGGGGGCTCGCGGGATGGCGGTCGCGCGGCCGAGGGGGCTTGTCGTCCGTCCGGTCGGGCGCGGGGCGCCTCCGTGCGCCGTTGATGCGCCCGGCGGAACGGGCATGGAATGGGCGAGGGCACCCCTGCCCCAGCGTCTAGGAGGGACCCATGGCCGAATCCCCCGGCACCACCCCCGATCCCACTCAGGAGCGCGAGACCGACCAGCCCGCCGAGATCAGCAGCCTTCCGCTGTTCGGCGCGTGCGGCTGCGGATCGGGATGCGGCTGCGGATGCCAGTCGGGCAACCCCTGCCAGTGCGGCTGAACGAACCCCGGGCCGGTGTGGACTCGCTTCACACCGGCCTTCGCCGGTCCGGCGGCCTCCGTCACGCCAGCCCCAGGATCACGCGAACGCACTCTTCCACGCGTCGCATCTCGCTCGGGGCGAGGAGGCCGAGACACCTCCGGAGTCTCGGTCTGTCCACCGTGTGCAGGTCGGTGCAGTTCACGTAGGAGTCGTCGTACCTGGTCACCCCGCAGTCCCCGCCGACCGGTACGTGGGTGGAGGTGGGGCCGGGCATTCCGGTGATCACGGCGACGGCCAGCGCCGACAGCGGTTCGGCGACACGGTTGACCGTGAGCACGACCACCGGATGCGGGCCGATGGGGCTGGGCAGGGCGCAACCCCACACTTCGCCCCGCGGAGCGGAGCCGATGGTCACCATTCGGTCTGGTCCGCCGCCGCCAGTTCGTCCGCTGTCGCGGGCGGGACGCCCTCGGGAGCTGGTGCCTGGGCGCCCTAGTAGAAGTCACGGATCTCCTGAGCGGCGGCGACCTCGGTCGCCTCGCGGGAGAACAACCGGAGCCCTTCACGCAAGGCATCGGAGAGCGAGTGCAGATCGAGGGTTCGCATCACCTGCTGGAGATCCGCCAGCTCGTCCGGACGCAGCCGCACCTGCGCCACGCTGGTCGCGTTGCCGCCGCCCTGCTTGGGCCTCTGAGTGGGCGTGGCAGAGCTAGAAATCAAAGATTCGGCCGCTCAGCTGAAAGGGAATACCTGCGCGAATGTGACTCATGGCAAGTGGCGCCATCGGTACGATCTGGTGTCGGCTGGAAAGAAGCCGTCCAGAACGTTGACCATTCAAGTGGCTCGGTGGCGAAGGGGGATGTCCGTCGCGATGAGGGTTGATCTCCCTCGGGTGGGCCTTATTCCGGGCACACACGGGCCCGGAGTAGTGCCGCATCAGGGCCGGAAGGGGAGACAGTGAGTTTTCGGGGTGCCCGGGTCGCGTCGTTCGCGGTGCCACTCGGGCTTGGATTGTTGCTTGGCCTGGTAGGGCCTACCGCTGAGCATGGGGGCGGCCGTCCAGGTGCGGCCGTGGGCGCCGTCTTCACCGGTGGGTGGCCGTGGGCCTGTTACGCGTTTCTGGTGGGTTATTTCCGCCGGTCTAAAACCGAATCGGTTGTCCTCGCGCCTCTGGGGCTGGCTATCGGTGTCATGACCTACTACCTGACCAAGGAAAATCTGGCCTCCCTGGGTGGACTGGATTCATCAGGTGCGGGATCATCCGGAATTGCCCTCTGGGGTGTACTGGCAATATTCTTCGGAGCACCCCTTGGGCTCCTGGGGAACCTCGCACAGGTGCCGGGCATCGGCGGCCTGTTCTTCCGGCTGCTTGTTCCCCTGGTAGCTTTTTATGAGACTTCCATGCGCCTGAAGACGGAGTCGCGCGGGCCGAGTCAGGTTGTTCTGGGCACCTGGACCACCGTTCGGTTCACGGCTGTCGCCGTTGCGGTCGCTCTGGTGGGCCACACGGTCTGGGGTTGGTGGAGGTCTCACCGTATTCGTTCCACCGGGGCGGGCGTTGGCTAGTGAGGTGTTTCAGCTTGGCCACTGATCGAGCGACGACGTAACCGTCCGTAACGGACAAGGCGGCGGTCGCTGCGGGGCCGTCCAGCACCTGATGACCCAGAGACGGCCCAAAGCAGCAACAAGCCCCCTACTCGCGGAGAACCCGCAGGTAGGGGGCTTGATCGTGCGGGCCTACTTCTTCTTGCCCTGGTTCTTGACCGCTTCGATCGCCGCCGCCGCCGCGTCGGGGTCGAGGTAGGTGCCGCCCGGGGTGATCGGGTGGAAGTCGGCGTCCAGTTCGTAGGAGAGCGGGATGCCCGTCGGGATGTTGAGGCCCGCGATGTCGCTGTCGGAGATGCCGTCCAGGTGCTTGACCAGGGCGCGGAGCGAGTTGCCGTGGGCGGCGACCAGGACCGTGCGGCCGGTCAGGAGGTCGGGGACGATGGCGTCGTACCAGTAGGGGAGCATGCGGGAGACGACGTCCTTCAGGCACTCCGTGCGGGGGCGCAGCTCCGGGGGGATCGTCGCGTAGCGCGCGTCGTGGGCCTGGGAGAACTCGGAGTCGTCCGACAGCGGGGGCGGCGGGGTGTCGTACGAACGGCGCCAGAGCATGAACTGCTCCTCGCCGAACTCGGCCAGCGTGGCCGCCTTGTCCTTGCCCTGGAGGGCGCCGTAGTGGCGTTCGTTCAGGCGCCACGAGCGGTGGACGGGGATCCAGTGGCGGTCCGCGGCCTCCAGCGCGAGCTGGGCCGTGCGGATGGCGCGCTTCTGGAGGGACGTGTGGACCACGTCGGGCAGCAGGCCGGCGTCCTTGAGCAGCTCACCGCCGCGGACCGCCTCCTTCTCGCCCTTCTCGTTGAGGTTGACGTCCACCCAGCCGGTGAACAGGTTCTTCGCGTTCCACTCGCTCTCGCCGTGGCGGAGGAGGATCAGCTTGTACGGTGCGTCGGCCATGGCCTTCAGCCTACCTAAGGGGTTTCGGGGCCGCGCCGCCCGCCGAGGGGGTGGCACGGGCCACCAGGCCGGGGGCCGGGGTCGTCGCGGGCCTCTTCTGCACGTTCCGGTTAATTCTTCTACAACCTTTCGCCATATCTGACTGTCTTGTTGTCGTCAGGAAGGCCGGGGCCGAGGAAGAGGAGTCCAGAACGTGACCGTGCGTTCCTTTGCGCGGCGGATGCGTCCGCGGGTCGAGCGGAAGGCCGCCGAGCGGGTGTGGCAGCTGCGTACCATGCGGCGGCGCCGCAGGGCGGCGGTCACGGATCCGGTGCTGCGCCCGGTGGCCGTGCGCGGCCAGCAGCTCTACGGCCGGGTCGTGGACCGGTTCCGCGCGGCCGAGGCGGCCGGCTCCAACCTCGGTCTGGTGGTGGCGGCGCTGGAGCAGGAAGGTATCTCCTACTTCCTGGTGCCGTCGTCGTCCCGGATCCGTCACACGGTCGCCGTGAACGTCGTGGACCGGGAGCGGTTCCTCGCCGCCCTGGAGGCGCGGAACGCCGACACGGCCGTGTTCATCGGCCGCCCCCTGCCGGGCGGTCAGCTCAAGCACCCCGCGCTGTTCCTCGACGGCGCGCTGCCGGCCCCGCTGCGCACGGCGCCCGTGCTACGGATCGGGGAGAACCACCTCGGGCCGGCCGGGCAGCTGCTGGCCGGGCCGGAGCTGGCCTGTGACGTGGAGTTCTGGGAGGACGGCGGGGAGCTGCTCGCGTCCGCCGACGGGCCCCGGCGACTGGCCAAGGTGCAGCCGCAGGCGTCGGCCGGCGTCTTCGCCGAGTCGCTGGTCACGCCCCGGAACAACGGGATCACGGACGTGCTGCCGGCCGCCGAGCAGACGCCGGTCACCGTCCGGGTCGGTGACCGGGAGCTGCCGAGTTTCGCCCCGCTCGCCCTGCCGACCGTGAACCAGGTGACGTTCCCCGTCGACGTCGTCTACACGTGGGTGGACGGCGAGGAGCCGGCGATGCGGGCCAAGCGGGCCCGCCACCAGGACCACGGCATCGCCGAGATCCTGGACAAGGAGACCAACGCCTCCCGCTACACCAGCCACGACGAGCTGAAGTACTCGCTGCGCTCGCTCGCCATGTACGCCGACTTCGTGCGGCACATCTACCTCGTGACCGACGGCCAGAAGCCGCACTGGCTCGACGACAGCGCCCCCGGGATCACGGTCGTCGACCACCGCGACATCTTTCCCGCGGACGTCCTGCCCGTCTTCAACTCGCACGCGATCGAGACCCGGCTGCACCACATACCGGGCCTGTCCGACCACTACCTGTACTTCAACGACGACGTCTTCGTCGGCCGCCGGGTCACCCCCGAGCACTTCTTCTTCGGCAGCGGCCTGATGAAGATCCCGGTCTCCCCGCTCAAGATCGGCGTCGGCGAGCCGCACGCCGAGGAGACGGCGACCAACTCCGCCAGCAAGAACGTACGGCGGCTGCTGCTGGAGGCGTTCGGCCGGCTGACGACGAACAACTTCATGCACACCCCGCTGCCGCAGCAGCGCGCGACGCTCCAGGAGCTGGAGGACCTGTTCCCCGAGGACATCCGCCGCACCACCGCGTCCCGGTTCCGTTCGCCGCAGGACATCGCCGTGACGGCGCCGCTGCTCTACCAGTACGCGCTGATGACGGGCCGCGGCGTGCCCGGCAAGTTCAGCTACCGGTACGTGAACATCAGCCGCCCGGACGCCGAGCGGCGCCTGGCCGACCTGCGGCGCAACCGCCGGTTCGACTTCTTCTGCCTCAACGACGTCGACGTGCCGCCGGAGGAGCGGGAGCAGGTCAGCGTGCGGATGCACGAGTTCCTGGAGCACTACTTCCCCTTCCCCAGCCCCTTCGAGAAGCGGGAGACGGCGCCCGCGACACCGCGGACGGCCCCCTCGGTCCCCGCGACGCGGCAGTCGGCTGCCCCGGTCCCCGCTCCGGCCTCCTTCGAGACGCAGAGCTGACGGGCCGCGGCCATGGACATCCGTCACCGTTTCGCGGCGCGGCCGAGGGGGCTGCGGACCGTCCGTGACCTCCTGTCGCGGCTGCGGCTGTGGCTGTCGGCCCGGCTCTGGGCGCTGCGCGCGGCCCCGGCCCGCCGGCGGCTGCGGGCGGATGTCCCGGGGCTGCGCCGGATCACGTGCGGACCGGCGCGGCTGTACGGGCGTACGGTCGCCGCCTACACCGCCGCGGACGCCGCCGCGGCCGACCTGGAGCAGGTGTGCGCCCTGCTGGAGGCGGCCGGCGTCCCCTACTTCCTGGTCCCCGCCGAGCAGGGACCCGGTACGCCGCGACAGGTGATCGGGGTGGAGGAGTCCCACCGTGGCGCGGTCCTCGCCCAGGCCGCGCGGCACCTGGCCCCTACGGCCAGGTACGTCGGTGCGGTCGGGCCGGACGGCGCCGTGACGGGCGCGGTGCTGTGGGCCGACGGCCGGCTGCCCCGGGCGCTGCGGCGGGCGCCGGTGCTGCGTACCGGTGTGGTGCGCCTCGGCCCGGGCGGGCAGGTGCTCACCGGGCTGGAGACGGGCTGCGAGCTGGAGTTCTGGCGGTACGGCCGGGAGCTGGGCGGGGATCCCGGGTATCTCACCGTGCCCGGCAGCAGGCTGGCCGACGACTTCGGTCCGGCGCTGGTCGCACCGCGCCGCAACGCCGTGTCCGAGGTGCTGCCGGACACGGCACGGCAGCCCGCGACGGTGACCGCGGGCCTGGACGCGACCGTGAGCACGGCCGGGGCGCGGCGCGGTGTGCCGACGTTCGCGGCGTTCGCCGAGCCGGGCATCGACGAGGTGTGCTTCCCCGTCGACGTCGTGTACACGTGGGTCGACGGGGACGACCCGGCCATGGCCGTGAAGCGCCGCGCGCACCAGGTGCTCTCCGACAACGCCATCGCCGCCCGCGAGACCGGCGCGTCCCGTTACACCAGCCATGACGAACTGCGGTACGCGCTGCGCTCGCTGGAGATGTACGCCGGTTTCGTCCGGCACGTCTACCTGGTGACCGACGCCCAGATCCCGTCCTGGCTGGACCCGGAGGCGGCGGGCCTGACCGTCGTCGACCACCGGGACATCCTTCCGGCCGACGCGCTGCCCGTCTTCAACTCGCACGCGATCGAGAGCCGGCTGCACCGCATACCCGGCCTGTCCGAGCACTACCTGTACTTCAACGACGACGTCTTCATCAACCGCCCGGTGGGTGCGGGGCACTTCTTCCACGGCAACGGCATCGCCCGCATCCCGCTGTCTCCGCTGAAGCTGGGCGCCGGAGCCCCGCATCCGCTGGAGCCGGCGCCGAACTCCGCGGGGAAGAACGCCCGCGAGGTGATCCGGCGCTTCCACGGCCGGTACGTCACGCAGAAGTCGCTGCACACCCCGCACCCCCAACTTTTGTCGGTCATGCGGGAGATGGAGGGGCTCGGCATCGAGGAGCTGGAGCGGACGTCGTACTCCCGGTTCCGTTCCACCGCCGACGTGGCTCCGGCGTCGACGCTGCACCACCACTGGGCGATCGCGACCGGCCGGGCGGTCCCGGCCGACTACCGCTTCCGGTACGTGCAGCTGGGCACGCCGGACATGCGGCGCCGCCTGGCCCGCCTGGCGGCCGGTGAGGACGTCGACTTCTTCTGCCTCAACGACGTGGACACCGACCCGGCGGACCGGGCGGCGGCCCGGGCGGCCATCGGGGCGTTCCTGGAGCGGAAGTTCCCCTTCCCGAGCCGCTTCGAGCGGACGGAGCGGGGCGGGCCGTGTCCGGTCGGACCACCCCGGGAGGCCACCCGGAGCGGCGCGGTCGGGGGACGTACGGACCGGACGGACCGTGTGGGGCGTACGGGACGCACGGGGCTCGGTCGCGGGGCTCGTACGGCGCGAGGTGCCCACGGTGCGCACGGTGAGGCCCCGGCGGCGGGAGCGGCGGCGACGGTGCGGGCGGCAGCAGCGGCGCCGGCGCGTCCGGTCCGCCCCGCGAACTGACGCCGGACGCGTCCCGCGAACCGGGCGGGGCACGCCCCCCACGCCCGAGCAGCTTCCTCCTCCCTCCTCCTAAACCGCTGGCGCTCCCGTGAGCCGCTTCGGTAAGGTGCGCATGCCAGTCGGGCCACTTACTCATGCGGGGGATCGCGAATGTCACCAACCGGTCTGAGACGTGCTGCCCGGGAGTCCGTCTCCGGGCTGCCCCGCGCCTTCTGGTGGCTGTGGATCAGCACGCTCGTCAACCGGCTCGGCGGGTTCGTCGCCACGTTCATGGCCCTCTACCTCACCCTGGACCGCGGCTACTCCGCCTCGTACGCCGGTCTCGTCGCCTCCCTGCACGGGCTCGGCGGGGTCGTCTCCTCGCTGGGCGGCGGGGTGATGGCCGACCGGCTCGGCAGGCGGCCCACGATGCTCATCGCCCAGACCGCCACCGCCGCATCCGTCGCCCTGCTCGGTTTCGTGACCGGCCCGGTCGCCATCGCCGGCGTCGCCTTCCTCGTCGGCATGGCCTCCAACGCCTCCCGGCCGGCCGCGCAGACGATGATGGCCGACATCGTCCGCCCCGAGGACCGGGTGCGCGCGTTCTCCCTCAACTACTGGGCCATCAACCTGGGTTTCGCCGTCTCCTCGATGGCCGCCGGGTTCATCGCCGAGGTCAGCTATCTCGCCGGGTTCCTGATCGAGGCCGGGATGACCCTGGCCTGCGCGATCGTCGTCTTCGCCCGGGTGGCGGAGTCCCGGCCCGCGGCCCCGGCCCGGCAGGCGGGGGCGGCGGACGTCGGCCTGCGCACGGTGCTGCGGGACGGGCGGTACATGGCCGTCGTCGGGCTGTCCTTCCTCGTCGCCCTGTCTTCCAGCAGGGGTCGGTCGGGCTGCCGGTGGCGATGGGCCGGGCCGGGTTCTCGCCCGCCGACTACGGCAGCGCCCTGGCCGTCAACGGCATCCTGGTCGTGGTTCTCCAGATCCCCGTCACCCGCTTCATCGAACACCGCGACCCGCGCACCCTCCTGGTCGCCTCCTCGCTGCTCGCCGGGTACGGCTTCGGGCTCACCGTCTTCGCCGGTTCGGTTGGCGCCTTCATGCTGACCGTGTGCGTATGGACCCTGGCCGAGATCGTCAACGCCCCCACCCAGACCGGCCTCGTCGTCCGCCTCTCCCCCGTCCACGGCCGCGGCCGCTACCAGGGCGTGTACACCCTCTCCTGGTCCGTCGCCGCCCTGGTCGCCCCGCTCATGTCCGGCACGGTCATCGACCGCCTCGGCGCGCAGTGGCTGTGGGGCATGTGCGCGGTGGTCGGCACGGCGGCCGGGGTCGGGTACGCAGTGGTGATGCGACGCCTGCCGGCGGAACGCCCGGCACCGGGCGGCATGCGGACCGACACGGAGGCGGAGGTCCGTACGGCCTGAGAGAGCCGAGCCGCAGCACATGTGACGCGCGCCACACTGGCCCCTGTCACATCCCGCCCGGCGTGGCCGTCAATGAGGTGCAAGCCACCTCGACCACGTAGGAGCAGATCATGGAAGCTCGGCTCGACCTTCTCGACAACCCGCTGGCCGGGAAGCTGTTCAAGCACTTCAACGCGGCGGGCCGGGTGATCGGGGATTCCGCGTTGCCGGCCGCCACGCAGGAGCTGGTGAAGATCCGGGCCAGCCAGATCAACGGGTGCGCGTTCTGCACGGACATGCACACCAAGGACGCCGACGCGGCCGGGGAGAGCGCCACCCGGCTGCACATGGTCGCGGTCTGGCGAGAGGCGAAGGTGTTCACCGAGGCGGAGCGGGCCGCGCTGGAGCTGGCCGAGCAGGGCACCCGGATCGCCGACGCGGCCGGCGGCGTCACGGACGAGGCCTGGGCGAACGCGGCCAAGCACTACGACGAGGACCAGCTCGCCGCACTGATCGCGCTGATCGCCCTGATCAACGCCTACAACCGCGTCAACGTCATCGTGCGGCAGCCGGCCGGTGACTACGTGCCCGGCATGTTCGGCTGAGGGCGGCAGCGGAGTCACGGGTGCATGCGCGCGCCCTTCAGCACCTTGTCGACGCCGTTGCGCGGGCCGTACACCGCCAGCCCGACCAGATCCAGGCCGGCGGTGGACACGGCCCGCACCGCCGCCCGGTTGTCGTGGTCGTTGCCCGTGGCGAACAGGTCGGCCGTGAACACCGCCCGGGGCAGGGCGCGGCTCAGCGCCCTGCCGTGGGCCGCCCGCAGGGTCTCCCCACGGCGGGGTCCAGTGCTCATGGGACGAGACTGCCGACCGCCGTACGCCCTCGTCTTGTACGTTCTTTGCATGGCCGTCCGGCAGGAAGTCACCGCGTGGCGCCCCCGTGTCCCGGGGGTCACCGAGGTCTTCCACGCCCACTTCACCGAGTACGCCTATCCGATGCACGTCCACGACGCCTGGACGCTGCTCATCGTGGACGACGGGGCCGTACGGTACGACCTCGACCGGCAGGAGCACGGCACCCCGCACGACACCGTGTCACTGCTGCCGCCGCACGTGCCGCACAACGGTTCGCCGGCCACGCCGGGCGGGTTCCGCAAGCGGGTCGTCTACCTCGACAGCAGCCGGCTCGGGGACGAGTTCATCGGTGCGGCCGTCGACGGGCCGGACCTGCGGGATCCCGTACTGCGGCTGCGGGTCGGGCAGTTGCACGCCGCTCTCGCCCGGCCCGGGGACGAACTGGAGGCGGAGAGCCGGCTGACCCTCGTCGGGGAGCGGTTGCGGGACCATCTGCGGCATCGGGCGGACGAGCCACGCCGGCACCGTGACCCGGTACTCGCGCGCCGGCTGCGGGAGTTGCTGGACGCCCGGGTCGTCGACGGCATCCCGCTGGCGGAGGCGGCGCGGCTGCTGCACGCCCATCCGGCCCATCTGGTGCGGGCGTTCAGCGGTGCGTACGGCATCCCCCCGCACCAGTACCTGATGTCCCGCCGGGTCGGCCTGGCCCGCCGGCTGCTGCTGGACGGGCTGGCGCCCGGTGAGGTCGCGCCGGTGACCGGGTTCCACGACCAGGCCCATCTCACCCGGCACTTCAGGCGGCTGGTCGGAGTCACGCCCGGGCGCTACCGCAACGCGCGTTGAGCCTCGTACAGGTTGCGCGGGCGTACGGCGTCCGTCGTGCCGTACAGCTCCAGGCGGGAGTGCGGGTCGCCGGTGAAGTCGGGGACGTCGGTCTGGTCGAACTCGCGGACCTCGTTCAGTCCGACGGTCGCCGACCAGGGGGCCAGACCGTCGATCCTCACCAGGCCGGCGCGGCCGTTGGTGACCCGGATGTTCCAGTGGGTGAAGCGGGCGCCGAACAGGGGTCCGGCGCTGGCGTCCCCGCCGTGGCGGCCGTTGTTGTTCACGGTGATGTCGGTGCGGACGTTGGCGAAGGGCAGGCCGCGGTGGCTGTCGAAGGTGCCCATCCGCATGTCGCCGCGCGACCAGACGTTGTGGGAGGACAGGCCCTCGACGTTGATGCCGTGCAGTTGGGTGTCCGGGGGTGCGGGAACCGTCCGTTCCTCGATGGTGAAGTCCTCGATCAGGTTGTCGTGAGAACCCTCGCGGCAGAAGTACGGGTGGTGCGCGCCGCGGCCGGCGACCCGGGTGCGGCGCAGGGTGCAGGCGGAGGCGGCGACCAGGCCGAAGCCGTTGTCGACGTGCCGGACGGTGACGTCGTCCACCCAGCAGTCGTAGGCGCACTGGAGCACGACGCCGTTGTAGCCCTTGTCGAGGAGATGCGGTGACTGCGGGGTCTGCACGGCCTCCAGGGTCAGGCCCTCGACGCCGGAGCCGGTCAGTTCGGGGACGTGTGTGGTCAGCCGGGGGTCCCACTCGGGGCGGAGGTCCAGCGGGAGGGGGCGTTCGAGGGTGACGCGGCGGCCGTGGACGCGGGTGATGCGGACGGGCCATTCGTAGGGGACGTAGGACGTCAGTTTCGTCTTGTCGTCCCAGGAGTACGACGCCGGGCCGGGGCCGCCGCCCGCCATGTGCTGGAGGAGCGTGTGGGCGGCGTCATCGGCCAGGCGGAGGAGGACGAGCCGGCCGGGGCGCAGCGCCCGGGCGTCGGCGACCGTGACCGTCCAGGAGCCCTGGCGTGCCGGTGCGACGGGGGTGAGGGTGGTCCACTCGTCGCGCGTGTTGCCGGTCCAGCCCTCGAAGGGCCAGGCCCGGGCCCTGATGGCCGCGGTCAGGGACTGCCAACGGGCTTCGGGGGCGAGCCAGACGAGACCGCCCGCCCAGGACCAGGAGGACTTGTCGCCGCCGTAGCGGGAGCCGTAGACGCCGATCAGTTCGGTGAGGTTCCGCGTCGCGTACAGGGTCGTCCGGCCGCTGCCCGCGCCGCGCAGGACGACGCCGGAGTGAGCGATGCGGATGACGTCGTCGACGCGGTAGGTGCCGGGCGGGACGGTGACCGTGCCGCCGCCGGCCCTCGCGGCGGCGGCGAGGGCGCGGTTGATCGCGGGGGCGCAGTCCGTGGTGCCGTCGGCCACCGCGCCGAAGGCGGTGACGTCGGCGACGACCCGGGGACGGGGGAGGCGGGTGGCTCCGGCGCGGCAGCCGGACCGGCCGACGTAGGGGATCTGCGGGTGGGTGAACGGGGTGCGCCGGAACTCGTGCCAGAGCGGCGGGACTTCGGCCGCGTGGGCGGTGCCGGCCGCGGCGCCCAGGGCCACGGCGGTGGCGCCGGCGAGGAGGGTCCTTCTGGTGAGGTGTGCGTCGCCGGTCATGTCCGCCCGCTCCTTCTCGTTCATAGGGATGAACTATGTTCAGGAATACGTTGGCGGTGAGCATGCCACCGCTGCGGCTTCGAGGGGAAGGGGTCGTACGGGACCCGGGGAGATGGGCGGAAGCCACCCGTCCGTCGAGCACCGCTGGTTAATCTCCGGCCATGGATGACGTACAGAAAGCACAGGACCCTCAGACGCCACGCGACTCATCCAGCCACATCCGCACGCCGCCGATCGGACGGTTCTCGGTCGCCGTCGCGGGTGCCGCCGCCTTGGCCGCCCTTGGCGTCGGTGTGGCGCTCGCGGCACCCTTGGACCACGGTTCCCGCCCCGCGCACGGTGTCACGAGCACCGTCCCGCCGGACACGGACACCGGGGGCTCGTCCGGCGCGGACACCGGGAGCGCGTCCGGCGGCGGCACGGACGCCGGCGACGTCGCGGGCTCCGGCAGCACCGGCGGCCTCGTCGACGGAGCCGGCAGCGTGGGCGCCGACGGGGGTGCCGACCCGAGCCCGAGCGGCCCCGCACCATCGGGCGGGCCCACCGGGCCGGCCGGCCTCGACGAGCTGAACCGGCGCATCACGGAGCTGGACAAGAAGGTCGACCGGCTGCCGACCAAGAAGGAACTGGCCGACGCCCTGCGGGCCTTCGCCGACGAACTCGACCACAGCGGCGGGAACGGGACGCCCGCGCCGGACCCGTCCTGAGCCTGCGGCCGACCTCGGTCAGTCCGTCGGACGGTCGATCAGGTGCTTGAACGCGTCCAGGTTCCGCGTGGACTCGCCGCGGGACACCCGCCAGGCGTACTCCTTGCGGATGGAGGAGGCGAAGCCCAGCTCCAGGAGGGTGTTGAAGGCGCCGTCGGCGGCCTCCAGCGTCTGGCCGAGGAGGCGGTCGACGTCGTCGGGGGTGACGGAGGCGAGGGGGAGGCGCGCGGTGACGTAGATGTCGCCGAGGCGGTCCACGGCATAACTCACGCCGTACAGACGGAGGTTGCGCTCCAGGAGCCAGCGGTGCACGGCCGGCTCGTTCTCGTCGGGGTGGCGGATGACGAAGGCGTTGAGGGAGAGGGAGTGGCGGCCGACGAGGAAGGCGACCGTCGTGGAGAGCTTGCGGCTGCCGGGGAGTGTGACGACGTAGTTCCCCGGCTCCGGGTTCTCCCACTCCAGTCCGGCGTCCTTGAAGACGGCCTCCAGAACCTGTCCGGCCTTCTCGACATCACCCATGGTGCGAGCGTACGCGACGGCGGTGGGACTGGATCGCGGCCGTGTAGACGTCAGCGGTGGCGGCGGCCGCCGTGTCCCAGCCGAAGGACTGGGCGTGCCGGGCGGCGGCCTCGCCCAGGCGCGGGGTCAGGGACGGCTCGTCGGCGAACCGGCGCAGCACGCGCGCGTAGTCGGCCGGGTTGTGGCCCTGGACGAGGAACCCGGTCTCGCCGTCGCGCACGGCCACGGGCAGACCGCCGACCGAGGCCGCGATCACCGGGGTCGCGGCCGCCTGCGCCTCGATGGCGACCAGGCCGAAGGACTCGCTGTAGGACGGCATGACGAGGACGGACGCGGCCCGGAACCAGTCCGCCAGCCGCTCCTGCCCGACCGGCGGGACGAACCGTACGACGTCCGCGATGCCCAGCCGGGCGGCGAGCTTGTGCAGGCCCTCCGGCCTGGCGAGCCCGCTGCCGCTGGGGCCGCCGACGACCGGGACGAGGATGCGTGAGCGCAGCTCCGGACGCTCCTCCAGCAGGACGGCCACGGCGCGCAGCAGGATGTCCGGCGCCTTCAGGGGCTGTATGCGGCCGGCGAAGAGCGGGATCAGCGCATCCGGGGGCAGGCCGAGGCGGGCGCGGGCGGCGGCCCGGCCGTCGGCGGCGCGGAAGCGCTCCAGGTTCACCCCGGGGTGGACCACGGCGACCTTGGCAGGGTCGGCCGCGTAGTGCCGCAGCAGCTCGCCGGCCTCCTCCTCGGTGTTGGCGACGAGCCGGTCAGCGGCGGCCACGATCTGCGTCTCGCCGATGACCCGGGCGGCGGGCTCGGGGGTGTCGCCGTCGGCCAGGCTGGCGTTCTTGACCTTGGCCATGGTGTGCATGGCGTGCACCAGGGGAACGCCCCAGCGCTGGGCGGCGAGCCAGCCGACGTGGCCGGAGAGCCAGTAGTGGGAGTGGACGAGGTCGTAGTAGCCCGGGCGGTGGCCGGCCCACGCCTGCATCACGCCGTGAGTGAAGGCGCACAGCTGGGCCGGGAGATCCTCCTTGGCGAGGCCCTCGTAGGGGCCCGCGTCGACGTGCCGGACCAGGACGCCGGGGGCCAGTTCGACGGCGGCGGGCAGGCCGCCGGCCGTGGCCCGGGTGAAGATCTCGACCTCGATGTTGATCGCGGCGAGCCGCTGGGCCAGCTCCACGATGTAGACGTTCATGCCGCCGGCGTCGCCGGTGCCGGGCTGGTGGAGGGGGGAGGTGTGCACGGAGAGCATGGCGACGCGGCGGGGGCGCCGGTGCAGCCGGAGCCGGGTGGCGGCCGACGGGGAGCGTCGCCCGAGCCTGCTGACGTACTGGCTCACGTGGCGTTCCTCCTCGCTGCGGGCATGCCTGCCGGAGGACCGCCGTCGCCCTCCACGGAGTGGAACAGCGGCGGGTGCCCGGCCATTTCCCGATCAAGCGGGTTTGCCGAATCATTACCTGAAGGGGATCAACTGTTCGAGATCGGTGGGTGGGGACGGGGCTCCGCGCCCCTCGCCGCAACCGGGTCCGGGGCGCCGTCCTCTTACTCTCGTAGGCATGGCAGCCCGCTTACCCTCGTAGGCATGGCAGCCCGCGCGACGACCCTCCCCCACTCCCGGCTTCGCTCGACCGGTGGGACCCCCGTCGTGGGAACGGTGACGCGCGGGACGACCAACCCCAACCGGCTGCGCCGCATGGACCGCTGGATCGCGGCCGTGCACGGCGCCGAGCTGCGGCGCGCCGCGGATCCCGTGGCGATCGACCTCGGCTACGGCGCGGCACCCTGGACCGCCGTCGAGCTGCTCGGCCGGCTGCGCACCGTAGCGCCCCGTGCCCGCGTGGTCGGCGTCGAGATCGAACCCGCGCGGGTGGCGGCGGCCGAGCCGTACGAGCGGGAGGGGCTGACCTTCCGGCACGGCGGCTTCGAGATCCCCGTGCCCGGGCGTCCGGTGCTGATCCGGGCCGCGAACGTGCTGCGGCAGTACGACGAGGGCCAGGTCGCCGCGGTGTGGGAGCGGCTGTGCGCCCGGCTGGCCCCGGCGGGCGGCGGCTCGCGCGGCGGGCTGCTCGTCGAGGGGACCTGCGACGAGATCGGCCGGCGGCACGTGTGGGTGGCACTCGGTCCCGAGGGCCCCCGCACCGTCACCTTCGCCACCCGGCTGGGCTCCCTGGACCGCCCCTCCGACCTCGCCGAACGCCTCCCGAAAGCACTGATCCACCGCAACGTCCCCGGCGAGCCGGTGCACGCCTTCCTGCGCGACTTCGACCGCGCCTGGGCCGCCGCCGCGCCCTACGCCTCCTACGGCGCCCGACAGCGCTGGCTGCGCGCGGTGCGGGACCTGGCGGTGGACTGGCCCGTGATGGACGGGCCGGCCCGTCGGCGGCAGGGCGAAGTAACCGTGTCCTGGGGGGCGTTGGCGCCGGTCGGCTGAGCGGCACCGGCCGAGGGAACGGCTTCCCCGCGCCGTTCGTCACATCGCGGAGGGATCGCCGTACGGGCGGGGACGCGGGGGGCGTGAGCGGGGCGGGCCCGGGCCGGGGGCATCCGGCTCCGGACGACCTCTGTCGTTTTGCGCCCGACCGTGGCACGATCCCCCGGACGGCCTAAGTTACTGACGGTAAATCAGCTGGGGGGACCAGGTATGGGTACGGGCAAGCGCGGCCTGCTCACCGCCGCCCTGACCGTGATCTGCGCGGTGACCGTTCTCGCGGCACCCGGCACGGCGTTCGCGGCCCCCGCCCCCCTCCCCGTCCCGGCCCCCACGCCGACAGCGGCTCCCCCGCCCGGCAAGGACCTCGAAGAGGTCCGCGAGAAGCTCGACCGGCTCTACCACGACGCGGCCGTCGCCACCGACGCCTACAACGGCGCCGAGGAGAAGGCGAAGAAGCAGTCCGCCGAGATCGCCGCCCTGACGAAGAAGATCACCCAGGGGCGGCAGCGGCTGGCGGAGCTGAAGGACCGGGCCGGCGCGGCGGCCCGGGACCAGTACCGCACCGGCGGCCTGTCACCCACGGCACAGTTCCTGCTCAGCGACGACCCGGGCCGGTTCCTGGACGGCGCCGGCCGGGTGCTCCAGGGCCAGCGGGCGACGAAGACGCTGATCTCCGAAGTGGCCCGCGCCCAGCAGGACTTGCAGGAGTACGCCGACGACGCCGCCGCCCGCTGGAAGGAGCTGGAGGCCGACCGCAAGACCCGGGCCGCCGCCCAGCGGAAGATCCGCAGGCAGATCGACACGGCCGAGAAGCTCCAGTCCCGGCTGGAGAAGAAGGAGAAGGAGCGGCTCGCCCAGCTGGAGCGGGAGGCCGCCGCCAAGGCGCAGACGGCATGGCTGGACACCGGCGTCCTCGACCGGGCCGACGGCAGAACCTCCGTCCAGGGCGGCGAGGCCGTGCGGTACGCCACCGCCCAGCTCGGCAAGCCGTACGTGTGGGGCGCCGAGGGACCGGACTCCTTCGACTGCTCGGGCCTGACCTCCCAGGCCTGGGCGGCGGCCGGGCACCCCGTCCCGCGGACCTCGCAGGAGCAGTGGAGACAGCTCCCGCACGTCGACGTCGGGGACATGCGCCCCGGTGACCTCATCATCTACTTCGACGACGCCAGCCATGTCGCGATGTACATCGGCGACGGAAGGATCATCCACGCCCCGCGTCCCGGGCGCACGGTGACGGTCGCGGGCGCCGGCTCGATGCCGATCCTCGGGGTCGTACGGCCGAACGCCACGGACCCGTCGCACGGCCGGCCGGACGCGTGACGGGCCCCGCGCGCGGGTCATCTGCCCGGTGAAGTACGTCATGTGACCCACCGCACGCCCAACCCCCGCCCAAACCGGTACAGGACGTGAGCTTCGTCATCCCCCGCCCGCCGCGGCGGTGTCCAACTGCGGTACGGAACGCGGCATATGACAGCGGCGGGCGGCAGAGCGACGCGGCTCACACCATTCCGCCGGGGCGGTCGCAGCCGCTAGGGTCACCCGTCGGTGGGTCGAGACCCTCGACGCCGCCGTGCCCTCGGGGGGAGGGAAGGAACCCAGGACGATGCCCGTACCCGTACCGCGGCAGAGAGCGATCCCGGCCGTGGAGAGTGGTCAGGCGCCGGCCGCCCGCACAGTCGGCGGCCCCCTCAAGGAAGAGGCCCACCGCGACGCCGCGCCCGTGCACAGCACCGGCACCACTCTCACCCTGCTGCTGATCGAGGACGATCCGGCCGGTATGCCGATCGTGCCCGACCTGCTGGACCCGGCCGGCAAGCCGATCCGCGTCCGCACCGCCCGCAACCTCACCGAGGCCGGACGGCTGCTCACCGACGACGTCCACTGCATCCTGCTGGACCTGGCGCTCCCGGCGCCGGGCGGCAGCGACACCGACGACGAGCTGGCCGTGCTGCGGCACGTCCTCCAGCTCGCGCCCCGGCACGCCGTACTCGCGCTGACCGCCTCCGGCGACGCCGAGCGCGGCGCCGAGGCCGTGCGCGTCGGCGCCCAGGACTACCTGTTCCGGGACGAGCTGGACGGCCGGCTGCTCAGCCGCGCCATCCGGTACGCGGTGGAGCGGAAACGGTCCGACACCGCCGAGCGGCGGCTCGCCGAGGGCAAGCTGCGCGCCCAGGAGAACCGCCGCCTGGAACGCGGCCTGCTGCCGACCCCGCTGCTGGACGGCTCCGGGCTGCGCTTCACCGCCCGCTACCGCCCCGGCCGCTCCCGGGCCCTGCTCGGCGGCGACTTCTACGACGCCGTCCGCACCCCCGACGGCACCGTCCACGCCATGATCGGCGACGTCTGCGGGCACGGCCCGGACGAGGCCGCGCTCGGTGTGGAGCTGCGCATCGCCTGGCGGGCGCTGACCCTGGCCGGGCTGTGCGGGGACGAGCTGCTGAACACCCTCCAGCAGGTGCTGGAGCACGAGCGCTCCGACGAGGAGATCTTCGCGACGCTGTGCACGGTGGACATCGCCCCCGACGGCCGCCGTGCGGGCCTGTGCCTGGCCGGACATCCGGCCCCGCTGATCGCCCGCCCCGGCCGGCCGGCCCGGCTGCTGCCGTACGAGAACAACGGCCCCGCCCTCGGACTGCTCCCCGGCGCCCGCTGGCCGCGGACGCAGGTGGAGCTGGGCGCCGAGTGGAGCCTGATGCTCTACACCGACGGCCTGATCGAGGGCCGGGTCGGCGCGGACGGGGACCGTCTCGGGCAGGACGGCATGGTGGAGATGATCCGCCGCCAGCTCACCGAGGGGCTGCGGGGTGAGGAACTGCTGCGGGCCGCGGTCAGCGAGGTCCGCGACCTCAACGGGGGCGAGCTGACCGACGACGTCGCGGTGGTCCTGCTGGACCGCACCACCTGACGGAAGTCCCGCTCGGCGCCGCGCAGGCGCCGCCGAGCCGTCCGTAGGGGCCCGGGGCCCCGGCGGACCGGTCGCAGCGTGCCCCGGCGCGGGTGCCGCGCGGCGCTCCACGCACGCCCGGCGGACGACGAGGGGCCCGGCGCGGCGGAAGCCGGCCGGGCCCCGCCGCCCCTGCGAGGGCCGCGCCGTCCGCTCGCTACCGGCCGCCGTTGTACGGCCCGTACGGGCCGTCGCTGCT
Source organism: Streptomyces sp. NPDC028722 (assembly GCF_040637655.1). Classification (NCBI taxonomy): domain Bacteria; kingdom Bacillati; phylum Actinomycetota; class Actinomycetes; order Kitasatosporales; family Streptomycetaceae; genus Streptomyces; species Streptomyces sp. NPDC028722. The sequence continues at coordinate 424,036 of NZ_JBEZWU010000003.1, forward strand.
GCTGCCGCCGCCACGGCGGCCCCAGCCGCGGCCACCGCCGCCGACCTGCTGGAGGGCGGGGCGCACGTCCACCAGGTACACGATGGCGGCGACGGCGCCGGCGATCGGCAGGATGGACAGGATCGTGAACAGGTAGCTGACCACCAGCGCGATGCCGAGGATGATCAGCCAGAAGACCTTGTTCTGCTTGTCGGCCGCGCGGAAGGCGTCCTCGCGCCGGAACGCCGCGTCGAACAGCCCGAACGCGGCCAGGGCCATCAGGACGATCTTCAAGATGCCCATGAATCCCGCGAAGCCCAACATCAGCATGCGCCCACCGCCCGTTGATTTCCCGATCCTGCTACGCCGCCACCGTACCCAGAGAACGGGCCGGACACCCCACAGGTGCCCGGCCCGGACGCGCCACGCCGGCCGTGGTCACTTGGCCGGCGGGGTGGCCTTCTTCGTGGTGGTGCCGGTCTTGCGGGCGGCCGGAGCCTTCCGCGCCGCCGACTGGTCCTCGGCGGACAGGGCGGTCGTCCCGGCCGGGGCCGGCGTGGTCACCGTCTCGGCCGGCGTGACCACCGGCGCGGGGGCGACGGTCGGCCCGGCCGCCGGCTTGGGCTCGTCGACGCTGATGTCGCCCGGCTCGGCCTTGCCCTCGACGGCGATCGCCAGTTCCTCGATCTCCTCGGCGGCCTCGCCGCGCCAGGTCTTCACGGCCTGCTCGCCGTGCTCGGCGACCTTCTCGTACGTCTCGCGGGCCTTGACGGCGTACTCGGCGGCGACGCCGACACCGCGCAGCGCGAGGTCCTGGGCGGTCTCGCCGAACTTCTTCACGTCGATGGAACCGATGAACTCGTTGACCCGGGTCTGCAAGGTCTCCTGCGCCTCCTTGGCGCGGGCGGCGGCCCTCTCCTGCACGGCCTTCGGGTCGGTGTTGCGCACGGCGTCGATGCGGGCCGGTGCCTCGGCGCGCAGCTGCTCGACCAGGGCCGGCACCTTCTTGGCCTGCTGGAGCGCCAGGTCGGCGGTACCGGCGGCGAAGTAGAGCGGAGTGGGGTCGCTGAGGGTCTTGCGCAGGTCGTCGGTGATGGCCATGGTGAAGGGTCCTCCCGGATCGGATTCGCGTTCGACTGGGTTGGTGTGGTCCGCGGCGGGCGTCCGGAGCCCTGGTCCGGCGTTACCCGGCCGTCCGCCGTGGACCGGCGTCTGTGTCACTTCCGGTGGCATCGCCCGCGCCGGTCGCGTAGGCGCCCGAGCCGGTCTCCTCGTCCCCGGCGGGCCGGCCGCCCCCGAATCCGTTCTCCTTGCGGAAGGATTCGTAGATCTGGAGCAGCACCTGCTTCTGCCGCTCGTCGAGCGAGGGGTCGGCGAGGATGACGGCGCGGGTCGCGCCTTCCCGCAGGCGTTCCTCCCCGTCCCGCTCGGCGTCGAGGATGCCGGCGCGGACGTAGAGCGTCTCGGCGGAGATGCGCAGAGCCTTGGCGACCTGCTGGAGCACCTCCGCGCTGGGCTTGCGCAACCCGCGCTCGATCTGGCTCAGGTACGGATTGGACACCCCGGCGGCGTCGGCGAGCTGCCGCAGCGACAGCTGGGCGTTCCGCCGCTGTTCGCGCAGGTACTCACCGAGGTTGCCGACGTTCAGCGATGCCATGCCTCCACCTTGCCCCACCCGCGCTAACTTTTGCAAGCACCTGCTTGCAAAAGTGTTCCGTGTCGGCCGGCAGCGGCTCGCCGCGTCCGTCCGGTCGCAGGAGAACCGGCTGATCACGCTGTTGGGGCCGCTGGTAGCGGGTCGGGACAGTTGGGGAGGAACGCTCATGAGGTCGTGGCACCGCCGGTGACGCACCGGATGATCGGGGTCATCGCCGACGGTGTCTTCAAGGTGGTGCTCGCCGCTGTCTGTGCCGCCGCCGCTCCCCTCGGCCGGCTGTTCGGCGTACCCGTGCTGCTGCTGGTCGTCTCCGGTGTGGCTCTGCTGATCGGGGCGGAGGCGTCGAGATCGGACTCGCGCGCAGCCGGTCGCCGCGCACGTACACGCGTGCTGGTCGCCGCCGCCCCCACGTGGGCCGCTCCCGATCGGTCAGGAATCGAGAAGCGGCGGGGGGAGGGGCGCCGTTAGCGTGTCGGGGCGGCCCGACGGACGGAGAGACGATGAGCACGGACACGATGACGGACGCGCAGGCGGGCACCCCGCACGCCGCCGACAGCCACGAGCTGATCCGCGTGCACGGCGCGCGCGAGAACAACCTCAGGGACGTCAGCGTCGAGATCCCCAAGCGCCGGCTGACGGTGTTCACGGGCGTGTCCGGGTCGGGCAAGAGCTCGCTGGTGTTCGACACCATCGCCGCGGAGTCGCAGCGGCTGATCAACGAGACGTACAGCGCCTTCGTCCAGGGCTTCATGCCGACGCTCGCGCGCCCCGACGTCGACGTCCTCGACGGGCTGACCACCGCGATCATCGTCGACCAGCAGCGCATGGGGGCCGACCCGCGCTCCACCGTCGGCACCGCCACGGACGCGCACGCGATGCTGCGGATCCTGTTCAGCCGGCTCGGCACACCGCACATCGGCTCGCCCAAGGCGTTCTCCTTCAACGTCGCCTCGATCAGCGGGGCGGGCGCGGTCACCGTGGAGCGCGGCGGGCGGACGGTGAAGGAGCGGCGCGAGTTCAGCGTCACCGGCGGTATGTGCCCGCGCTGCGAGGGCCGGGGCTCGGTCACCGACATCGACCTGACCCAGCTGTACGACGCGGACAGGTCGCTCGGCGAGGGCGCGCTCACCGTTCCCGGTTACAAGTCGGGCGGCTGGAACCACCGCCTCTACACCGAGTCCGGTCTCTACTCCCCCGACAAACCGATCCGCGCGTTCACCGAGCGGGAGCTGCACGACTTCCTGTACCGCGAGCCGACCCGGATGAAGATCGCGGGCATCAACATGACGTACGAGGGACTCGTCCCGCGGATCCAGAAGTCGATGCTCGCCAAGGACCGGGAGGCGATGCAGCCGCACATCCGGGAGTTCGTGGACCGGGCGGTCACCTTCACCACGTGCCCCGACTGCGACGGCACCCGGCTCAGCGAGGCGGCCCGCTCCTCGAAGATCCGCGGGATCAGCATCGCCGACGCCTGCGCGATGCAGATCAGCGACCTCGCCGGGTGGGTGCGCGAGCTGGCCGAGCCGTCGGTGGCGCCGCTGCTGAAGTCGCTGGGCGAGACCCTGGACTCGTTCGTGGAGATCGGCCTCGGGTATCTCTCGCTGGACCGGCCCGCGGGCACGCTCTCGGGCGGCGAGGCGCAGCGTACGAAGATGATCCGCCACCTCGGCTCCTCCCTCACCGATGTCACGTACGTCTTCGACGAGCCGACGGCCGGTCTGCACCCGCATGACGTCCGGCGGATGAACGACCTGCTGCTGCGACTGCGGGACAAGGGCAACACGGTGCTGGTGGTGGAGCACAAGCCGGAGGTCATCGCGATCGCCGACCACGTGGTGGACCTCGGCCCGGGTGCCGGTACGGCGGGCGGCACCGTCTGTTTCGAGGGCACCGTGGCGGGGCTGCGGGCGAGCGGCACGCTCACCGGCCGGCATCTGGACGACCGGGCCGCGCTGAAGGAGTCGGTACGGAAGCCGGCCGGGGCCCTGGAGATCCGCGGGGCGACGCGGCACAACCTGCGGGGCGTGGACGTCGACATCCCGCTCGGGGTGCTGGCCGTCGTCACCGGTGTCGCCGGTTCGGGGAAGAGTTCGCTGGTGCACGGGTCGGTGCCGGCCGGGCAGGGTGTGGTGTCGGTCGACCAGGCACCGATCCGCGGCTCGCGCCGGAGCAACCCGGCGACGTACACCGGGCTGCTCGACCCGGTCCGCAAGGCCTTCGCCAAGGCCAACGGCGTGAAGCCGGCGCTGTTCAGCGCCAACTCGGAGGGCGCCTGCCCGGGCTGCAACGGCGCCGGTGTCGTCTACACCGACCTGGCGATGATGGCCGGTGTCGCGACGACCTGCGAGGAGTGCGAGGGCAAGCGGTTCGACGCCTCGGTGCTGGAGTACCGCCTCGCCGGCCGGGACATCAGCGAGGTGCTGGCGATGACGGTGACGGAGGCGGAGGAGTTCTTCGGCGCGGGAGCGGCGCGGACCCCGGCCGCGCACCGGGTGCTGCGGAACCTGGCCGACGTGGGCCTCGGCTACCTCACCCTCGGCCAGCCGCTCACCACGCTGTCCGGCGGCGAGCGGCAGCGGCTCAAGCTGGCCACGCACATGACCGACAAGGGCGGGGTCTACGTCCTGGACGAGCCGACCACGGGGCTGCACCTGGCCGACGTGGAGCAGCTGCTGGGCCTGCTGGACCGGCTGGTGGACTCCGGCAAGTCGGTCATCGTCGTCGAGCACCACCAGGCGGTCATGGCGCACGCCGACTGGATCATCGACCTGGGTCCCGGCGCGGGTCACGACGGCGGCCGGATCGTCTTCGAGGGCACCCCCGCCGACCTGGTGGCGGCCCGCTCCACCCGCACCGGCGAACACCTCGCGGAGTACGTCGGCGCCTGAGCCGTGTCGTGGCGCCCGCCCGGCGTCAGAACGGCAGGGGGCGGGTGTGCACCACGTCGAGCCGGGACACCGCCCGGGTCAGGACGACGTACAGCCGGTGGGCGCCCCGTTCCTCCGCCTCCACCACGGCGGCCGGTTCCACGGCGACGACGTGGTCGTACTCCAGGCCCTTGACGACGCTCGCGGGGACGACGGCCAGCCGGGCGCCGAGCGCTTCGGGGCCGGCCGGGGCGAGGCCGGCCGCCGTGAGCGCCGCCCGCACCGGCCCGGTGTCGGCGTCGGCCGTGACCACGCCGACCGAGCCCTCCCGGGTGAGGGCGTCCCGGACGGCGGTCACGGTGGTGCCGAGGAGATCACCGGTGGGCCGGAGGGTCAGTTCCCCGTCGGTGCGCAGGGAGGTGGCGGGGGGTACGGCGACGCCCAGGCGGGGCAGCAGCCGGTTGGCCAGCTCCACGACGGCCGCGGGCACCCGGAACCCCGTGGTCAGCGGCACCACGGCCGCGTCGGGCCGGCCGAGGTGGCGCAGCTGGACGGACCAGTCGCGGGCGGCCCACGGGGTGGTGCCCTGGGCGAGGTCGCCGAGGACGGTGAGGGAGCCGAACGCGGCCCGGCGGGCGACGGCCCGGCACTCCATGGGCGAGAGGTCCTGCGCCTCGTCCACGACGATGTGCCCGTAGCCCTCGGGGTGTTCGATCAGCCCGGCGAGTTCGTCCAGGAGGACCAGGTCGGCGGCCGACCAGCGGGCGGACTTGTCCGAGCGGGGCGGGCGGGGCCACCGCAGTGCCGCCCGCTCCTCGGGGTCGAGCAGCCCGTCGGCGGCGCGGTCGAGCACGGCCGGGTCGGTGAGGAGTCGGGCGAGGACCTCCTCGGGGCGGACCCGGGGCCAGACGGCGTCGAGCTGCGCGGTGAGCGGCCGGCACCGTTCGACGCGGCGCGTCCAGGAGGCCGGCAGGACCCCGGAGCGCCGCTCGGCCCGGTCGCGCAGCCGCCGTACGACCCGGGTGCGGACCCGTTCGCGGCCGACGGCGTACGGCGGTTCCTCGGCGCGTACCTCCGCCACGATCGCGGCGAGTTCGGCGGCGGGCACCCGCCACCGGTAGGAGCCGTCGGGTACGGCGAGGTCGGTGACGCCCTCGGTGCTCACCCGCGCGTACAGCGCCCGGCGCAGCACCTCGGCCATGCGCGGGTCGTGCTTGACGGTGGCGGCCGGCACGGTGTCGGTGCCGGTGACGGGGTGGCGGGCGATCTCGTCCAGCAGCGTGGCCTGGCGGACGCCGCTCTCGCCGAGGGAGGGCAGCACCTCGGCGATGTACGACAGGAAGGTGCGGTGGGGGCCGAGGATGAGCAGGCCGGAGCGGGTGAGCCGGCGGGGGTGGGTGTAGAGCAGGTACGCGGCCCGGTGGAGGCCGACGGCGGTCTTGCCGGTGCCGGGGGCGCCCTGCACGCACACCGAGTCGGCGAGGGCGGCGCGGACGAGGTCGTCCTGGTCGGGCTGGATGGTGGCGGCGATGTCCCGCATGGGTCCGATGCGGGGCCGTTCGATCTCGCGGGCGAGGAGGTCGCCGGGCCGCGCCTCGCCCCGGCCGAGGTGTTCGTCCTCCAGGCCGGTGAGGTCGGCGGAGTCGCCCCGGCTGCCGGGTGCCCAGCCGAACCGGCGCCGGACGGCCACGCCCTGCGGGTCGCCGGCGCTCGCCTGGTAGAAGGCGCGGGAGACGGGGGCCCGCCAGTCGACGACCAGGGGCGGGGCGGCGGGGTCGGTGGTGATCCGCACCCGGCCGACGTGGTAGTGCTGCCCGCCGTGTTCCGGATCGTCCGCGCCGAAGTCGAGCCGGCCGAAGAACAGCGGGCCCGGCGGGAGTTCGCGCATGGCCGCGTCCTGGCTGCGCAGCCGGAATCCGAGGACTTCGGCGTCGGCGCCGGAGGCGGAGACGTCCTCGCCGATGACGACCTGTTCGGCGGCACCCTCGACCATGGCGGCGAGGGCGGCGCGGCAGGTGTCGTGGTAGGCGCGCTCGGCGTGCAGGGTGTCGGTGAGGGCCGGGTCGAGTGACGTCATGGCACCAGCCTACCGCCATAACGTTACTCAGTTACATTTTTTACCGAGTCTCAGTGGTGGGGTCCGGCTCCGGCAGACTCGCGGCCAGCCGCCCGAACGCCCGCTCCGCCGCCCGTACCGCGTCCGGCGCCACCGCGTCGACCGGCTCCCCCGCCGCGATCCGCCGCCAGTTGTCCTGCGCGAGGATCCGCTGGACGGCGATGATCTGCCCCGCCGCCAGCCGGGCGTCCAGCCCGCCGCCGAGAGCGTCGGCGAGCGCCGCCTCCGACCGCTCCAGATGGCCGTACGCCCGCGCCACCAGGGCCGGGGTCCCGTACAGCAGGGTGTGGAAGGCGAGCACCTGGGGATGGTCGTTCAGGCCGGTGACCGGGTCGCGCCGCTCCAGTCCGGCGAGGAAGTGCCGCCGCAGCGCGTCCACCGGGTCGGCCGCTCCCGCGACCACCCGCGCGGCCTCCGCCTCGTGGTCCGCGATCCGGTGCAGGACCAGGTCCTCCTTGGCGGGGAAGTACCGGAACAGGGTCGGCTTGGAGATCCCGGCCGCCGCGGCGACCTCCGCCACGGGCACCGCGTCGAAGCCCCGCTCCAGGAACAGCCGCACGGCGATGTCCGACACGTCCTGGTACATCTGCCGCTTCTTGCGTTCACGCAGGCCCATCTCACCCATGGGGCGAGCCTACGCAGGGGCGCCGGGGCCGGTCGGCCAGGCCGGGTGCGGGGAGCCGCGCCGCCGGGTCGACAGGCCCAGGGAGGCGGTGGCCGCGGCCAGCGTCATGGCGTACGAGTCCACCGCGCGCCGTACGTTGGGGGCGTCCAGACTGGTGCCGGTGACCAGCCGGTCGAGGTCGACGTAGGCCGAACGGACGATCTCGATCCACCGGTACACCCGCCAGTCCCGCTGCCAGCCCTCGGTGAAGCGCGCGGGCAGCCGGGCGTCCCAGCGGCGGAACATGCGGTCCCGGATCTCCGGCCGGGTCGGGGTCAGGTGCATGTGCCGGACCAGCTCGTACAGCGGGTCCCCCACCAGTGCCATCTCCCAGTCGATGAGGGTGAGGGGCGGGCCGTCGTCGCGGCGCACCAGGTTCCAGGGGTTGAGGTCGCCGTGCAGCAGGGCGCAGGCGCGGTCGGTGACCCGGTGCCGGGCAAGGATCTCGCGCAGCCGGGGCGCGTCCGGCAGGCCGAGGAAGCGGGCCGCCCGCTGGGACTCCCCGGGCAACCCCGCGACCAGCGCGACCAGCTGGTCGCTGAGCCAGCCGTAGAAGCCGGGGCCGCCGGCCACCGGGTCGGTCGGGGTGTAGTCGACGCCGGTGAGCGCGGCCAGCTGGTCGACCAGGCAGTCCGCCTCGTGCGGCAGCAGCCCGTGCACGGGGTGCTCGGGGCGGCGGCCGAGGTCGCGGGCGCCCTCGTAGGTGTGGACGGTGAAGGCGTCCCCGCCGTACCGGTGGGCCGGATCCGTGGCGTGGCTGGTGCCCAGCGCGAGCACCCGGGGCGCGGCCACGGGCACCCCGGAGCGCTCGATCGCCCGGAGCACGGCGTGCTCGCTGAGGAAGCCCGTCTCGCGGCGCAGGACGACGGCCGCCTCCCGGCGGACGACGACGGGGAAGGCGGTTCCGGGCACCCGGAGCACCGTGGTGAGGTGCGCGGCCCCCTTGAACACCCGGTCGGCCGGGGCGGCGCCCTCCAGGAACAGCGCGTCGGCGACGGCGGGGTAGGGGAAGTCGGGGTGTTCGGGGACGCGCCGGTCGGGGGTCCAGCCGAGGGCGCGGGCGGGTGCGGGGCGCCGGGGCACGGCTCCGGACGCCGCCCGCCGGAACAGGATCCGCTCGACCTCCCGCCGCTCGGGCACCCGGCCCAGCCGCAGCGGACCGGCGGCGGCGCGCAGCGCGTCGCGGACGGTGGCCGCCGCCGCGTCCAGGCGCCGCTGGTCGAAGGCGTCCTCCAGCGAGCGCGCGGCCCGGATGACCTCGGCGTACAGGGACTGGGCGTACTCGAAGGCGAGGTAGTGCCGCAGATCCCGGGAGAGGCCGGCCGTGGCGGCGGGCCGCACCCGGTGCACCGCCTCGGCCCAGGCGTCGACGGCCTCGCGCCGCTGGTGCTCCGGGTAGCGCATCCGCACCAGGTGGACGGCGAGGTCGTGCAGCGGGTCGCCGTAGCTCGCCAGCTCCCAGTCCACGCAGGTCAGCGGCGCGTGACCGGCGGCCGGCCGGACGAGGGTGCCGCGGTGCAGGTCGCCGTGGATCAGCCCGTACGGCCGCCGGGTCAGCGCGGGGACGCGGTCGGCGAACCGCGACAGGGCGTCCTCGGGCACGCCGAGGGCGGTGAACAGGCCGCCGTAACGGCGTCGGTTGGGCCGGCGGATCTGCTGGTCGGCCAGGTGGGCGAGGATGCGCAGGAAGCCCTGGGAGTCGGTGTGGTTGCGCGGCCAGTGGGCCGGCAGGGGCGGCAGGACGCCGCCGCGCACCTGGGTGATCGCGGCGAGCAGGTCGGCCAGTTCCCGCAGCAGCGGTGCGTCGACCGGTTCGCCGGGGCCGCAGACGTCGGCGAGCACGGTGCCGTCCACATGGCTGTGGACGGCGTAGCCGGGCCCCGCCGCCAGGCATGCGGGCACGTTCGGCAGGGCCCTGTGCACGGCGCGCAGGATCTCCGGCTCGCTGCGCCAGGTCCGGATGACCACCGGCACCGCGTCCGGTCGCGGCACCCGTACGGTCACCGGGGTGCCGGGCTCGCGGCCGAGCAGCCGGGCCAGGGGCGCGGTGAGCGGGACGACGCGGCTGCGATGGTGGCCGCCGTTCGCCCGGCCGGCCGCGACGGCACAGGCCACGAACTCCCGGACGAGGGCATCGGTCCGGACCGTGCCGGCGTGCTCCCCGGCCACGGCACGGGGAACAGGCGGTGCGCCCACGGGCCGCTCCGGGTAGGTCGTGCGGAAAGTCGGACAAGGTGGGTCGGAAAAGGAAAGGCGGGAAAGGCGGGTCGGGACAGGCGGGGCCGGGGCCGCGGGACGGCGCCGCCGGGACCAGCCGGTCGGAACGCCGGGGCCTGCGGGGGCCCGCCGTGCCCGCGCGCCCAGGACGAGCGGCCCGACGGGTGGTCGGCCGCTCACCTGCGCCGGGTATGACGCACACGTCCCGGGCGGTGGCCCGGAGTGGCGGCATCGTAACGCACCGCAGGGCACGGCGGCGGCACGCTAGCGGTGGGCGCCGTGGCCGCCGCGGAGCAGTCGCAGCAGGGGTTCCAGTGAGCGGACGACGTGGTCCGCGCCCGCCGCGCGCAGGGCCTTCGCCTTCTGGGTGCGGCGCGCGTAGCCCAGGAAGGGGACGCCGGCCCGGTGGGCCGCGGTCAGGTCCGAGAGGGAGTCGCCGATCATCAGGGCCGTCGTGGGGGCCGCGCCCAGCGCGCTGAGGGCCCGGTTGAGGCAGTGCGGGTCCGGTTTGAGGTGGTGCAGATGCTCGGTGCGGCCGTACAGGTGAGGGGTGAAGCAGCCGGCGGTGCCGCGGGACTCCAGGTAGGTGCGGGCGGCCCGGGGTGAGTTGTTGGTGGTGACGGCGAGGCGGGCGCCGACGGCCGTCCAGGTGTGGATCAGCGGGTCGGCGTAGGCGGTGGGCAGCGCGGAGGCGGCGGCCCGCAGTTCTTCCTGGGTGAGCCGCTCCTCCAGGCCGGCGACGAGGTCGCTGCCCGGGCGGCGGCGGCCCACGGCGCGCAGGACGACCTGCGGGTCCAGGGTCTCCCGCTCGGCGTCGGTGAGCAGCCCGCGCAGGCCCTGCCGCTCCAGCCAGTCCACCAGGTCCGCGGCCACCCGCTCGGCCCGGTGCGTGGCGAACAGCCGGCAGATCGGCCCGTCGAAGTCCCACAGCACGAAACGGGCCGGTGTGATCAGTCCCCGTAGCTTCTCGATCTCGCTCGCAACAGAAGTCGCATCAGAAGTCGCATCAGAAGTCACTAGGAGAGTGTCAGGTCCGTGGTGATGGTTTCCCAGAGGGCGTCGAACCACTTCTGCGACTGCTCCACGAACGCCGCGTCCCGCTGTCCGGCCCGCCGCTCGAAGGAGAACAGCAGGGACTCGGAGCCGAGCGCGTCGTACATCTCCAGCGTCCCGTCCTCGGTGCGCTCCTCGCGGCGCGTGACCGTGTAGTACGCGAACAACGCCTCCGACCCGTTGAGCAGGTACAGCTTCACCGGCGGGGTGAACGGCAGCGCCCGGAACGTCACCCGGACGTCGATGCCGTGCGTGCCGCGCAGCGCCTGGAGGTTGTACTGGAGGACCTGGCCCTGGGCGTTGCGCATCGCCAGCCAGCGCTGGTGGACCGCGTCGTCGTCGCTGCCGGCGTCGACGGAGACCGGGAAGGCGAGGTCGATGTCCCGGGACGGCAGCAGGACACGTACGTCGACCCGGCCGGGCCGCAGCCGGCCGTCGTGGATGAGCCGCAGCGGTTCGCCGAGAGCCGGTATCAGGCTCTGCGCGGTCAGGCAGACGGCGTCGATGCGTACGTGCGGCGCGGCGAAGGCCTCGGTCAGCCGGGGGGCGAGGGCCACCATGGTCGGCTGGGGCTCGTCGTGCGCGGGGGCCGGCCCGGCGACCCGGGGCGGGCTGCCCTTGCTGACATTGCTGAGCAGGCCGTCCTCCTGGAGTGCCCGCAGGGCCTGGCGTACGGCGCCCCGCTCCACGCCGAACTCCCCGGCCAGCTCGGCCTGGGTCGGCAGCCGCTCACCGGCCCGCAGGACGCCGGACCGGATGCGGTCGCGCAGGGCGTCGGCGATCTGCTGCGACGTGCGCCGTCCGCCGCCGTTGGCTGCCATGTTCTCCTGGGTCACGACCAAAAGCTACGCCCCTGATCCATCTCTGGGGAGTTGTGCGCGAGTTGTTCGCCGCAGACAGCCAAGTAAGAACATCGCAAGCGAAGTTGGTCGGCAACCCGGCGGAGTTGGCAGCTGTCATGGGGTCAGGGCCAGTTCCGAACTGATCGTGTCCCACAGCGCGTCGAACCACAGGCGGGACTGTTCCACGAACGCCGCGTCCCGCCGCCCGGTCCGCTGCCCGAACGCGAACAGCACGGACCGGGTGCCGTCGGCGTCGTACATCTCCACGGGCTCGTGCTCGATCTCCCGCTCGCGGCGCCCCAGCGTGTAGTACGCGAACAGCGCCTCCGAGCCGTTGAGCAGATACAGCTTCACCGGTGGGGTGAAGGGCAGCGCCCGGAAGGAGATGCGCACGTCGATGCCGTGGGTGGCGCGCAGGGCCAGCAGGTTCTGCCGCAGCACCAGGCCCTGGGCGTTGCGCTGGGACAGCCAGCGCCGGTGCAGCCGGCCGCCGTCGTCGGCGTCCACCGGTGCCGGGAAGGCGAGGTCGATGTTCCGGCTGGGCAGCAGCAGCCGGAGGTCGATCTTGGCCGGTTCCAGCTGTCCCGCGTGGATCTGCCGCAGCGGCTCCCCGATCGCCATGGTCAGCGAGACGGCGGTCAGGCACAGCGCGTCGATCCGCACGTGCGGGGCGGCGAAGGCGCCGGCGATCCGCGGCGCGAGGGCCACCATGGTGGGCTGCGGCGGTGCCGCCGGGCCGGCCGGGGAACGCGCGGACCCCGGGTCCGCCGCCACGGTGGCGGGGCTGCCCTTGGAAACGTCGGTCAGCAGATGCTCCGACTGGAGGATGCGCAGCGCCTGCCGTACGGCCCCGCGTTCGACCCCGAACTCGTCGGCCAGCCTCGCCTGGGTGGGCATGCGCTCGCCCGGGCGCAGCACGCCGGACCTGATCCGGTGGCGCAGTTCGTCGGCGATCTCGCGGTGGGACGGGCGGTGCCGCTGGGGCCTCGTCCGCCCACTGGCCAAGGCGTGCTCCGGGTCCACCCCTGAACCGTACAACTTCTCGCCAACTTCGGGCAGTTCGCCGGTAGCTGGTTATGAGCCGCTTCCCGGCGGAGATAAGTACAGTGAAGTTGGCAGCCAACTTGCCCGACCTGGTCGAGCTTCCCAGTGGTTGGCCGCCCGGGTTCCCTCCCGGAGGGGAGCCGGGAGCCCGGACCGGGGACGGCCACCGGAGCGCACAGTCACAACTGAACATCCCGCACAGCCACAACTGAACACCTGCATCGCACAGCCACAACTGAACAGCACGCTACGGATGAACAGTCAGCGCCGCCGGAAGAGGGGAGCCGCCGCGACGGGTCCGGGCAGCGCAGCCGCCCGGACGGGCACACCAGGGCGCCGGCCACCGGACGGCGCCCTCTCGCCCGCCCGGCGCGCACCCCGGACGCCCGCCGGACGGCACCGGCGCGTGCCGATGGCGGGCCCTGCGCGCGCCGATCGCGGGCCGGGCGGCGTGCCGTCAGATCAGCAGGTCGTCGACCTGGGCCTCGCCCACCCGGTAGCGGCGCGTGATCTCTCCGCTGCAATCGTCGGCCGTGTGCTGGAGCCGCTGGCGGCGCCGGGAGACCTCCTGCTCGTAGCAGACCAGCCGGCCCATGGCGGCGGCGAGTTCGGGATCCGTACGGGCCGTCAGGTCGGACAGCTCGACCTCGCCGAGCATCTCGGCGGCCAGCTGCCGGTACTCCTCGTTGTGCGGGGTGCCGAGCGTGACATGGCGGGCCGAGGAGCGCTGCCGGGCCGGGGCGTCCTGGAGGATCTCCGGGAGCCGGTCGACCATCGAGCCGTCCACGGGCGCCGGCACCGACGTCCGGCCCCGCCGGCCCAGCTCCGCGCGCAGGATGTCGATCCGGCCCTGCAACAGCCGCCGCACGTAGCTGAGGTCCGCCTCGTCGCGCTGGGCGTCGCGGCGCAGGGCGCGGAGTTCGGGCAGGCTCAGCCGGGCCAGCTCGTGCGGCTGGGAGCACCCCGCGCCCGGGAGGCCCGGGCGGGACTCGGGGCCCGTGGTGTCGTCGGCGCGCTGTGCGGGCGGCCGGCACGCCTTCTGTGTCCCCAGCCGCCCGCTGGTACTCGGTGTGCTCATCAGGTGGTGACCGTCCCCTCGCCCGGCGTGTGACAGCATCGTGCCACCCCAACCGGCCACTATGTGACCGAGTGCCCTCGAACAGCCCCAGATGGGCGGTAACAGAACCAAATTGGGCCCGCCGCGGCCCGCCCACGACTCCCGCGACCCCCGCGGCCCCCCGCGGCCGGGCGTGCGGCACCGGGCATGATGGTCCGCATGCGTGCGGTGGTGCAGAGAGTGGACGGCGCGAGCGTCGTCGTGGACGGCGAGACGGTGGGCGCGATCGAGGGCGAGGGGCTGTGCGTCCTGGTCGGGGTGACCCACGAGGACACCCCCGAGAAGGCGGCTCAGCTGGCCCGCAAGCTGTGGACGCTGCGGATGCTGCACGACGAGCGGTCGTGCAGCGACACCGCCGCCCCGCTGCTGGTGATCAGCCAGTTCACCCTCTACGGCGACGCCCGCAAGGGCCGCCGGCCCACCTGGAACGCGGCGGCCCCGGGCGAGGCCGCCGAGCCCCTGGTGGACGAGGTGGTGGCCCGGCTGCGGGCGCTGGGCGCGACGGTGGCGACGGGCCGTTTCGGCGCGCGGATGCGCGTGTCGCTGACGAACGACGGCCCGTTCACCGTACTGCTGGAGATCTAGGACGCCGGGAGACCCCGGGCCACCGCCGAGGAGACTCGGGACGCCGGGGACCCCACGGGACCAGGGCCGCCCGGCGCTCCGGTCCTAGGGCGCCACGACGACCTCCTGGGCGGCGGCCGTGTCCCCGGCCAGGAGCCGCGCGTCGAGCGGGACGTTCCGCTTGACCAGGGCCAGGGCCACGGGTCCCAGTTCGTGGTGGCGTACGGACGTGGTGACGAACCCGATCTTCCGGCCGTCGGGCTCCTCGTCGGCCAGCCGCAGCTCCGTGCCCGCCGGCGGCAGGTGGACCTCGCTGCCGTCCAGGTGCAGGAAGACCAGCCGCCGGGGCGGCTTGCCCAGGTTGTGCACCCGGGCCACGGTCTCCTGCCCCCGGTAGCAGCCCTTCTGGAGGTGGACGGCCGTGTCGATCCAGCCCAGCTCATGCGGAATGGTGCGGTGGTCGGTCTCGAAGCCGAGCCGGGGCCGGTGGTGCTCCACGCGCAGCGCCTCGTGGGCGAGGATCCCGGCGGCCGGTCCGTGCCCGGCGGCGAAGTCCTCCAGCGCGGCGCGCGGCAGGAACAGGTCACGGCCGTACGGCGTCTCGCGGACGACCACGTCCGCGGGCGGCTCGGTGATCGAGCCGGCGGGCAGGTGCACCACGGCGATGTCCGCGGTCCGGTCGGCGACCTCCACCCGGTAGAAGAACTTCATCGACTCCAGGTACGCGATCAGCGCTTCCTGGGTGCCGGGTTCCACGTGTGCCCAGACGGTCGTGCCGTCGTCCACCAGGTACAGCGCGTGTTCGATGTGTCCGTGCGCGGAGAGGATCAGGGCCTCGGTGGCCTCGCCCGCGGGCAGGTCGCTGACGTGCTGGGTGAGCAGCAGGTGCAGCCAGCTCAGCCGGTCCTCGCCGCTGACGGTGACGACACCGCGGTGCGAGAGATCGACGAAGCCGGTGCCGTCGGCGAGGGCGCGCTGTTCACGGAACAGGTCGCCGTAGTGGGCGGCGACGCCTTCGTCCACGCCCTCGGCGGGGACGGCGCCGGGCAGGGACAGCAGGGGGCTCTTCATACCGCAAGCCTACGACGAGGTAGTTGAGCCCTTCAGGGAGCAGTCCTGGCACCGGCCGAAGATCGCGAAGTGCTTCAGGTCGGTGTCGAACCCGAACTGCTCGCGCAGCTTGGCCGTGAACTCCGCGGCCACCCCGGTGTCCGCCTCGATGACGTTCTCGCAGTCCCGGCACACCAGGTGCAGATGGTGGTGGCGGTCGGCGAGGTGGTACGTCGGCGCGCCGTGGCCGAGGTGGGCGTGGCTGACCAGGCCCAGCTCCTCCAGCAGCTCCAGCGTGCGGTAGACGGTGGAGATGTTGACCCCCGACGCCGTCTTCCTCACTTCCACGAGGATGTCGTCGGGGGTCGCGTGTTCGAGGGTGTCCACGGCTTCGAGGACAAGCTGGCGCTGCGGCGTCAGCCGGTAGCCGCGCTGCCTGAGGTCGCTCTTCCAGTCGGTGCTCACCACACTGGAAGTCTAGGACCACCCGCCGGTGGGTCCGGGGCGACCGGCGGGCAGTGGGCGCCGCCCGCCTACTTGAAGAAGGCGATGCCGTCGTCCGGGAGGTCGTCCGGCAGGGCCTTAGCCCAGCGCTCGACGTCGTCCGGAGTGACGACCTTCTTCAGCTGCGCGGACATGTAGGGGCGCAGCGGGACCTCGGGGGTCTGCTTCTCGCCGACCCACATCAGGTCGCCCTTCACGTACCCGTACAGCCGCTTGCCGCCGCTGTACGGCTGCGAGGCGGCCGTGCGGGCGACGGCGTCCGTCACCAGGTCGATCTGGGGCTTCTTGTCGGCCAGCTCGCCGTACCAGATCTCGATGACGCCGTCGTCGCGGGTCATCGTCACCTCGACCTTGCGGTCGGCGTCGATCCGCCAGAAGCCGTACTCGGACTCCAGCGGGCGGATCTTGTTGCCGTCGCCGTCCAGCACCCAGGTGTGGGAGCGGTACTCGAGGAAGTCCCGGCCGTCGTGGGTGAAGGCGACCTCCTGCCCGAAGTTGCACTTCTCCGAGCCGGGGAAGTCGTACACGCCCGCACCGGCCCAGTTGCCGAGCAGGAAAACGAGCGGGACGAGGTCCTTGTGCAGGTCGGACGGGATCTCGATCATGAGCGACAGCTTTCCTTGGGGTGGGTCAGCGCTGGCCCTGGTACAGCTTCTTCACGGTCAGACCGGCGAAGGCCAGCACGCCGACGCAGACCAGGACGAGCAGGATTTCGTAGAAGAGTTCCACGGGTGCTCCTTGAGCGAAGGTGGACGGACGACAGAGCCGCAGACCAGCTTACGCGGCCCGGACCCCGCCCTCCCGACGAGGTCTGCTCAGGTGAGCAGCTCGGTCTGGAGGGTCACGGTCTGCCGGAACGGGACGGCGTCCGCCCCACCCTTGCGGGCCTGGGTGATGATCGCGACGGTGTCCCCGGCCGCGAGGTACGCCTGCCGGACCTGCTCGGCGCCGTACGGTTTCATCTCCGCGTACGGCACGAGCGTGACCTCGCCCCCCATCTGCGCCTTGGCCGGGAAGGTGACGTCCAGTTCGTCGTGGTCGGTGCCGCGCACCAGGTAGGCGGGCTCCGCGGCGCGGACCAGGTGATCGTTCAGCAGGTCGTCGGCGACGACGGCGCTGTCGAACTGCAGCAGCTCGATCCGGGTGCGGGTGCCGTCCGGGGTGGTCCAGCCGCGGGCCGCGATGTGCCGCAGGCCGTAGTCGGTGAGAGTCTGGCCCAGCTCCCGGCGGTTGTCCGCGCCGGTGTACGGGGCGAGGAAGTCCTTCGTCGTCTGCCATCCGCCCGCGCCGCGCGGTGCCGGGTCCGGCGTGGCCCCCTCGGGTGCGGGCAGCAGCAGGGCACGCAGGTCGGCGTAGTGCGTGCCGGTCCGGTTCGCCGCCGCGAGCGGTCCCGGGCTGCCGGCCGGCAGCGGCGGCCTGACCAGATCGGGGTAGTCCCAGCGCCCGTCGGAGAGGGTGGCGAGGCCCGGCAGGTCCGTCCGGTCCGCCCGGGTGATCCCGTACGCCGTCCCGGACGCGACCAGGGCGCACACGGCGACGCCGGCCGTCCACCGCAGCACGCCCCGCACCAGCCCGCGGCCCTCCTGCGGGCCGGGGCCGGGGCCGGGGAGACGCGGGGCACTCCCGGGCAACGCCGGCACACCCGCCGCCGCAGGGCCGGCCTCCGGCTCCACGCCCGGTCGGGCCTCCGGCTCCACGCCCCGCTGGGCCGCAGGGCCGACGCCCGGTCGCTCCGCCTGTGTCCGCTCGGTCATACGGCCTTCCCCGGGTCCTTGATGCGGTCGAGCTGGGCGGCGACCATGTCGGCCACCCCCTTCTGGTCCAGCGGCCCGGCCGCGGTCGCGGTGGCGGTGACCAGGACGTCTCCGACGTACCCGGAACACACCATCATGTCGAGCTCGTCGGTCCAGCCGGCTGGCGGCAGGAAGCACCCGGCGTCGTCGTGTCCCTCGACGGCCGGCCCCTTGCGGAGGTTCTTCATCGCCGCCAGGAACTCCCGCTGCCCGGCCGTCGAGGAGCGCGCGGTCCGCCGGTCCATGCGGGTCAGCACGATCTCCAGGGTGAACACCCGCCCGGAGGCGCCCTCCGCGTCGGTCGTCCGCGGGGCGCTCAGGTAGCTGCGCATCGCCATGCCCTTGATCGGGTTCCGGTCGATCTGGCGTTCCAGCAGCAGCCGTTGGGAACGGGGCAGCGCCGCCAGCGACCGCTTGCGCAGGGCGGTGGCCTGCCGGCCGGACAGCTCGGTGTCGGAGCCGAACTCGGCCACGTCCGGGCCGCGCCCGTACCGGTCCTCGCCGTAGGGCAGCAGCAGGCCGCTCAGCCCGGTCGCCGCGGGCTTGCCCGGCCGGCCCTCGGAGGGCTCGGGCAGGTGCCAGGTGGCGGCGCCCGGGGCGAGGCGGGCGTAGTACACGGTGACCGCGGTGACGCTGACCGCCGCGACCACGCCGAGCAGCAGCGCGGTGGCACCGGCCACGAGCGCGGGACGACGCCGGAAGCGGCGGGGGCGGCCGGGTCCGTCCGGTACGGCAGCGTCGGCGGGGTCCTCCGGGGCCGTGGCGGGCGCGGGTGTCCCCGGCGGGACCGGCTGTGCTTCGTGCTCGGTGCTTCCGTTCGTCACAGCCGCTCCATCTGCCGCTTCGCCAGGTCCACGATCGTCTTCTTCGGGACCGGGTGGGTGTCGTACATGTAGATCTCCATGGCGATGTCCCCGCGCCACGCGTGCGCCTCCGCCGTGTACACGCTCCCGCCGAACGCGGTCTCGGGCGTGCGCCGCGCGTAGGCCGTGCCGTCGCCCGTGCCGGGGATCGCCCAGCTGTCGGCGCCGCCCCCCTCCGCGGCGGAGATGTAGTCGCCCTTGGCGGCGTCACGGGCGCCGAACGTGTCCTCCTGCCGGTACTGGAACAGGTGGATCACGACCGTGCGGTCGCCGTCCTCACGCCAGCCGGCGGTCGCGGCG
The DNA here is from genome assembly GCF_040637655.1 of Streptomyces sp. NPDC028722. NCBI lineage: Bacteria > Bacillati > Actinomycetota > Actinomycetes > Kitasatosporales > Streptomycetaceae > Streptomyces > Streptomyces sp. NPDC028722. The sequence continues at coordinate 442,669 of NZ_JBEZWU010000003.1, forward strand.
CGGCGGAACTCCTGGCTGAGCTGCCAGCCGTAGGCGTTCGCGGGGCTGTTGTAGGACGCGGCGACCTGGAGCAGTTCGAGCCAGCCGTCCCGGTCCCCGCCGTACGGGGTCTCGCGCGCGCCCGCCGGCTTCTTCAACAGGAGTCGGCGCAGGTCGCCGTCGGTCCTGACCTTGTGGTCCTGGGCGGCGGACAGCGGTTCCGGCGCGGGTCCCCGGGCTTGGGTGAGCGTCGGCTGGGACAGCGGGGGCAGCGGGGTGGGTGCGCGGCCGGCCTGGACGAGGTAGCCGGCGCAGGTGCCGGCGATCAGGCCGAGCAGGGCGGCACCGGCCAGGAACACCGGCGTACGGCCCCGCCGCCGCGCCGGCCGCGCGCCGGCCGCCCCGGTACCGGCGGCCCCCGGCTCGGCCGGGCCGGTGATCTCCGGCTCGGGACCGGTCGTCTCGGACACTTCCACGGATCTCCCCCCAGGGAACGAAAATCGCGGCTTCCTCGTCCGCGCACGCATCGGAGACTGATGGCATGCGCATGCAGTTGTGGGCAAGCGCATTACGATTCGGTCATGGCGAAAAAGCTCGTGATCAAGGTGACGGCCGGGGCGGACGCCCCCGAGCGCTGCTCGCAGGCGTTCACGGTGGCCGCGGTGGCCGTGGCCAGCGGCGTCGAGGTCTCCCTGTGGCTGACCGGGGAGTCGTCCTGGTTCGCGCTGCCGGGCCGGGCCGCGGAGTTCGAACTGCCGCACGCGGCACCGCTGCCGGACCTCATCGACTCGGTCCTCGCGGCCGGGCGGGTCACGCTGTGCACGCAGTGCGCCGCCCGCCGGGAGATCACGGAGAAGGACGTCGTCGAGGGCGTGCGGATCGCGGGCGCGCAGGTGTTCGTGCAGGAGGCGCTGGCCGACGACACCCAGGCGCTCGTGTACTGAGCCCCACGGCCGCTCGTGTACCGGGCCCCTCGACCGGCGTCAGGGGCGCGGGCCTTTCCGGCCGTCCAGTTCGTCCCACCAGTCGTCGGACTCCGGGTCCCCGGACGGGTCGTCCCACCAGCGGTCCTCCGGGCCGCGGCGGTTGGCGACCATCGCCGCGACGGGCGGGATGACCATGGCCACGACGCACATGCCGACGGCCGCCGGCACGGACCACATGCGCACGACCCCCCACGCCAGGACGAAGAGGCCGATGCAGATCCCCATCATGGCGAAGTACAGGTGCCGCCGCCGGGCGTACATGCTTCCAGGGTAGGGCCGGACGGCCCTGTCACAACTGATCGACAATGCCCGTCCCCCCGGCACCCGCGGGGTTACCGTGGCGTAGACGTACGCATCCCGACCACCGTCACCGACCCGGGGGACCCACCACATGCGCGCCCTGCGAATACTGCTGATCCTCGTCGTGATCCTGGGCGGGCTGTTCGTGATCGCGGACCGGGTCGCCGTGCACTTCGCGGAGGGCAAGGCCGCGGACAGACTGAAGACGACGGAGAACCTGGCGTCCACCCCGCACGTGGACATCAAGGGCTTCCCGTTCCTCACCCAGGTGGCGGGCGGCTCCCTCGATGACGTCGAGGTCGGCATCGACGACTACCGGGCGGCGACGGGCAAGGCCGGCAGGACCATCCGTGTGGACGACCTGAAGGCCCACATGAAGGGCGTGGAGTTCTCCGGCGACTACAGCTCCGCCGTCGCGGACAGCGCGACCGGGACCGCGACGGTCTCGTACGCCGAGCTGCTGAAGACCGCCAAGTCCGAGCCGACCGAGGTGGCGCCCGGGGTCACCGCCCGGATCGTCGGGCTCTCCGACGGCGGCAACGGGAAGATCAAGGTCGCGGTGGAGGGAACCGTCGCGTCCCTGGGGCTGACGCAGACGGTGTCCGTGCTCAGCTCGGTGGCCGTGGTGAACGACAGGGTCGAGGTGCACGCGGACTCCCTGCCCAAGCTGGGACCCGCCACCCTCGTCGAGAGCCGCGTCCGCGAGATCACCGACTTCCAGCAGGCCATCGACCAGCTGCCCGGCGGCATCAAGCTGGACAAGGTGCAGGCCGCGTCCGACGGCGTGAGGATCAGCGTGAAGGGTTCGGGCGTGAGGCTGGCGGGGTAGTCGAGCAGCGTCGCGGGCCCGGACCGCCGGTGGACACCGATTGTCCGACTGGCGAGACGGTCCCGCTCGCAGCGTAGGCGCGGTGGTCCGCGTGAGCGCCCGGAGGTCCCCGGAGGACCCCCGGGCGCTTTTCATATCCCGCCATTCGGACGATCGCGTCTCGCCATGTGACACGCCGGTGACATGCCCGCCCGTACGTCCCTACGATCGTCGTCATGAGGCGACAGGCGGATCTCACGAAGCGGCGGGCAGTGGACCTGTGCCGCGTTGCCGCCATGCTCTGTCGCCCCTTCTGAGCGGGAGCCCTGCTCCCGCATCTCACCGCCCTGTCGTCAGGGCATTCGTGCGCCGCTCGGGCACCGAGCGCGCGCCCCTCGTTACTTCGCACGCCCCGCCGTAACTGCCCCGGAGGAGAAAGAGCATGAGCCGCAGCGACGTCCTGGTCGACGCCGACTGGCTCCAGGAGCACCTGGACGACCCGACCATCGCGATCGTCGAGGTGGACGAGGACACGTCCGCCTACGAGAAGAACCACATCCGCAACGCGATCCGCATCGACTGGACCAAGGACCTCCAGGACCCGGTCCGCCGTGACTTCGTCGACCAGGAGGGCTTCGAGAAGCTCCTGTCGGAGAAGGGCATCGCCAACGACCACACGGTGATCCTCTACGGCGGCAACAACAACTGGTTCGCGTCGTACGCCTACTGGTACTTCAAGCTGTACGGCCACGAGAACGTCAAGCTCCTCGACGGCGGCCGCAAGAAGTGGGAGTTGGACGCCCGCGAGCTGGTCGCCGGTGACGAGGTTCCCGAGCGTCCGAAGACCGACTACACCGCCCAGCCGCAGAACAAGGCGATCCGCGCCTTCCGGGACGACGTCGTCGCCGCGATCGGCGCGCAGAACCTGGTCGACGTCCGCTCGCCCGACGAGTTCTCCGGCAAGCTGCTCGCCCCGGCGCACCTGCCGCAGGAGCAGTCGCAGCGCCCGGGTCACGTGCCGAGCGCCAAGAACATCCCGTGGTCGAAGAACGCCAACGACGACGGCACGTTCAAGTCGGACGAGGACCTGAAGGCCCTCTACGTCGCGGAGGACGTCGACCTGGCCAAGGACACGATCGCCTACTGCCGCATCGGTGAGCGCTCGGCCCTGACCTGGTTCGTGCTGCACGAGCTGCTCGGCGTGGAGAACGTCAAGAACTACGACGGCTCCTGGACCGAGTACGGCTCCCTCGTCGGCGTGCCGATCGAACTCGGCTCCGGCAAGTAACCCATTTCCGACCGACCTTCCCGGTCAGACCCCTTACGGAGAGACAGTATGTGTGGAGCGAAGGCCGGCGGCCCGGACGCCTCGACCATCAAGCCCGGTGAGACCACGATCCAGGGCCACGTGACCCGCGACGGCGAGCCCGTGGTCGGTTACGTCCGACTGCTCGACTCGACCGGCGAGTTCACCGCCGAGGTTCCCACCTCCGCGACCGGCCAGTTCCGCTTCTACGCGGCCGAGGGCACGTGGACCGTCCGGGCGCTGGTCCCGGGCGGCACGGCCGACCGCACGGTCGTCGCCCAGCACGGCGGCCTGGCCGAGGTCGCGATCGCGGTCTGAGCTGCCCGAGGGCAGACTCACCGACGGCTGAGGGCCGCATCCCCTGGGTTGGACGCCAGTGGGGGGTGCGGCCTTTCGGCTGTCCCCTGACCGTCCGTCAGCCCCGCGTCCGGACGGTCGCGAGAACCACGGTCACGAGCAACGCGGCGGCGCAGAGCGCGGTGAGCACGCCGCTCACCGCCGCGCCGTCGACCACCCGCCGGACCCGACGCCCGGACCGGTGCACGTACGGCCGGGCCACGGGCGGCCGGGAGACGGGCGGCCTGGGCGCGGGTGGCCGGGAGACGGGCGGCCTGGGCGCCGGGCGGAACGGCGGCAGGGCGTAGGCCGGCCACGAGACCGTCCCGTCCCGAGGCGAGCGCTCCCCCCACCGCCCGCACTCCTCGTACGGCAGCCCCTCCGTCACCGTCATGCCCGGTGCTCCTGTCGCTGGTGCTGGCGCAGCAGCACATTGGCGTCGGTCTCGGCGCTGCGGTCGTACGCCGTCCGCACGTCCTCCCGTCGCGCCACCAGCTCCGCGCAGGCGGCACAGCCGGGGACGGGGCGCGGCGGCCGGCTGACGTCGTCCAGCGGCGGAGGCAGCGAAGGCAGTGCCCCCGTGCGGCGGTTGGCGGCCCGGACACACGCACCGAGCCGCTCGCGGTCCGTGGCCGGACGCAGCGTCGCCGGGTCGGCCTCCCACTCCACCCCACCGCCGACGGGGCGCAGCAACGCGTACGGGCCGGCCCGGTCGCGGTACTCGCCGACCTTGTCGGTGGCCGGGTCGTAGAGGAGACGTCCCGGCTCGTGGGGCTCCGACGTCGTTGTCATCGCGGCCTGCTCCTTTCCATGAACGCCTGAGCGCAGCGCATACGTAGGACTACCCTGCGTGTTCGGAATGTCTACGAGCATGGCCCACGAAAAGCGCGTTCGGGCTGCTGAGAGGCCCAAATTCAACGCTGGGCCCGCCAAATTCAACAAATTCGACAGGAGCGCGATGCCACAACGGCTGGTGATCACGGGACGGAGCCAGGAACCGAGGACGCGGTTCACCGAGGAGCTGCGGCGCCTGCGCGGCGAACGCGGCCTGTCCCTGCGGGACCTCGCCAAGGAGGTGAGCTGGGACTCGTCCCAGTTCAGCAAGATGGAGAGCGGTCAGACCCTGGGCGGTCCCGAGGTCGTACAGGCACTGGACCAGTACTACGGCACCCCGGGGCTGCTGGTGACCCTGTGGGAACTGGCGGTCGCCGACCCGACGCAGTTCAGGGAGCAGTATCGGCGGTACATGGTTTTGGAGTCGGAGGCGATCAGCCTGTGGCACTACGCGGTGAGCGCGCCGCCCGGTCTTTTGCAGACGGCCGGATACGCGCGTGAGGCGCTAGCAGCAGGCGGCCTCAGAGGATCAGAGCTGGACCAGCAGGTCGAGGCGCGTGTAGGGCGACGCATGCTGCTGGAAGGTGACGACGCCCCGCCGTTCCGCGTCATCCTCTCCGAAGCGGTGCTGCGGACTCCGCTGCGTGACGCGAGGGCCTGGCGGGAACAGATGGAGTACCTGGCAGAGGCGTCGGAGCGACCGAATATCACGCTTCACGTACTGCCCTTCGGCGCCGGCCCTCATGGCTTGATGAACACCGCTGTGAAGTTCCTGCGACTGCTGGACGGCCGTACCGTTGCCTACACCGAGAACGATGTACGCGGCGAACTGATCGAGGAAAACAGCGAGGTTGAGCATTTGCAGCGCACTTATGATGCAGTGCGCGACCTGTCGCTGTACCCGGCCGAGTCGCAGACGTTCATCCTGCGGATGTTGGAGGAGCCTTGCGAGTCATCGACCTGAGCGGAGCGACGTGGCGCAAGAGCAGCCGCAGTAACACGACGGGCGGCGACTGCGTCGAAGTCTCCGACGACTTCCTGGGCGCTGACTGGCGCAAGAGCAGCTACAGCAACTCGGACGGCGGCCAGTGCCTGGAGGTAGCCGACAACCTCCCCTCCGTCGTCCCCGTCCGGGACAGCAAGGCCCCCGCCCGTGGGGCCCTCGTCTTCCGGGCGAGCACCTGGGTGGCCTTCGTGTCCGGGATCAAGCACGAGAGCCCGCTCGGATGATCCGACCGTTCCGGGTCTCGATCCCGGAGAGCGAGCTGGACGATCTGAGGTACCGCCTCGACCGGACCCGCTGGCCGGACGAACTGCCGGGCGTCGGCTGGTCCTACGGTGTTCCGCGTGACTACCTGCGGGAACTCGCGCACTACTGGCGGCATGAGTACGACTGGCGGGCCGCGGAGGCCCGCCTGAACCGGTGGCCGCAGTTCACGACCACCATCGACGGCGCGAACATCCACTTCGCGCACATCCGCTCGCCGGAGCCGGACGCCACGCCCCTGATCATCACGCACGGCTGGCCGGGGTCCATCGTCGAGTTCGAGCGGATCGCCGGCCCGCTCACCGACCCCCGGGCGCACGGCGCCGACCCCGCGGACGCCTTCCATCTGGTCCTGCCGAGCATCCCCGGCTTCGGGTTCTCCGGCCCCACCCGCGAAAGGGGCTGGGAGTACCGCCGTGTCGCGGCCGCGTTCGCCGAGTTGATGCGCCGCCTGGACCACCCCCGTTACGGGGCTCAGGGCGGCGACTGGGGCGCGGCCGTCTCCCGCGAACTGGGGCGCATCCGCCCCGACCACGTCATCGGCGTCCATCTGAACCTGATCCCGGGCGCCGGGGCCACGGCCGAGCCGACGGAGGCGGAACTCGCCGCCCTCGACCCCGCCGAACGCGAGCGCACCCGGGCCTCCTGGGAGCGGATGCGGGCGTGGAGCCGGGACCAGCAGGGTTATGCGGACATCCAGTCCACGCGTCCGCAGACCCTCGCCTACGCGCTCTCCGACTCACCCGTCGGCCAGCTCGCCTGGATCGCCGAGAAGTTCAAGGAGTGGACGGACTCGGTCGACCGGCCGGAGGACGCCGTCGACCGTGACCATCTCCTGACCAACGTGATGCTGTACTGGCTGACCGGGACCGCCGGTTCGGCCGGGCGCATCTACTACGAGCGTGCCCACGCGGCCTACCGGGGAGATCCGCCCGAGCCCTCGACCACGCCTACCGCGTTCGCCGCCTTCCCCCAGGAGAACTTCATCGCCCTGCGCCACATCGCCGAACGCACCGACAACATCGTCCGCTGGACGGAGTTCGACCGGGGAGGGCACTTCGCCGCGATGGAGCAGCCGGACCTGCTCGTCGGCGACATCCGGGCCTTCTTCCGCGGCCTGCGCGACGCGACCGCGTCCTGAGCGGACGAACACCGGCCGCACCGCCTGACGGCGCGGGGAGCCGTGTGAGCGGCTCCCCGCGCCCGCACGTGGTCAGCCGGCCGAGATCCGGTCCAGGATCCACCGGCCCAGCTCTTCGGTCATGACGGTGTGCCCCTCGTTCTCACTGGCACACAGGAACTCGTCCAGCTCGCTGGCCTCCGGGTCGACCTTGCCGTACAGCATGTGCCGGTCGTCGATGTCGCCCGCGGCCACGGCGCTGACGGTGGGGACGAACACGCTGGCGTTGTAGACCAGTTCGGCCGGCTTGCGGTCGAGCGTCTCGGCCAGCATGGCGGCGGTGCCGAAGTTGGCGGGGTTGCCGGGCAGGCCGGGTGTCACGGGGAACAGACCGCCGGGGGCGCCGTCGATGTCGGGCAGGCCGTCGGTGCGGACCACGACCGACTCCTTGTTCGCCCCGTGCAGGTTGGCGACGACCGGGTTGCCGATGTCCTGGGTGAAGAGTTCGGTGCCGTTCAGGACGGGACCCGTGCTGCTCATCGCGGACACACCCTTGGGGATGGCGTTACCGATGCCGTTGCCCGCGCCGTTGGCGACACCGAGCAGCCGGACGTTGGTCGGCCAGCTGCCGACCCGAGCGAGTTCGTCGAGGAAGTCGGTGCGCGCCCGGGCCTGGTCCGCGGCACCCTCGGGGGTCTCGATGTGCCAGCGCAGCAGCTGGCGCGCGGCCGGGCTGTTGACCATCGTGGAGAAGCGGCCGAGCAGCTCACCGACCAGGGGCATCCCGCCCCAGTGCTGCCGCACGTAGTGCGCGAACGCCTGCACGCCGATGGGGAGCCACGCGCCGCGGTGCGGGGTGTCGTACGAGATGTAGGTCTCGGTCTCGTGACGGAAGCCCTCGCTCTCCAGCTTGGCCAGGGCGTAGCGGGTGACCAGGCCACCCATGCTGAAGCCGCCCACCGTCAGCGGGGCGGAGCCTTCGCGGTCGTCGATCGCCTTCTTGATGCACTCGATCGCGACGGCGGCGTTGTCGAGGATCGACGCGGACCGCTCGTCGAAACCGAGGAGCACGAGGTCGTGGCCCTGCTCGCGCAGCGCGGTGACGAACGGGAACGCGCCGTTCTCCAGACCGTCGTACAGGGCGTCCACGTTGCTCTTCCCGAGGGAGAACCCGTCGGCGAGGATCACCGGCCGCTTGACCTGCGTCTGGTCCGCAGAGCTGTAGAACACCCAGGCGGTGCCGCCGTCCAGCGGCCAGTGGGTGTCATAGGGGGCGGCGGCCAGGGCTCGCGGGGCGGCTTCCGGGGGGCTGAGGGGGGTGAAGATGCTGACAACGGGCGTGGACATGCGGCGGACTCCTCTGCGTCATGCTCGCGGTACCGAGCGTGATCACAATCTCGCAACAAACACCGCCGTGACCTCGGAACTTGCCGACATCACTCCTTTGGCCGCCCCCCTGATCGGAGTCCTCACCGGGTGGGATCATCTACGGACGGACAAGATCGTCATAGCCGTCCCGCCGGGGGAGGCGGGTTGCTCGGTCACCATCACCGGCTCGGACTTCGCCGGCGGAGCCACCGCCGGTGGCCGGTCAGCACCCGCACCCGGTAGCTCCGCCCGGGACGGGACGCGCGCCCATCCGGTCGGCGTCGGCCTTGACGACGTAGACCTCCCACGGCTCCTTGCCGGGGCCGTGGACCCACACCTTGTCCTGGAGGGCGTAGCAGCAGGACGTGTCGTTCTCCTCGAAGGTCGCGAGCCCCGCGTCCTTGAGGCGGGTGGCGGCGGCGGTGACCTCGTCGGTGGTGTCGACCTCGACGCCGAGATGGTCGAGGCGGGTCTCCTGGCCGGGCTCGCCCTCGATGAGGACGAGCTTGAGCGGCGGGGCGGTGATCGCGAAGTTCGCGTAACCGGGGCGCCGCTTGGCGGGCTCGACACCGAACAGCTTGGAGTAGAAGACGACGGACGCCTCGAGGTCCGCGACGTGGAGCGCGAGCTGGACACGGGACATGACGGTCACTCCGATCAGGTTGGATCGATGCCTGTCGATGCAACCTTGCGCCTTGGATCGAAGAACGTCAACATAGAGGCATGTCGAAACAAGAGGTCGTGGTGCTCGGCCGGGACGACGCCGACGGATGCTGTCCCGGCCTGCTGACCGCTCCCCTGGACGAGGTCCGGGCCGAGACGCTGGCGAAGGTGTTCAAGGCGCTGGGCGACCCGGTGCGGCTGCGGCTGCTGTCACTGATCGCCTCACGGGCGGGCGGCGAGGTCTGCGTCTGCGACCTCACCCCCGCCTTCGACCTGTCGCAGCCCACGATCTCCCATCACCTCAAGCTGCTGAGGCAGGCCGGACTGATCGGCTCCGAGCGGCGCGGGACGTGGGTGTACTACCGGCTGCTGCCCGAGATGACCGACCAGCTGGCCGCGGTCCTCACCCGCCCCACCGGAGCACCCCTGCCCGGGTCCGCCGGGGCCGCCTCGTGAGCACCGGCACCGCCGCGTCCGCCGGACCGGTCGCCGGCCGGCTGTCGTTCCTGGACCGGTTCCTCGCCCTGTGGATCCTCGCCGCGATGGCCGCCGGCCTCGGCCTGGGCCGCCTCGTCCCGGGCCTGGGGGACGCGCTCGCGAAGGTGACCGTCACCGGGGTCTCGCTGCCGATCGCGCTCGGGCTGCTGGTGATGATGTACCCGGTCCTGGCGAAGGTCCGCTACGACCGCCTCGACACCGTCACCCGCGACCGCCGCCTGCTGATCCCGTCGCTGGTGCTGAACTGGATCGTCGGCCCGGCGCTGATGTTCGCGCTCGCCTGGCTCTTCCTGCCGGACCTGCCCGAGTACCGCACCGGGCTGATCATCGTCGGCCTCGCCCGCTGCATCGCCATGGTCGTCATCTGGAACGACCTCGCCTGCGGCGACCGCGAGGCCGCCGCCGTCCTGGTGGCGCTGAACTCCGTGTTCCAGGTGATCGCGTTCTCCGCGCTGGGCTGGTTCTACCTCAGCGTGCTGCCCGGCCGGCTCGGACTGGAGCAGACCGCGCTGCACGTGTCGGTGTGGGAGATCACCCGCTCCGTACTGATCTTCCTCGGCATCCCGCTGCTGGCCGGATTCCTCACCCGCCGCGTCGGCGAGAAGGCCAAGGGCCGTACCTGGTACGAGACGAAGCTGATCCCCCGGATCGGCCCGTTCGCCCTGTACGGGCTGCTGTTCACCATCGTCGTGCTCTTCGCCCTCCAGGGCGACGCCATCACCTCCCAGCCGCTGGACGTCGCCCGGATCGCGCTGCCGCTGCTGGCGTACTTCGCGCTGATGTGGGCCGGGTCCATGGCCGCCGGCCGCACGGTCGGACTCGATCACCCGAGGGCGACGACGCTGGCGTTCACCGCCGCGGGCAACAATTTCGAGCTGGCCGTCGCGGTCGCCATCGCCACGTTCGGCGCCACCTCCGGGCAGGCCCTCGCCGGAGTCGTCGGCCCCCTCATCGAGGTACCCGTCCTGATCGGCCTGGTGTACGTCGCCCTCGCCGCCCGCCGCTTCTTCCCCCAGCCCGCCCCGGTGGCCGAACCGGTCACCGCTCCGGAAGGTTCCGCCCGTGTCTGAGCCCAAGCCGTCCGTGCTGTTCGTGTGCGTCCACAACGCCGGACGCTCCCAGATGGCCGCCGCCTTCCTCACCCACCTCTCCCACGGCCGGGTCGAGGTACGGTCCGCCGGCTCCGCACCGGCCGATGCCGTGAACCCGGCCGCCGTACAGGCGATGGCGGAGGCCGGCATCGACATGTCGGCCGAGACACCGAAGGTACTGACCGTCGAGGCCGTGCGGGCGTCCGACGTGGTGATCACGATGGGCTGCGGCGACACCTGCCCCGTCTTCCCCGGCAAGACCTACCTCGACTGGAACCTCGACGACCCCGCCGGCCAGGGCGTCGAGGCCGTCCGCCCGATCCGCGACGAGATCGAGCGGCGCACCCGAACCCTGCTCACCACACTCCTGCCGGAACCCGCCTGACTGCACCCGACTCCGTCGCGGTACGTGTGCTGGAGCCGGTGAGCGCGCCGGTGCGGGTGTGGCGACCACCATGCGCCGCCGGGTCCTGGACGAACACGTGTGGTCCGAACCGCTCGACGAAGCCGGGTTCACCGGGCAGGGGGACGGCTTCGGATGAGCGCGCGCACCCTCGCCCGGTCATGACGTGGCGCGGAAAGCCCCGGATATGCTTCGCGCCCGCTCGTCCCGCTCGGTACGGTCTCGGGCGGTCGATCCCGACATTTCCGACGCTGAGAGCAGGTTTCCTCAATGGCATGTCGTATCAGTGAACTCGTGCTCGGTTGCCGCGACCCCGAGGTGCTGGCGCGGTTCTGGTGCGAGGTCCTGGACTTCGTCGTACTCGGCCGCGAGGAGGACGGCAGCCTCGAGATCGGGCCGCGCGACGGGTTCGGCGGGCCGCAGCCGACCATCTTCCTCAGCCGCAGGGACGAGCCGGAGCCGGGGAAGTCCCGGCTGCACATCGACGTCAACCCCACCGACCGCGATCAGGACGCCGAGCTCGAACGCCTGCTGGGGCTCGGGGCGCGCCCGGCCGACATCGGCCAGACCGGCGAGGAGGAGTGGCACGTCCTCGCCGACCCCGAGGGCAACGAGTTCTGCCTCCTCAAGGCCCGCCTCAACCCGCTCTGACGGCGCTGCCCTAGTGGCCCAGCGCCCGTCCCAGCAGCCACACCACGGGTGCCGCCGCCGACAGGGGCAGGGCCACGCCGGCCGTGAAGTGGACGAAGCGGGACGGGTAGTCGTAGCTCGCGACCCGGTGGCCGATCAGCGCGCACACCCCGGCGGCCCCGCCCAGCAGCGCCCCCGTCGTACCGAAACCGGTCATCGAGCCGACGGCGATCCCCGCGCCCGCCGCGGCCAGCACGGACACTGCGACCGACGCCGGGGTCGGCAGGGGCAGGGCGCGGGCCAGGACGGCCACCGCGACCGCCGCCGCGCCCACCGACACCGCGTGCGCGCCGGCGGCCAGGAACCCGGTCGCCAGCACGGCGAGCGCCGCCGAGGCGACCGTCGCCATCAGGCCGTATATCCGCTCGTCCGCCGAGGCGTGCGAGCGCAGCTGGAGGACGAGGGACAGCAGGACCCACAGGCCGAGCGAACCGAGGATGGCCACCAGGGCGTGGTCGGGGCCGGCCGCCAGGACGGCCACGTCGGCCGTCAGCGCGCCCGCGAAGGCCAGCGCGATGCCCTGCCGGGCCGGCCACATGCCGTTCAGCCGGAACCAGCCCGCCGCCGTCACCGCCTGGAGCACCACGAGCGGCACGACGAGCGCGTAGGAGGCGACCGGCGCCGTCACGGCCAGCAGCAGGCCCAGTACGGCGGTGAGCGCCGCGGGCTGCATGCCGGGCTCGATGACCGGTGAGCGGCCCTCCAGGCGGGCCCGCTGGGCGTCGGTGATCCGCGCGTTGCCGGCGAGGGTGGCGGGACCGTACTCCGGCGCCTCCTCGGCCTCCGGCGCGGGCGCGGGCGCGGGGGCAGGAGCAGGGGTGGGCGCCGGGATCCGGGCCGGTTCCGGGGCCGGTTCGGGGTGCTGCGCGGGGGCGTAGGCCTCCGCGTACGCGCCGCCGCCGTAGGAACCGCCGGCGTGGGAACCGCCGCCGTACGAGCCCTCGTACGGCGGGTACTGCTCCTGCTGGTGCCGCTCCTGCCCGTACGGCTGCCCGTACGGCTGCTGGTACGCCGGCTGGGGATACGGCTGCTGCTCCTGCCGCGGCGGATACGCCGGGTCCGGCAGCGGCGCGTGCGTCTGCGTCTCCCAGGTCTGACCCTGCCACTGCTGGGTGAGTTCCGGATCGTGCCCGGGCTGCTGCCCCTGCTGCGGTTCGTGCCCGGGCCAGTGCTGCTGGTTCTGATGCTGGTCGTAGCCCTCGTAGGGGCCGCCCTGGTACGGCTGGTCGGTCATGCTCATCCTCCTGCGAACGGCGGGAGCACCTCGACCGTGCCGCCCTCGGCCAGCCGTACCGTCTCATGCGCTCGGGTCCCGGCCGGGTCGCCGTCGACGAGGAAGGAGCACCGCTTCAGCACGCGCGTCAGCTCACCGGGGTGCCGTGCGCGCACGGCGGCCAGCGCGTCGGCCAGCGTGTCCGCCTCGTACGGCTCCTCGGCGACCTGGGCCGCGGCCTTGGCGGCGGCCCAGTACCGCACCGTGACCTTGGGCATCTCGATCCTCACTCGACGGCAGGAAAAGACATGGACAAAGACAGTGTGGGGTCAGGCTAGCCCGCCGCCGACACCGCCCAGTCCCCGATCCGGGCCAGCAGGGCCTCGTCCGCCGCGTTCTCCGCGTGGCCCATGCCCGCCTCGACCCAGAGTTCCGCGTGGTCACCGGCCGCCTCGGCGAGCATCCGGGGGTGGTCGAGGGGGAAGTAGCCGTCCCGGTCGCCGTGCACGACCAGCAGCGGGGTCGGGGCGATCCGCGGGACCGCCTGCACCGGGGAGAGCGGTACGGGGTTCCAGTCCCGGTGATGGATGCGCGTGCGCAGGCCGTAGCGGCCGACCAGGCGGCCCGCGGGACGGGTGACCAGCCAGTGCAGGCGGCGCATGGGGGCGGTGCCCCGGTAGTACCAGCGGGCCGGTGAACTCACCGAGACCACGGCGTCCACCGTGCCCGGGTGCAGCGCCGCGTGCCGCAGGACGACCGAGCCGCCCATGGAGAAGCCGACGGTCACCACGCGCGCGTGCCCGAGGCCGCGGGCCCACTCCACGGCGGCGGCGAGGTCCAGCACCTCCTTGTCACCGACCGTGGACCGGCCGCCGGAGCGTCCGTGGCCGCGGAAGGAGAAGGTGACGACCGCGCCGTGAGCGCGCAGGACGCGTGCCACCCGGCGCACGTGCGGCCGGTCCACGTCCCCGGTGAACCCGTGGGCGATCACGAACACCAGGTCACGGGCGGGTGCACGGGAGGCGTCCGGGGATGCCGAGGGCGCGGCGGCGCCGGGATCGTATACGGCCTCGACCGGAATTCCGTCGGGCGTGCGCAGGAACGTCCGGATAGGGCCCCGTCTGCCTGTCTCGGCATTCGGACGAATGGTGGAACCTGCCACATGACCTGCCGGACGGTTGCTCATGTGGGCTATTCTGCTGGGCAGAGGACTCGGGCAGCGTAGCCCCCGGGTCCTTTCGTGCTTTCGGAAGCGTTGTATACGAAGCGGGAAACCTCAGGTGACCGCAGGTGTACGGGGCCTTCGGGATCGCAGAGCAGTGCCGCACCGCACACGTCCTCGCAGGGACCGAGGAGGAACCAGACGTATGAGTTCTCTGCTGCTCCTGACCAACGCCCTCCAGCCGTCGACGGAGGTGCTTCCCGCCCTCGGCCTGCTTCTGCACCACGTGCGGGTCGCCCCGGCGGAGGGCCCCGCACTGGTCGACACCCCGGGCGCCGACGTGATCCTGGTCGACGGCCGCCGCGACCTCCCACAGGTGCGCAGCCTGTGCCAGCTGCTGCGCTCCACCGGACCCGGCTGTCCGCTGATCCTCGTGGTCACCGAGGGCGGCCTCGCCGCCGTCACCGCCGACTGGGGCATCGACGACGTGCTCCTCGACACCGCAGGTCCCGCGGAGGTCGAGGCGAGGCTGCGGCTGGCCATGGGCCGCCAGCAGATCGTCAACGACGACTCCCCGATGGAGATCCGCAACGGTGACCTCTCGGTGGACGAGGCGACCTACTCCGCCAAGCTCAAGGGCCGGGTCCTCGACCTGACCTTCAAGGAGTTCGAGCTGCTCAAGTACCTCGCCCAGCACCCGGGCCGGGTCTTCACGCGCGCCCAGCTGCTCCAGGAGGTGTGGGGCTACGACTACTTCGGCGGCACCCGGACGGTCGACGTGCACGTACGGCGGCTGCGCGCCAAGCTCGGCCCGGAGCACGAGTCGCTGATCGGGACCGTACGCAACGTCGGCTACCGCTTCGTGACGCCCGAGAAGCCCGAGCGGTCCGCCGACAAGAAGGAACGCCCCGCCGACGAGGCACAGGCCAGGACGGGGCGGGCCAAGACGGAGGACACGCCGACCGCCGTCCTGGACGGCGTCGAGATCCACGCCGAGGCGTAGGGCCGGGCGGCAGGGGCCGGGCGGGGTGCCCGGCCCGGCCGGCCGGGATGTGATACGCCCTGCCCAGGGCGGGTCAATCCGCGTAGACTCCGCGCGTGGCCAAGGTGACTCGGGATGATGTGGCACGGCTGGCGGGGACCTCCACCGCCGTCGTCAGTTACGTCATCAACAACGGACCCCGGCCGGTCGCACCGGCCACGCGCGAGCGTGTACTCGCCGCGATCAAGGAGCTGGGGTACCGGCCCGACCGGGTCGCCCAGGCGATGGCGTCCCGCCGCACGGACCTCATAGGCCTGATCATCCCGGACGCCCGCCAGCCCTTCTTCGGCGAGATGGCGCACGCGGTCGAGCAGGCCGCCTCCGAGCGCGGGAAAATGGTCCTCGTCGGCAACACCGACTACATCGGTGAACGCGAGGTCCACTATCTGCGCGCCTTCCTCGGCATGCGCGTCTCCGGGCTCATCCTCGTCTCCCACGCGCTGAACGACAGCGCCGCCGCCGAGATCGACGCCTGGGACGCCCGGGTGGTGCTGCTGCACGAACGCCCGGAGGCCATCGACGACGTCGCCGTGGTGACGGACGACCTCGGCGGAGCCCACCTCGCCGTGCGCCACCTGCTGGAACACGGCTACGAGTACGTCGCCTGCATGGGCGGCACGGCACAGACACCGGCCGTCGGCGACCCCGTGTCCGACCACGTCGAGGGCTGGCGGCGGGCCATGACCGAGGCGGGCCTGCCCACCGAGGGCCGGCTGTTCGAGGCGCCGTACAACCGTTACGACGCCTACCGCGTCGCCCTGGAGCTGCTCGCCGGCCCGCACCGGCCGCCCGCGGTGTTCTGCTCCACCGACGACCAGGCGATCGGCCTGCTGCGGGCCGCGCGCGAACTGCGCATCGACGTGCCCGGGCAGCTCGCGGTGGCCGGTTTCGACGACATCAAGGAGGCCGCGCTCGCCGACCCGCCGCTGACCACGGTCGCCTCCGACCGCTCGGCGATGGCCCGGGCGGCGGTCGACCTGGTGCTGGACGACGGGCTGCGCGTCGCCGGGTCGCGGCGCGAGCGGCTGAAGACGTTCCCGTCGCGGCTCGTGGTGCGGACCTCCTGCGGCTGCCTGGGCTGACCGGCCCCGGCCGCCCTTCATATCGGGCGAACGAGGTTCTGCCGGGCTTCTCAGGGTGCACTCAGGAAGCTCTCATGGTCGCGGGGGACTCTTCTGTCATGACCGAGAGCATCCGCCGCAGCGGCGAGTACGGGTACGGCGACACCCAGGGCGCGTACCCCCAGCAGCACAGCTACTCCGCTCCCGTGAACCCCGAGTGGCCGCCCCCGCCGCCGTACGCGCCGGTGCCGGCGGCCGGCGCCCCGCAGCCGGCGCCGCGGCAGAAGCGCCCCCGCAGGCCGGTGGCCCTGCTCGCGGCGGTCGCGATCGTCGCGGCGGCCGTCGGCGGCGGCACCGCGTACGCCTTCCAGGAGCTGGCCGGCCCGGACTCCGTCGCCGTGGCCGGCAGCAGCACCACCGTGGTGCCGGCCGCCAAGAAGGGCGACGTCGCCGCGATCGCCGCGGCGGTCAGCCCCAGCGTGGTCGAGATCAACGCGACGCTGAGCAACGGCACCTCCACCGGCTCCGGTGTGGTCATCACCTCCGGCGGCGAGATCGTCACCAACAACCACGTCATCTCCGGCGCCACCTCGGTCAAGGTGCGCACCAGCGACGGCAGAAGCTACCCCGCGCGGGTCGTCGGCACCGACAGCTCCAAGGACCTCGCCCTGATCAAGCTCCAGGGCGCCTCGGGTCTGAGGACGGCCGCGCTCGGCGACTCCGGCAGCGTCCAGGTCGGTGACACGGTCGTCGCGATCGGCTCCCCCGAGGGCCTGACCGGCACCGTCACCAGCGGCATCGTCTCCGCCCTGAACCGGGACGTCACCGTGCCCACCGAGGAGAGCCAGGGCCAGGGCCAGGGCGGCGACGGACAGTGGCCGTTCCAGTTCGGCGGCCGTGAGTTCAACGGCGACACCGGCTCGTCCACCACCACGTACAAGGCCATCCAGACCGACGCGTCCCTGAACCCCGGCAACTCCGGCGGTGCCCTGATCGACGCGAGCGGTCACATCATCGGCATCAACTCCGCGATGTACGCGTCGAGCGCGCAGTCGTCCTCGTCCTCGGACGCGGGCAGCGTCGGCCTCGGCTTCGCCATCCCCGTCAACACCGTCAAGTCCGACCTGGCCAAGCTCAGGGCGGGTGCACAGAACTGACGGCCGCCCGGCCGGCACCCGTCCGGCCGGTGTCCGTCCAGCCAGCAGGGAGCACGCCATGATCCAGCAGGTCACGCACCAGGAAGCGGGCCGCGGCCCGGCCGACCTGACCGTCGCCCTCTCGGTCGCGCACGAGCTGCACGCGGCCACCGGGACCGCCCGCGCCCCCGAGATCATCCCCGCCCGCGTCCCCGAGCTGATGGGCCTGCGCACCTCCGCCGCCCGGCCGCACCGGCGCAAGGTGCCGCTGAACCGGCTCAACACGATGCGCAGCCTGAGCACGCTCGGCGTCTGAGGCCCGGCCTGCCCGCTGTCCGGCCCGGGACCGTGCGAGGCTGGAAGCCCCCGACCGGGCCACCCACCACACCCCGAGGAACCGCGAGCGATGAGCCCCGCCGAAGGCGACCGTGACCCCCAGCGCATCCTGATCGTCGACGACGAACCGGCCGTACGCGAGGCACTCCAGCGCAGCCTCGCCTTCGAGGGGTACGACACCGAGGTCGCCGTCGACGGCGCGGACGCCCTGGACAAGGCCACCGCCTATCAGCCGGACCTGGTCGTCCTCGACATCCAGATGCCGCGCATGGACGGCCTGACCGCGGCCCGCCGCATCCGCGGCACCGGTGACACCACCCCCATCCTGATGCTCACGGCCCGCGACACGGTCGGGGACCGGGTCACCGGCCTGGACGCGGGCGCGGACGACTACCTGGTCAAGCCGTTCGAGCTGGACGAGCTCTTCGCCCGCATCCGCGCCCTGCTGCGCCGCAGCTCCTACGCGGTCACCGTGTCCGCCGAGGCCCAACAGGACGACGCCCTCACCTTCGCCGACCTGCGCATGGACCTGTCGACCCGGGAGGTGACGCGCGGTACGCGGCAGGTGGAACTGACCCGCACCGAGTTCACGCTCCTGGAGATGTTCATGGCCCATCCGCGCCAGGTCCTCACCCGCGAGCAGATCCTCAAGGCCGTCTGGGGCTTCGACTTCGAGCCGTCGTCCAACTCCCTCGACGTCTACGTCATGTACCTGCGCCGCAAGACCGAGGCCGGCGGCGAGCCCCGCCTCGTGCACACCGTGCGCGGCGTGGGATACGTCCTGCGCCAGGGCGGCGCCGAGTGAACCAGCTGGTGCGCCGCTACCGGGCGCTGCCGATCCGCGCCCGGCTGGCCATGCTGGTCGCGGCGGCGGTCGCGTTCGCGGTGGCGGCGGTCTCGGTGACGTGCTGGTTCATCGTGCAGGGCAAGCTGTACGACCAGCTGGACGAGGACTTGAAGAAGTCGCTGCGGGCCACGACACAGACCGACCAGCTCCGGGACACCCTCGAGCACTGCACCGACACCCCGCAGAGCAACGGCCTGTTCCGGGACCGGTACTCCCAGGTGGTCACCGAGGACGGCCAGGTCTGCCTGTTCGGTGGCGCCTCGGGCAGGATCCGGGTCACCCAGGGCGACAAGTCCGAGATCGCGGACCTGAAGCCCGGCGTCATCTACTTCCGCAACGGCACCGACAGCGAGGGCAACGAGCTGCGCGTGCTCACCCAGCCGTTCGGCCCCACCTCCACCGCGAGCGGCGGGCGCGGACCCAACATCGGCGTGCTCGTCGCCCTGCCGCTCAAGAGCACCGAGAAGACCCTCAACGACCTGGCCCTGGTCCTGCTCCTGGTGTCCGCGATCGGTGTCGTCGGCGCCGGAGCCGCCGGACTCGCGGTCGCCCGGGCCGGGCTGCGTCCGGTCGACAAGCTCACCGAGGCCGTGGAACACGTCGCCCGCACCGAGGACCTGACGATCCGCATCCCCGTCCAGGACGACAGCGAGGACGAGGTGGCCCGGCTCTCCCGGTCGTTCAACTCGATGACCGCCTCCCTGGCCAGCTCCCGCGACCTCCAGCAGCAGCTGATCGCGGACGCCGGCCACGAACTGCGCACACCCCTGACGTCGTTGCGCACGAACATCGAACTCCTCAGCCGCAGCGAGGAGACCGGCCGCCCGATCCCGCCGGCGGACCGCAAGGCGCTGCTCGCCTCGGTGAAGGCGCAGATGACCGAACTGGCCGCCCTCATCGGCGACCTCCAGGAGCTGTCCCGCACGGAGAACCAGCGCGGCGAGCGGGTCCAGGTCACCGCGTTCCAGGACGCGGTCGAGGCGGCCCTGCGCCGGGCACGGCTGCGCGGCCCGGAACTGAAGATCACCGCCGAGCTGGAGCCCTGGTTCGTCCGGGCGGAGCCCGCCGCGCTGGAGCGGGCGGTCGTCAACATCCTCGACAACGCGGTGAAGTTCAGCCCCGGTGGCGGCACGGTCGACGTGCGGCTGAGCGGGGGCGAGCTGACGGTCCGCGACCACGGACCCGGCATCCCCGAGGACGAACTTCCCTACGTCTTCGACCGGTTCTGGCGCTCCCCCAGCGCCCGCGCCCTGCCCGGCTCGGGCCTGGGCCTGTCGATCGTCGCCCGTACGGTCCGCCAGGCGGGCGGCCAGGTCACCCTGGCCCGCGCGGAGGGCGGCGGCACGGTGGCGGCCGTACGGCTGCCGGGAGCGCCGACCCCGCCGCCGGAGACACCCTGACGGTTCACTCCGGCCGGGGCATGGCACGCGACCATGCGTTGTCACCCGTCTGCGGCTGCTGGCAGAGCGGGCACTAAACCCGGAAGCCGAACCACCCCGTATGCCTTCGACTGCCTGCTAGGGTTGGCGTGACTATGACAACTACATGAACGGGGAAACCATGTGGTTCACCTGCAAGTCGAAACTCGTGACACTGGGCGGAGTCGCCGCCCTGACGGCCGGATTGCTGATGACGGGGGCAAGTCCGGCGCCCGCCGTCGCGGTCAACGACGACTTCAGCTTTTCTCGACCCCCGCTTGAAATCCAGGGCGTGTACGAAACCCTTGTAACGAACGAGACCAAGAACAAGACCGCCGGATATGCCCGGTGGATTTCGGATGGCGACAAGCTCATCGCGCACGATGGCCTGGCCGACGGATACGCCATCGTGGCTCACCTGAGCGATGGCCGGACGGCATCCACTCAAGGTATTGAGAGCCCGGCAACGGGCACTGCCACTGGCGACCTGCCGGAGAACCATACCTACAAAATGTGGGTGTGCGCCGTAAAGGGCTCCTTCAGCCGCTGCTCCCCCGAGCGCGACGTGAAGTCCTGATCGAAGGGCCAAGAGGACCCCTCTTCTCGGCACCAGAGAATCCGATCAGGACGCCTCAACGAGACTGCTGTTTCGTCATGCTCAGTGGGTCTGACCTAGTGGTGAAAATCTCTTTGCCATGGCCTGGGGGAGGTTGAGCGGCTCGGGGGCCAGTTCGTTTTCGATGTTTTCGCCTCGGTGCCACGGCGGTGCTCACCCGGCCCCTCCTCCAGCGCCCGTGCCCTGCCCGACTCGGGCCTCGGCCTGTCGATCGTCGCCCGTACGGTCCGCCAGGCGGGCGGCCAGGTCACCCTGGCCCGCGCGGAGGGCGGCGGCACGGTGGCGGCCGTACGCAAGGGCTTCCTGATCGCCAGCTCGGCCGTGACCGGCGACGTCGCCGACCGCTCCTTCTACCTGGGGGCGGCCCCGGCACGCCGGCGGCGACCACCCTTGACCCCGCAGACCACCGTCCGCGACACCACGCTGAGCGCCGCCGTCCGGTCCGCACCGTGCACCGACATGAGCGGTTTCTCCTGGAAGGACGACCGCTTCGCCGAATACCGCAACACCGGCCCCGGCGCGGGCGCGGCTAGCACCGACCGCCCCTAGCTCAGCGACGCCCGCACGGCGGACGAGGATGTCGTCGACTGGCTCGGCGACTGGACGCCCGCCGCGTCCTGAACCCACCGGTCCCCGATACACCGGTGGCTCCGCACCCGCCGTCGCGGATGCGGAGCCACCAGGGGTTCATCCGGCTCTCACCGCACGACGGTGATCCGGTCGGCCTTCGGCGGGGCGATCGGGCCGCTCGCCGACGAGTGCGCCGTCAGATAGTCCGCCAGGGCGGTCAGGTCGTCGCCGCCCACCAGGTCGCCCGTGCCCTGCCCCAGCGTCGGGAAGCCGTCGCCGCCGCCCGCGAGGAAGCTGTTGGTGGCGACGCGGTAGGTGGCCGCCGGGTCGACCGGCGTGCCGTTCAGCCGGATCGAGTCCGTCACCACGCGGTCCGCGCCCGACTTCGTCAGGTCCAGCGTGTACGTCAGCCCCGCCGACGGCTGGAGGATCTTCGGCGCCGCCTCGTTGACCCCGCTCACCTGCTCCTTCAGCACCTGGATCAGCTGGGCGCCGGTGAAGTCCTGGAGGTTGACGGTGTTGGCGAACGGCTGGACCGTGAAGCCCTCGGCGTAGGTGACCACGCCGTCGCCCTCGGTGCCCTTGGCCGCGTAGGTCAGGCCGGCCCGCACCCCGCCGGGGTTCATCAGGGCCAGGCTGGTCCTCGGGTCGAGTGCGCGGCCGTGGGCGAGCTGCGCGTCGGCGATCAGGTCGCCCATCGGGGACTCGGTGCCGGTGTTGTCGACGTCGGCGGAGATGTAGCCGATGGGGCGGTTGCCGATGGGGGCCGCCAGGGTGTTCCAGCGGGAGATCAGGTCGGTCATGTCCGGCGCCCTGGGGACGTCCCGGGTGACCACGTGGTTCGCGGACCTCACCGCCGTACGCGCGATGTCGCCGGTGCGGCGGTCGTACGTCAGTGTGGTGTCCGTGTAGAGCCGGCCGAAGGAGGCCGCGGAGGTCACCATGCGGGGCCGGCCGGACGGGTCGGGGACCGTGCAGACGTACGCCTGGTGGGTGTGGCCGGTGACCAGGGCGTCCACCGCCGGGGTGACGTTCCTGGCGATGTCCACGATCGGGCCGGACAGGCCGGCGCCGGCGCCCGGGGAGTCGCAGTCGTAGTTGTAGGTGCCGGAGGCCGGGTAGCCGCCCTCGTGGATGAGGGCCACGATCGACTGCACGCCCCGGCGCTGGAGCACCTTGGCGTACTTGTTGATGGTGTCGGCCTCGTCCTTGAAGGTCAGTCCCTTGACGCCGTCCGCCGAGACGATGCCCGGGGTGCCCTTGAGCGTGACGCCGATGAAGCCGATGCGGACGTCCTTCTTCTTCCAGATCCAGTACGGCTTCAGGATCGGCTTGCCGGTCTTGTCGTCCGTGACGTTCGCGGCCAGGTACGGGAAGTCCGCGCCCCGGAACCTCTTGCCGGTGTAGCAGCCGTCCGTGGGGTGGCAGCCGCCGTTCTGGAGGCGGGCCAGCTCCCGGGCGCCCTCGTCGAACTCGTGGTTGCCGACCGAGGTGACGTCCAGGTCCAGCTTGTTCAGCGCCTCGACGGTCGGCTCGTCGTGGAACAGGCCCGACAGCAGCGGGGAGGCGCCGACCATGTCTCCGCCGGCGGCGGTGATCGAGTACGGGTGGCCCGCACGGGCCTGGCGGAGATGGGTGGCGAGGTACTCGACACCGCCCGCGTCGACCGTCCTGGTCGTACCGTCCGGCTGGAGTTCGCTGACCCGGCCGGAGGAGCCGGCCGGGGGCTCCAGGTTGCCGTGCAGGTCGTTGAAGGAGAGCAGCTGCACGTCCTGGTAGCGGCCGGGACGGCTCCCGCCGTCGTGCGCGTCCGCCGGGAGCGCGGCGGTGAGCGCGGCCATCGTGGCGAGGCCTGCGGCGGTGGCGAGAAGACCGTACGTGCGACGTCCGGTGCGCCGGGGCGCGGCTGGCATGGGGACCCCCCTGTGGGTCGGCTGTGCTGGCTCGGCGCAGCCTAGGGTCAACGCGCGTAGCGCGACAGGGGGTTCGGGGTCACATCCTGGTTTCGGCACTTCCCGGCGCCCGCCCCGTACCCTCGTACGCATGAGCAGCGACGACACCGTAGGGGCCTTCCCCTCCCGCTCCATCGAGACCTACTCCGCGCTCACCCCGGACCGGGCCGAGGCCGTGCTGCACCTGCTCGGCGAGGCCGCCCGGGTGGACGGGCAGCAGCCGGTGTCCGAGCAGGGCCGGCTCCAGCTGCGCGGAGGTGCCCGCCCGGGCGTCTCCCATCTGCTGCTGACCGTCGACGGGGAGCCCGCCGGCTACGCCCAGCTGGAGGACACCGACCCGGTGGAGGCGCCGGCCGCCGAGCTCGTCGTGCACCCGGCGCACCGCGGGCACGGGCACGGCCGGGCGCTGGGCTCGGCCCTGCTCGCCGCCTCCGGCAAGCGGCTGCGGGTGTGGGCGCACGGCGGGCACCCGGCCGCTCGGCACCTCGCCCAGGTCCTCGGGCTGACCTTGTTCCGCGAACTGCGCCAGATGCGCCGCTCGTTGACCGACCTGGAGCTGCCCGCCCCGACACTGCCCGAGGGCGTGACCGTACGCGCCTTCGTGCCCGGCAAGGACGACGCGGCCTGGCTCGCGGTGAACGCCGCCGCCTTCGCCCACCACCCGGAGCAGGGCTCGCTGACCCAGCGGGACCTGGACGCCCGCAAGGCCGAGCCGTGGTTCGACCCGGCCGGTTTCTTCCTCGCCGAGCGGGCCGGGGAGCTGATCGGCTTCCACTGGACCAAGACGCACGCCGAGGAGGGGCTGGGCGAGGTGTACGTCGTCGGCGTGCGCCCCGGCGCGCAGGGCGGCGGCCTCGGCAAGGCCCTCACCACGATCGGCCTGCGCCACCTGGCCGCCCAGCAGCTGCCGGCCGCGATGCTCTACGTCGACGCCGACAACAAGGCGGCGGTGTCGGTCTACGAACGCCTGGGCTTCCGGGTCCACGAGACGGACCTGATGTACCGCACGGAGACGTGAGCCCCGCCCGCCGCACCCGCGCGTGAGGGACCCCGGCGGCATCCGGAGCCGGGGTCCGGCGTACCGGAGTTGACTTCGGCGCGCCCTTGCACCACCCTTTCACTACTTGATTAGTGAAAGGGTGGTGTAGCGATGGTCGAATACCGCATCGACCGGCACAGCGGCGTGGCCACCTACGTGCAGATCGTCCAGCAGACCAAACAGGCCCTCCGCATGGGCCTGCTGGAACCGGGCGACCGGCTGCCCACGGCACGCGAAGTGGTGGAGGCCACCGCCATCAACCCCAACACCGTCCTGAAGGCCTACCGGGAGCTGGAACGCGAGGGCCTGGTGGAGGCGCGGCGCGGACTCGGCACCTTCGTGCGCCGGTCCCTCGGCACCGCCCCCGCCGACTCCCCGCTGCGCACCGAACTGGAGCAGTGGGCGCGCGACGCCCGCGCCGCCGGGCTGGAGCGGGACGACGTGGCCGCACTCTTCACCGCCGTACTCGACAAGCACTTCCAGGGAGATCCGTCATGAGCAGCGACACGGCGTTGAGGGCCGAGGCTCTCGGCAAACGGTTCGGCCGCCGTGGGGCCTGGGCCCTGCGGGACTGCTCGTTCCGGCTGCCCACCGGGCGTGTGTGCGCCGTCGTCGGCCCCAACGGCGCCGGCAAGTCCACGCTGCTGGCCCTGGCCGCCGGCCTCACCGCCCCCACCGAGGGCACCGTGAGCGTCCTCGGCACCACACCCGCCGCGGCCCGCCCCCGGATCGGCTTCGTCGCCCAGGACAAGCCGCTCTACCCGCAGCTCACCATCGCCGAGACCCTGCGCATGGGCGCCGACCTCAACCCCGGCCACTGGGACACGTCCGTCGCCGAGCAGGTCGTCGCGGGCGGCGACCTGGACCCGAAGGCCCGCGTCCGCTCCCTGTCCGGCGGCCAGCGCACCCGCGTCGCGCTCGCCCTCGCCCTCGGCAAGCGGCCCGGCCTGCTGCTCCTCGACGAGCCCATGGCCGACCTGGACCCGCTGGCCCGGCACGAGCTGATGGGCACGCTGATGGCGGACGCCGCCCAGTACGGCACCACCATCGTCATGTCGTCGCACGTCGTCGCCGAGCTGGAGGACTCCTGCGACCACCTGCTGCTGGTCGGCGGCGGCCGGATCCGGCTGGCCGGCGAGATCGACGACCTGCTCGCCGCCCATCTGCGGGTGACCGGCGCCGCCGACACCACCGCCCTCGGCGGGCACACCGTGGTGGAGTCCCGGGTCACCGGCCGCCAGCTCACCGCGCTGATCCGCCCGGCCGCCCCGCTCCCCGGCGACTGGCGCACCTCCGCCCCCTCACTGGAGGACCTGGTCCTCGCCCACCTGCGCAACCCCGGCGCGCCGGGCCTCACCGAGGAGAGTGCCGCATGACCGCCACCGTGACCGGCACCGCCCCGGCGCCGGCCGCCACGAGCCCGCGCCTGTCCCGCTGGGTGCTGCGCCTGCACCGGCCCGCGCTGTACGGGTGGGCGGCCCTGGTGCTCGCCCTGGCGGCCCTGCTGCTCGCCCTGCGCGGCCCGCTCGCCGACGCCGCCGCCGAGGCCTGGCGGCAGTACGACGCCTGCGCCGGTGAGCGGTGCCACTACGACCAGGCCGCGATCCTGCGCTACAAGGACTACTACGGCTACGCCACCCTCGCGCTGAACGCGCTGCCCCTCCTGGTGGCCGCCTGGGCCGGCGCCGCCCTCACCGGCCGGGAACTGGAGTCCGGCACCGCCCTGCTGTCCTGGACGCAGGGCGCGTCACCGGCACGCTGGCTGGCGGTCCGGCTGGCCGTGCCGGCCCTCGCCGTCACCGCCGGGACCACGCCGCTTTTCTGGCTGCACCACCTGGCCTGGAACGCGGGCCACGGCCGCATCGACACCGCCAAGCCGTGGTCCGACCGCTGGACCTTCCACGCGGGCGGCCCCAGCATCGTCGCCCTGACCCTCGCCGGACTCGCCGCCGGCGCCCTCGCCGGGCTGCTGCTCCGCCGTACCCTGCCCGCGCTCCTGGTCGGCACGGTCGTCGCCGCCGGCGTGCGGGGCCTGGCCGAGATCGCGCTGCCGCACCTGTGGCCCGCCGTCACCCGCGTCTCCACGATGGACCAGGGATTCGCCGGCTCCGGCCTCACCGTCGACCAGGGCGTGATCACCCGTACCGGCGCCCACGTGCCCGTCCCCCAATGCGGCTCCTTCGAGGCCTGCCAGAACGCGTACGCCGGATTCACCGGGCACTGGAACACCTACCACCCCTTCTCCCACTACTGGCCGCTCCAGCTCACCACCAGCGCGCTGGTCCTCGCCGTGGCCGGGCTGCTCGTCCTCGGCTGCTTCCTGGCCCTGCGCCGGCTGACCGGACCGGCCACGGCCACCACCGCGGGCAGGACCGCCACCGGAGGAACCGCCGCATGACCCTCTCGCCCGCCACCGCCCACCCGGCCGCCGGCCGCCCGGCCATCGGCCGCACCCTGCTGCGGCTGCACCGCCCGGCCCTGCTCGTGTGGACCGCGTTCGTGGTCCTCACGGCCGGCGGACTGCTCTGGGTCCACTGCTCGGCGGCTCCCCGGGACCGGTCCTGCGTGCCCGGACGCTGGTGCGTGTACACCGCGTTCACCGACACCAGCAACGTCATGAACCTCCTCGGCGAAGCCCTCTCCTACACCCCCTGCGCGGTGGCCGCCTGGGCCGGGGCCGCCCTCGTCGGCCGCGAACTGGAGTCCGGCACCGCCGCGCTCGCCTGGACCCAGGGCGCCACCCCGGTCCGCTGGCTGACCGCGAAACTGGCCACGGCCGCGGTGCCCCTGCTCGCCGGCACCGCCGTGCTCGCCCTGGTGTACAACACGGTGTGGTCCGCCGACCAGGACGTCTTCGTCACCCACTGGGCCTGGGACCGCGTCTTCGTCCCGCGCGGCCCGCTGCTGCCCGCGCTCACGCTGTGCGCGCTGGCCACGGGCGCCCTCGCCGGCCTGGCCCTGCGCCGTACGCTCCCCGCGCTCGCCGCCGCCTGCGCCGCCACCCTGGCCGTACGGCTGTACCTGCGCGAGCTGTGGCTGCCGCTACGCGGCCCGCTGCACGGCTTCTGGCCGCTGCACCTGGCCGCCACCGGCATGGCCCTCGCCCTGACCGCACTCGCCACCACCGCCGCCTACGCGGTCCTGCGCCGCCGGTCCGCCTGAGCCCTCCGGTCCGCCCCGAGTCCTCCGGCCCGCCCGAATCCCTCCGCCGCGCGCGCCCGGTCCGGTACGCCACCGCACGTACCGGACCGGGCCTTTTCACGACCGAGAACCCCTTCGGGCCGCCCCGCGCTATCCCGCACGTCATGTCTCCGTAACCGCTGATTCAGACGGGCTTGCGACGCTCGGCCAATGAAGCCCGCCGTGCCAGAATCTTCGCCGCCCCCCGAGGGGCCCGCGGGGAACGGGGCCGTGACGCTCCCGCCCGCACGTTCCGACGCGCCTGTGTCACCCGCCGCGCGGAAGAATGGGTTCATGAGCCAGTCAGACACCCAGGCGGAAGTCCAGCACCCCCAGCCCTCCGTGGGCTCCCTCGCCGCGCACCGCCCGCACACCGTGGCGGCCGCGGTCTCCGATCTGGAACCCGACATCGACGCGGACCTCGACGCGTACGAGGAGTCACAGGCCGGCGGCAGCCCACTGCCCCAGGGCCGCTTCCTCGACCGGGAACGCAGCTGGCTGGCCTTCAACGAACGCGTCCTGGAACTGGCCGAGGACCCGGCCACCCCCCTGCTGGAGCGCGCCAACTTCCTCGCGATCTTCGCCAGCAACCTCGACGAGTTCTTCATGGTCCGGGTGGCCGGCCTCAAGCGCCGCATCGCCACCGGCGTCGCCACCCGCTCCGCCTCCGGCCTCCAGCCGCGCGAGGTCCTGGAGATGATCTGGGCCCGCTCCCGCGAGCTGATGGCCCGGCACGCCGCCTGCTACCACGAGGACATCGCCCCCGCGCTCGCCGAGGAGGGCATCCACCTCGTCCGCTGGAACGAGCTGGCCGAGAAGGAGCAGGCACGGCTCTTCACCCTCTTCCGGCACCAGATCTTCCCCGTCCTCACCCCGCTGGCCGTGGACCCCGCGCACCCCTTCCCGTACATCTCCGGTCTCTCCCTGAACCTGGCCGTGATCGTACGCAACCCCGTCAGCGGCCACCGGCACTTCGCGCGGGTGAAGGTGCCGCCGCTGCTGTCCCGCTTCCTGGAGAGCAGCCCCGGCCGCTACGTCCCCATCGAGGACGTCATCGCCGCCCACCTGGAAGAGCTGTTCCCGGGCATGGAGGTGCTGGAGCACCACACCTTCCGCCTCACCCGCAACGAGGACCTGGAGGTCGAGGAGGACGACACCGAGAACCTCCTCCAGGCCCTGGAGAAGGAACTCATGCGGCGCCGCTTCGGCCCGCCCGTGCGCCTGGAGGTCGAGGAGTCCATCGACCGCGAGGTGCTCGACCTCCTCGTGCGCGAGCTGAAGATCTCCGAGGCCGAGGTGTACCCGCTGCCGGGCCCCCTCGACCTCACCGGCCTCTTCCGCATCCACTCCCTGGACCGGCCGGAGCTGAAGTACCGCAAGTTCGTCGCCGGCACCCACCGCGACCTCGCCGAGGTCGAGTCAGCGTCCGCGCCCGACGTCTTCGCGGCCCTGCGCGCCCGGGACGTGCTCCTGCACCACCCGTACGACAGCTTCTCCACCTCCGTGCAGGCCTTCCTGGAGCAGGCGGCGGCCGACCCGGACGTCCTCGCCATCAAGCAGACCCTGTACCGCACCTCCGGCGACTCCCCCATAGTCGACGCGCTCATCGACGCCGCCGAGTCCGGCAAGCAGGTCCTCGTCCTGGTCGAGATCAAGGCCCGCTTCGACGAGCACGCCAACATCAAGTGGGCGCGCAAGCTGGAGGAGGCCGGCTGCCATGTCGTCTACGGCCTGGTCGGCCTGAAGACCCACTGCAAGCTGTCCCTCGTGGTCCGCCAGGAGGGCGACACCCTGCGCCGGTACAGCCACGTCGGCACCGGCAACTACCACCCGAAGACGGCCCGCCTCTACGAGGACCTCGGCCTCCTCACGGCCGACCCCCAGGTCGGCGCGGACCTCTCCGACCTCTTCAACCGGCTGTCCGGCTACTCGCGCCGCGAGACCTACCGCCGGCTCCTCGTCGCCCCCAAGTCCCTGCGCGACGGCCTGATCGCGCGGATCGACAAGGAGGCCCAGCACCACCGGGCCGGCCGGACCGCGTTCGTCCGCATCAAGGTCAACTCGATGGTGGACGAGGCGGTCATCGACGCGCTGTACCGGGCGTCCCAGGCGGGCGTACCGGTCGACATCTGGGTCCGCGGCATCTGCGCCGTCCGCCCCGGCGTCGCGGGCCTGTCGGAGAACATCCGGGTCCGCTCCATCCTCGGCCGCTTCCTCGAACACTCCCGGGTGTTCGCCTTCGGCAACGGCGGCGAACCCGAGGTGTGGTTCGGCAGCGCCGACATGATGCACCGCAACCTCGACCGCCGGATAGAAGCCCTGGTCCGGGTCGTCGACCCCGGCCACCGGGCGGCCCTGGACCGGCTGCTGGACACCGGCATGTCCGACACCACGGCCTCCTGGCACCTCGGCCCCGACGGCGAGTGGACCCGGCACGCGACCGACACGGACGGCCAGCCCCTGCGCAACGTCCAGGAGATGCTCATAGACGCCCGGAGGCGCCGGCGTGGCACAGCGACACCCTGACCCGACGGACACCCCGCCCCTCACGGTCACCGGGGACGCCCTCGCGGGCTACCTGCGTGCCCAGGCCACGGAGTTCCTCCGCGCCCTGCGGCTGCACCGGGAGACCGGGGGCCAGAGCGGAAGCGCCCCCGCCCGGGCGCGCGCGGGCGGCGGAGGCACGGGCGTGGGCCCGAACGGCGCGGAGGCGTCCGTCGACGCCGCCCGCGCCCTGCGCCGCTCGGCCCGCCGCATCAGCGGCAGCCTGCACACCTTCCGCCCCCTGGTCGACCCCGACTGGTCCGAGGAGATGCGCCCGGAACTGGCCTGGCTGTCGGGCACGCTGGGCCTGGAGCACGCCTACGAGGCCCGGCTGGAGCGGCTGCTGCTGGCGTTGCAGCGGCTGTCGGGAGCGGTGGTGTTCCCCGGGCGTACGGTGACCCCGGCCGCCGTCGGCCCCTCGGGCCCCGACCGCCCGACGGCGACAGCGGAGCGCAGCGCCCTCACGGTCGGCGCGGCCAAGGCGGGCGCCCTGCTCGAACGCCAGCTCACCCTGGCCCGGACCCGGGCCCACTCCACGGCCCTCCAGGCCCTCGGCTCCTCCCGTTTCCACGCCGTCGCGGACAAGGTCGCCCTGCTCGCCAGCGAGGTGCCCCTCGCCCCGGCCGCCCCCACCACCGCCCTGCACACGCTCGCCGCGGCGGCCGAGGAACGCCTCACGGACGCCGTCGCCGCCCTCCCTCTGGTCACCGCCGGCCACCCCTACAACGCGGAGGCCCTGGTCCACGGCCTGTCCCCGGACCCGTCACCGCACGCCCAGGACGGCCCCTGGCACCAGGTCCGCCTCCTGCTGCGCCTGCACCGGTACGCCCACGAGGTCCTGCACGGCCCCGGCACCGCCGCCCCCGTGGACGTACGCCTGCTGACCGCGGGCCAGGCCCTCAACCGCCACCGGGACGCCTCGGAGGCGGCAGCCGCGGCGGCCCAGGCGGCCCGCACCCCCCGCATCACCCCGGCCACGGCCTACGCCCTCGGCGTCCTCCACGCCGACCAACGCCACGAGGTGGAAGCATCCCGCTTCACCTTCCAGCGAACCTGGCAGAACCACACGGCCACCACCCCCTGAGCCACGGGAGCGCCCGACGGCGGGGAACCCGCCCCGCAAAACCGCCCGGAGCCCGGGACCGCCCAGACCCACCGGCCGCGCGGAGCGACGGTATTGAGCCCCGGCACCGGACCGGGACGTGGCCACCCGTAGGCCGGGCGGCCGGCCGCGGCCGCAGCGCCGGGCGCCGAGCGGCCGAGCGGCCGAGCGGCCGAGGGCCACCATGCCCACCGGCCGCGCGGAGCGGCGGGATCGAGCCTCGGCGCCGGGCCGGGACGTGGGCATCCCGCGGGCCGGGCGGCCGGCCGCGGGGCCGCAGCGCCGGGCGCCGGCGCGCGGGTGGAGCCCCATCACCGAGCCGAGGTGTGAACGACCTCACGGCCCAGGCAGCCGGAGGTGAGTTACGCACCCCGGCACCGGCGTCCGGCAGCCTGCCATGTCCACCGGCCGCGCGGAACGGCGGGGTTCAGCCCCGGCGCCGGACCGGGGCGCGGGCACCCCGTGGGCTGGCCTGGCCAACCACTGCCGCACCGCCGGGGCAGCCACCGAGTGGCCGAGGGCCTGCCGTGTTCATCGGCCGCGCGGAACGGCGGGATTCAGCCCCGGCGCCGGGCCGGGGCGCGGGCGCCCCCCGGGTCAGGCGGCCAGCCGCAGGCCGCAGCGCCGGGCGCCGGACACCGAGTGGCCGGGCCAGGCGCACTCGGTGGGCGCCGTGGTGGTGGGCTCCGTCACCGGGGCACCGGCGGCCGGGGGCCTGGGAGGAACGGCCAGAGGCAGCGGGCGCGCGGAGGGACGGGGCCGTTGCGTCACCGGACCGTCGGGTGGCTCTCCGCGTCCGTGCGGGCCTGGCTGCGGGCTCGGCGGGCGGGGCCGCGCCAGCCGCAGCTGCATCTGGCCACGCAGAAACGGCCCTGCTCCGCCGTCGTCGTGAGGTGTTCCTGCCCGGGCCGGGCACGCTCCGGCCCGTCCTGCTGCGCCGCGGTGACTGCCACGCCGACAACGGTACCCAGCCGGCGGCGAAGCCACCCCCGCGCATGCCCGGGGTTTCCGCGCCTCCGCTCGGTGCCCGGGGCGGCGCGTGACGGCGTTCCCCAGCCGTCGTTATCCGGACGACAGGGCGACCCGTGACGGACACTCCGGCTGGGGGTAGGCAGGCGATGGATCGGCGGCAGGACAGACGCGCGGGCAGGACGGTCGTCGCGGTGGGCATCCTCCTGGGCCTCGGGACGGCCGCCACCGGCTGTGCCGGCAGCGGGGCCGCCGCCGAGGACGTCAAGGGCGGCGGCGATCCGGTCGCCGTGCTGCACCGGGCGGCCGACGCGCTGCGTGACGCGGGCAGTTCCAAGGCCGGCACCTCCATGGAGATGGCGACCGGCGGCACCCGGGTCACCATCCGC
Source organism: Streptomyces sp. NPDC028722 (assembly GCF_040637655.1). Taxonomy (NCBI): domain Bacteria; kingdom Bacillati; phylum Actinomycetota; class Actinomycetes; order Kitasatosporales; family Streptomycetaceae; genus Streptomyces; species Streptomyces sp. NPDC028722. Next base: position 474,894 of record NZ_JBEZWU010000003.1, read on the forward strand.
GGCCGGGGTGTCTACGACTACCGGCACCGCCTGGGCCGGCTCACCGTCATGCTGCCCGAGGATCCCGCGGGCACCTCCGAGCACCGGCCCATCACCGAACTCCTCGCCCCGGGCGCGCTGTTCATGAAGAACCGGGGCGCGGGCGTGCCCGCCGACAAGTGGGTGCGGGTGGACAGCGCGACGCTGTCCGACGGCAACCTGGTCACCGGCGGCGCGACCGACCCGTACGCGGCGGCCGAGGTGCTGCGCGGGACGCGGCAGGCGGTGTTCGTCGGCCGGACCCGGGTCGGCGGGACGGCGGTGCGGCACTACCGGGGCATCGCCGACCTGGCCCGGGCGGCCCGGTCCGCCTCCGCCGGCAACGCCGCGTCCCTGGCCGCCGCGGCGAAGGGCTTCGCCACGGCCGCGGTGCCGTTCGACGTCTACCTGGACGACCAGGGCCGCATCCGCAAGCTCCGGCAGCGCTTCAGCTTCGTCAACGGCCGCCGGAAGGCCACCGTGGCGGTCGCCTCGACCCTGCTGCTGTACGACTTCGGCGTCCCCGCCGAGGTGCGGCTGCCGGCGCCGGCGGACATCTACGCCGGCCGGGTCGCCGAGCGCACCACCACCGGCGGGGTCGGAAACCGGCCGGAGCACTAGTCCGGGACACCACCCGGTAAGTAGCCCGTCCGTGCCATGCGCGGCGTGTGGGCCGCTGCCTACCCTAGGAAGTCGGTGACGGCGGGAAAGAGGTGAGGCGGGTGGCTCCGGTCGGTGGTACGGCGGTACAGGACCACGTGGCTCTCGCCGAGATCGAACTGTGCGGAGAGCTGATCATCGCGGCGTCGGCGGCCGAGGACCGGCTCAGCCTGGAGAGCATCGACAAGGTTCTGCGGGTGGCGAAGGAGCGGGATCCGGCCTGACGGCTACCCCGACCGGGACCGGGACCGGACGACTCAGGTGCGCAGCAGGCGGCCGATCGCCTTCGTCGCCTCGTCCACCTTCGCGTCGATCTCGTCACCGCCCTTGACGGCCGCGTCGGCGACGCAGTGCCGCAGGTGCTCCTCCAGCAACTGGAGCGCGAAGGACTGGAGCGCCTTGGTGGAGGCGGAGACCTGGGTGAGTATGTCGATGCAGTAGGTGTCCTCCTCGACCATCCGCTGGAGCCCGCGGATCTGGCCCTCGATGCGGCGCAGCCGCTTGAGGTGCTCGTCCTTCTGCTGGTGGTAGCCGTGCGTGGCGCCGGCCTCGGTCGTCGTCATCGCTGGCCTCCGTCTCGGAACGAGCTGCGGACAAAAGGGAAACATACCCCCTGTGGGTATATGGTAACGAACTTTGCGGGGTAGAGGGCCGTTGGTACGCCCCCGTGCTGATCACCGAGGTTCATGGGCGACACTGGGGGACGGCCCATTAGCCGTGGCCGGATGATGCGCCTAGCATCAGCCTGACCGAAACCGAAGCACCCCGAGGACCCCACGTGCGCTTTCGTCTGACCCCCAGGGAGACGAGCTTCTACGACATGTTCGCCGCGTCCGCGGACAACATCGTCACGGGCTCGAAGCTCCTGATGGAACTGCTCGGGGCGGACTCCTCCGCCCGGGCCGAGATCGCAGAGCGTATGCGGGCCGCGGAACACGCCGGTGACGACGCCACGCACGCGATCTTCCACCAGCTGAACTCCTCCTTCATCACGCCCTTCGACCGCGAGGACATCTACAACCTCGCGTCGTCCCTCGACGACATCATGGACTTCATGGAGGAGGCCGTCGACCTGGTCGTCCTCTACAACGTCGAGGAACTGCCCAAGGGCGTCGAGCAGCAGATCGAGGTCCTGGCCCGGGCGGCCGAGCTGACGGCCGAGGCCATGCCGAACCTGCGGACCATGGACAACCTCACCGAGTACTGGATCGAGGTCAACCGGCTGGAGAACCAGGCGGACCAGATCCACCGCAAGCTGCTCGCCCAGCTCTTCAACGGCAAGTACGACGCGATCGAGGTGCTGAAGCTCAAGCAGATCGTCGACGTCCTGGAAGAGGCGGCGGACGCGTTCGAGCACGTGGCGAACACGGTGGAGACCATCGCCGTCAAGGAGTCCTGAGGCGTCGATGGACACCTTTGCCCTGATCGTGACCATCGCGGTCGCGCTCTTCTTCACGTACACCAACGGTTTTCACGACTCCGCGAACGCGATCGCCACCTCGGTGTCGACGCGGGCGCTGACCCCGCGGGCGGCCCTCGCCATGGCGGCCGTGATGAACCTCGCCGGCGCCTTCCTGGGTTCCGGGGTCGCCAAGACGGTCAGCGAGGGCCTGATCGAGACACCCCAGGGCTCGAAGGGGCTGGGCATCCTCTTCGCCGCGCTGGTCGGCGCGATCGTCTGGAACCTGGTCACCTGGTACTTCGGGCTGCCCTCCTCGTCGTCCCACGCGCTGTTCGGCGGCATGGTGGGCGCGGCGCTGGCGGGCGGCACGGACGTGCTCTGGAGCGGCGTCCTCGACAAGATCATCATTCCGATGTTCCTGTCGCCGGTCGTGGGTCTGATCGTCGGCTACCTGATGATGACCGCGATCATGTGGCTCTTCCGGCGGTCCAACCCGCACAAGGCCAAGCGGGGCTTCCGCATCGCGCAGACCGTCTCGGCGGCCGGCATGGCGCTCGGCCACGGCCTCCAGGACGCCCAGAAGACCATGGGTGTCGTGGTGCTGGCCCTGGTGATCTCCGGCCACTCGACGTTCGACGACCCGATCCCGGTCTGGGTGAAGCTCGTCTGCGCGATGATGCTCTCGCTCGGCACCTACGCCGGTGGCTGGCGGATCATGCGCACCCTGGGCCGCAAGATCATCGAACTGGACCCGCCGCAGGGGTTCGCCGCGGAGACGACGGGCGCGTCGATCATGTTCACGACCGCCTTCCTCTTCAAGGCGCCGATCTCCACGACCCACGTCATCACCTCGGCGATCATGGGTGTGGGCGCGACCAAGCGCGTCAACGCCGTCCGCTGGGGCGTGGCGAAGAACATCGTCCTCGGCTGGTTCATCACGATGCCGGCCGCCGCGCTGGTCGCCGCCGCGGCCTTCGGGATCGTCGACCTCGTGGCGCTCTGACGGACAACGCGTCGGGCCCGCCCCCGGGATCCGGGGGCGGGCCCTTCTGCATCCTCGCGGTGGCACCGCCATGCAGCACCGCGAGGGGTCCTGGGGTCAGCCGAAGCGGCCCGAGATGTAGTCCTCGGTGGCCTGGACGGACGGGTTGGAGAAGATCCGCTCGGTGTCGTCGATCTCGATCAGCCGGCCGGGCTGGCCGACCGCCGACAGGTTGAAGAACGCCGTGCGGTCCGAGACCCGCGCCGCCTGCTGCATGTTGTGCGTCACGATGACGATCGTGAAGCGCTCCTTCAGCTCGCAGATCAGGTCCTCGATGGCGAGCGTCGAGATCGGGTCCAGCGCCGAGCAGGGCTCGTCCATCAGCAGGACGTCCGGCGCGACCGCGATCGCGCGGGCGATGCACAGGCGCTGCTGCTGGCCGCCGGACAGGCCGGAGCCCGGCTTGTTCAGGCGGTCCTTGACCTCGTTCCAGAGGTTCGCGCCCTTGAGCGACTTCTCGACGACGTCGTTCAGTTCGCTCTTCTTGTAGTTGCCGTTCAGCCGCAGGCCCGCCGCCACGTTGTCGAAGATCGACATGGTGGGGAACGGGTTCGGGCGCTGGAAGACCATGCCCACCTCGCGGCGGACGGACACCGGGTCGATACCGGTGCCGTAAAGGTCCTCGTCGTCGAGCAGCACCTTGCCCTCGACACGGCCACCCGGGGTGACCTCGTGCATCCGGTTCAGCGTGCGCAGGAACGTCGACTTGCCGCAGCCGGAGGGGCCGATGAACGCCGTCACCGAGCGCGGCTCGACGGTCATCGAGATGTCTTCGATCGCCTTGTGGGAGCCGTAGTAGGCGGTGAGTCCGCTCACGTCGATTCGCTTGGCCATTACTACTTCACTTCCAGTCAGTCGCACTGGCGGGCCCCGGTCGGCGGCCGGCCACGCGGCGGTAGCCGCGGATTGTCAGCGCGGGGCCTTCCAGCGGGCGATACCGCGGGCCACCAGGTTGAGGATCATCACGAAGGCGATCAGCGTGAGGGACGCCGCCCACGCGCGGTCGTACGCCGCGTTGGCGCCCGCGCTCTGCGCGTACTGCTGGTAGATGTACAGCGGCAGCGACGCCTGGGCGCCCTCGAACGGGTTGTTGTTGATGAACGGGTTGCCGAAGACGAGCAGCAGGACCGGCGCCGTCTCGCCCGCGATACGGGCGATGGCGAGCATGATGCCGGTGGTGATGCCGCCGATGGACGTCGGCAGGACCACCTTCAGGATGGTCCGCCACTTCGGCACGCCGAGCGCCAGGGACGCCTCGCGCAGCTCGTTCGGGACGAGCTTGAGCATCTCCTCGGTGGAGCGGACGACGACCGGCATCATCAGGATGGCCAGGGCCAGCGAACCGGCGAAGCCGAACGGCTGCATCTTGAAGATGAGCATCAGGCTGAGGATGAACAGACCCGCGACGATCGACGGGATGCCCGTCATGACGTCGACGAAGAAGGTCACCGCCTGCGAGAGGCGGCCCCGCCCGTACTCGACCAGGTAGATCGCGGTGAGCACGCCGACCGGGGCACCGATGACGGTGGCGAGGCCGACCTGCTCCAGGCTGCCGATGATGGCGTGGTAGATGCCGCCGCCGGCCTCGGAGTCGGCGACGACGCCCATGGAGTGGCTGAGGAAGTAGAAGTCGAGGACCTTCGTGCCGCGCGAGACGGTCGTCCAGACCAGGGAGACCAGCGGGACGACGGCGAGCAGGAAGGCGACCCAGACGAGGGAGGTGGCGACCCGGTCCTTGGCCTGCCGGCGGCCCTCGACCCGGGTGGCGATGCCGTAGGTGCCGAGGACGAAGAGGATCGCGGCGATCAGGCCCCACTGGACCTTGCTGTGCAGGCCGCCGGCCAGGCCGATGACGACCGCCAGGACGATCGAACCGGCGGCGATGGCCCACGGGGACCACTTCGGCAGGCGGGCGCCGCGCAGCGAGCCGGGGCGCTTGTCGGTGACGGCTGCGGTGCTCATGCGTTGGCCCCCGAGTACTCCTTGCGGCGGGCGATGATCGCGCGGGCCGCGCCGTTGACCACCAGGGTGATGACGAACAGGACCAACCCGGAGGCGATCAGCGCGTCGCGGCCCTGCTCGGTGGCCTCACCGAACTTGCTGGCGATGTTCTGGGCGAAGGTGCCGCCGCCCGGGTCGAGCAGGCTGAGATGGATGTCGTAGTCCGGGGAGAGCACGGTGGCGACGGCCATCGTCTCGCCGAGGGCGCGGCCGAGGCCGAGCATCGACGCGGAGATCACACCGGAGCGGCCGAAGGGCAGGACGGACATGCGGACGACCTCCCAGCGGGTGGCGCCGAGGGCCAGCGCGGCCTCCTCGTGCATCCGCGGGACCTGCCGGAAGACCTCACGGCTGACGTTGGTGATGATCGGCAGGATCATGATCGCCAGCAGGATGCCGACGGTGAGCATCGCACGGGGGGCCCCGCCGTCCCAGGCGAACAGGCCGGTCCAGCCGAGGTAGGTGTCCAGCCAGCCGTACAGGCCCTGCATGTGCGGGACGAGGACGAGGGCGCCCCACAGGCCGTAGACGATGGACGGCACGGCGGCGAGCAGGTCGATCACGTAGGCGATGAGACCGCTCAGCCGGCGCGGGGCGTAGTGGGTGAGGAACAGCGCGATCGCGACGGCGATCGGGACGGCGATGGCCATGGCGACGATCGAGGAGACGACCGTGCCGAAGGCCAGCACCGCGATGCCGAACACCGGCGGGGTGAGGTTGGTGTTCCACTCGAAGGTGGTGAGGAAGTTCCCGTGGTCCTTGCTGATCGCGAGGGAGGCGCGGTAGGTGAGGAACACCGCGATCGCGCCCATCACCGCGAGCAGCAGGATGCCGGAGCCGCGGGTCAGGCCCAGGAAGATCCGGTCACCGGGGCGGGTTGCGCCACGGGACGCGCGCTTCTGCTCCGTCACCGGGGGCTGGGGGCTTGGAGGGGGAACGTCGGTCGTCGTCGATATGTCCATCGGGTTCTCCGGTCTGCGGAGTCGCGCCCCCATCTGGGGCCGCGACTCGTGGCGGCGGTGCACCGGACGGTGCGGCCCGGACCTGCGTGGTCCGGGGCCGCACTCTCGGATCAGGTCAGCTCAGGCCCTCGATGGTGGAGCGGACCTTGGTGATGATCTCGTCGGGGATCGGGGCGTAGTCGTTCTGCGCCAGCACCTTCTGGCCGTCCTCACCGGCGATGTAGCGCAGGAACGCCTTGGTGGCGGGCAGGGTGTCGGCCTTGTTGCCCTTGTCGCAGACGATCTCGTAGGTGACCAGGGTGATCGGGTAGGCGCCGTCGGCCTTGGTCTTGTAGTCGAGCTGGAGCGACAGGTCCTTGCCGGTGCCGACGACCTTGGCGGCCGCGATGTCGGCGGTGGCGGAGTCGGTCGACGGCTTCACCGGGGACTTGGCGCCGGTGTCGATGGAGACCGTGGAGATGTCCTTGGCGTAGGACAGCTCGAAGTAGCCGATCGCGCCGGAGTTCTGCTTGACGCCCTGGGCCACACCGGCCGAACCGGACGCCGCCTGGCCGCCCTTGGCCTGCCAGGCCTTGCCGCCGGAGTACTTCCAGTTGTCCGGCGTGGTGGCGATCAGGTACTTGGTGAAGTTGTCCGTGGTGCCGGAGTCCTCGGAGCGGTGGAACGCCTGGATCTTCAGGTCGGGCAGCTTCGCGCCGGGGTTCAGCTTCTTGATCGCCGCGTCGTTCCAGTTGGTGATCTTGCTGTCGAAGATCTTGGCGAGGGTCGGGGCGTCCAGGACCAGGTTGTCGACACCCGGGACGTTGTAGCCGAGGGCGATCGGGCCGCCGACCATGGGCAGGTCGATGCCCTGGCCGCCGGAGCAGACCTTCTTGGAGGCGGTGACCTCTTCGGGCTTCAGCGCGGAGTCCGAACCGGCGAACGCGATCTGGCCCTGGTTGAAGGAGGTGACACCGGCACCCGAGCCGGCGCCCTTGTAGTTGATCTGCACGTGGCAGGCCTGGGAGAAGGCCTTGACCCAGGCGTCGATCGCGTTCTTCTGCGCGGAGGAGCCGTCCGCGAGCAGCTGCCCCTTGGCGTCGTCGCACTTGACCGATCCGGTGCCGGCCGACGCGGAGGTGTTGCCCGACGCCTTGCCGCCGCCGCCGTTGTCGTCCGAGCCGCACGCCGTCAGCGCCAGGGCGCCGGAGACAGCGACAGCACCGAGGGACAGGGCGCGCAGCCGGTTCTTGCGCTGAAGCTTCACTTCTGGTGGTTCCTTCCAGGAGCCGCCGCTGTCGGCGGCGCGCGAGGGTCGAGAAAAGATGCACGAGTGTGTCGAGCGCGTTCATGCCCGCACTCAGCACCCGGTACGGCCGAAATTAGGCAGAACAGGTGAAGCCACCAATGGCCGGAAGTGAACGAGGAGTGAACCCCTGCCGTCGGCCCGGTGAGGTCACGGAATGCTCACGGGGAGAGCACGTGGAGGTTCCGGCGGCGGGACCACACGGACGTATATTCGCTGTTCTTCATCCGGTCGGGGGAACCCCGCGGTGCGGGGCGTCGTCTCGTTCCCCGAGAGCCGACGAAAGGCGACGGACATGGAACGGCGTACGTTCATCTCGGGCGGCACGGCCGCCCTGGCGACGACCGCACTGACGGCGTGCGGTGCGGGCGGAGGCGGTTCCGCCCCGGCCGCGGCGCACCCGGGCGCACCGTCGGGTTCATCGTCGCTCACGGGCCTGCGGACCACCAGCGCGAGCGCCGCCGCGAACTGGGCCGCCCTCGCCCGCGACCTCGACGGCACCCTGGTGCGGCCCGGTGACGCCTCCTGGAAGACGGCCCACCAGCTGTACAACACCCGCTTCGACGGCCTCAAGCCGGCCGCGGTGGCCTACGTCGCGCATCCCGCCGACATCCGGACGACCCTGGCCTACGCCCACGCGCACCGCGTCAAGGTGTCGATCCGCAACGGCGGCCACTCCTACGCCGGCTACTCCTCCGGCGACAACCGGCTCATCCTCGACGTCTCCCGGCTGAACCGGGTCCGGGCCGGCGGCGGCCAAGCCGTCGTGGGCGCCGGCGCCAAGCTGATCGACGTCTACCGCGCGCTCGCCGCGAAGGGCGTCACCCTGCCCGCCGGTTCCTGCCCCACCGTCGGCATCTCCGGGCTGGTGCTCGGCGGCGGCCACGGCGTCGTCTCCCGCGCCTACGGCCTGACCTGCGACAGCCTCACCCAGGCCACCGTGATCACCGCCGACGGCACCCAGGTCACCGCGGACGCCACCCACCACTCCGACCTGTTCTGGGCGCTGCGCGGCGCCGGCAACGGCAACTTCGGCGTCGTCACCGAGCTGCACTTCCGGACGCACCCGGCACCGCAGGCCGTGACCGCCTACCTGACCTGGCCCTGGGCCAAGGCCGCCCGGGTGTTCAAGGCCTGGCAGGAGTGGGGCCCGAGCCAGCCCGACGAGATCTGGTCCGCCCTGCACCTGTCGTGCTCCCCCGGCCGCGCCCCGAGCGTCTCGGTCTCCTGCTTCTCCCTCGGCACCTACGGCGAACTCAAGAACGCCGTGGACCACCTGGCCCAGCGGGCCGGCGCCGACGCCGCCTCCGTCACCCTGCGCCGCCGCGGCTACGAGGAGGCGATGGAGATCTACGCCGGCTGCTCCTCCTTCTCCACCGACGCCCAGTGCCACCTGCCCGGCTCCACGCCGGGCCGCTCCCCGCAGGGCAGGCTCGGCCGGGAGACGTACGCGGCCCGCTCCGACTTCTTCGACCGCTCGCTGTCCGCGGCCGGCATCCAGACCGTGCTCAAGCAGACCGCCGCCGTGCGGGGCGGCGCGGGCAGCATCGCGTTCACCGCCCTCGGCGGCGCGGTCAACCGGGTCTCGCCGACCGCCACCGCGTTCGTCCACCGCCGCTCCCGGATGCTGGCCCAGTACATAGTGTCCTGGGGCGCGGGGGCCTCCGGAAGCACCGCCCAGTCCTGGCTGACGTCGGCCCACAGCGCGATGAAGCCGTACGCCTCGGGCGCCGCCTACCAGAACTACACCGACCCGACGCTGAAGGACTGGAAGGCGGCGTACTACGGGGACGCGGCCGCCCGTCTGGCCAAGGTCAAGAAGCAGTACGACCCCCAGCGCTTCTTCTCCTACACGCAGGGGCTGTAGCACCCGCCGGGGGTCATCCCCCGGCGGGGGACACCGGCCGGCGCCGGCTCACGCGGCCAGGTCCCGTTCCTCGGACTCCGCCGGCCGGTGGGCGCCGGCGAGGACCGGGACGCCCGGCGCCGAGCGCCGCCGCACCAGGCCGCCCACCCACGGCGAGCGCTCCACGGCCCGCATCAGCGGGGTCAGCAGGGCGGTGGCCGGCGGGGACAGGAGCAGGACGACCGCCGTACCGAGCGCGAAACCGCCGACGACGTCCGTCGGGTAGTGCACGCCCATGTAGACCCGGCAGAAGCCCTCCAGCAGGGCCAGGGCGATGCCCACGAGGCCGAAGCGGCGGTGGGCGACGAACAGACCGACCCCGAGCGCCATCGTGATCGTCGCGTGGTCGCTGACGAAGGAGAAGTCGTTCTTCCCGGCGACGAGGACGTCCAGCCCCTCGTGGTCCAGGAAGGGGCGGGGGCGCTGCACGAAACCCCGTATCGGGACGTTCACCAGCACCGCCAGGCCGGCCGCCAGCGGTGCCCACAGCAGCGCGGCCACCGAGGGCGCCGCCTCCTCGCCGCCCCGGCGCCGCACCGACCACCAGCAGCCCAGGATCAGCAGCACCATGGCCAGCAGCAGGCCGTACTCGCCGACGAACGCCATGACCCGGTCCCACCAGTGCGGCGCTTCCTTGGCCAGGCCATTGATGTCGTAGAGCAGGTCGACGTCGGGGTTCGATCCGGAATCGGCGAGTACAGCCATGGTGCTGCGGCCCCTTCGTCGTTCGTCCGGACGCACCGGGTGTGCGTCGCTCCTGCCCCCCGTGGTACGTAGATCCGCATCCGCTGCACTGCCGCACTGACGTCCGCTCGGCTACGTCAACAGGAACGCACAGCCACCATTCATACGTTCCACTCTCCACCGAATGATCACGCAGACGTTATCGAAGAGAGACTCATCGCCGCAGCTCAGGGGGCGGGTTCACGCACGGTTCACACCCTTGTGGGGAGTGCTTTTGCGCCATCTTCGGTGACCCTGGTCGCCCCGAAGTAGTCCGGGGTGTCGACGGGGTCGAACCGGATCACGGCACCCGTCCGGGGCGCGTCGATCATGTACCCGCCGCCGACGTAGATACCCACGTGCCGGATGGCCCGGGAGTCGGTGAGATTGTCCGAGAAGAACACGAGGTCGCCGGGGAGCAGCTGGTCCCGCGAGGGGTGCGGGCCGGCGTTGTACTGGTCGTTGGCGACCCGGGGCAGGGTGATGCCGACCTTCTCGTACGCGGCCTTCGTCAGACCCGAGCAGTCGAAGCGTCCGCCCTGGTCGGCGGTGCCGTTGCCGCCCCACAGATAGGGCGTGCCGAGCCTGCTCTGCGCGAAGGCGATGGCACCCGCCGCCGCCCGGGTGGGGTCCAGCCGGCTGACCGGCGCGGCGAAGCTCTCCTCCAGGCTGCGGATGCGCTGGACGTAGTTCCGCGTCTCGCTGATGGCCGGGACCCCGCGCGCCCTTATGACACGGTAGGCGCCCGCGTTGTAGGCGGCGAGCATGTTGTCGGAGACGTTGCCGGGGACGTCCTTGACGTACTTGGCGAGTTCGCAGTCGTACGACGCGGCCGACGGAATCGCGTCATTCGGGTCCCAGATGTCCCGCCGGCCGTCGCCGTTGCCGTCGATGCCGTGGGTCGCCCACGTGCTCGGGATGAACTGGGCGATGCCGCGGGCGTCGGCCGGGCTGACCACCGTCGGGTTCCACCCGCTCTCCTGGTACAGCTGGGCGGCGAGCAGCGCCGGACTGAGCGCCGGGCACAGGTTGCCCCACTGCTGCACGAGCGACTTGTAGGCGGCCGGTACGGCGCCCTTGGCGAGCCCCCGGGCACCCGAGGTCGCCCCGTTGACCAGGTTCCCGGCCACGATGTACACCCCGACGACGAGCAGCATGACGAAGCCCATGCCGAGCGCGACGGCCGCCCCACCGAACACCCATACCTTCCGCACGGTTCAACTTTCCCCCATGCGGACCCCGTTCAAGGCCATTTGGACGCGAAGTGGCGTCATTTCACCGCTGAACCGCCCGACTGACGCCTGCTCAGGACTCAGACACCGCGTCCCGGTACAGCTCGGCCGCCTCGCCGCCCAGCACCACGCTGTAGGAGACGTCGGCCGTGTCCCCGCCCTGCTCATGACCGCCGATGACACCGACGACCTGGCCGTCACCGTTGACCCAGGGGCTGCCGCTGGTGCCGCCGGTGAAGTCCGGGCACGTGATGCGCTGCTGCGTCCTGCTGTGCGATGCCGGCCTGTCGGTGCAGCTGATGGGCGCCTCGCGGGAGTCCGGGTAGCCGGTGACGGTCACGGCGGTGGCACCGGTGGCCACCCCGGCCGCGAACCGGTTGGCCCCGACGACGTCCTCGAGGCGCTCACCGTCACGCTCGGCGACGGCGGCGAAGGCGACGTCGCTGTCCTCGTCCTGACCGCCGGTCCACCCGTCGGGCAGGAACCGCCGCGTCACCTTCCACACCCCGAACGGCGTCCGGCCGTCCCGGTAGCCCGGCGCGAACACCAGGTCGCCGTCGTCACCGTCCACGCAGTGCGCGGCGGTGACGACGAGGTCACCGCGCGGACTGTGCACCACCGAAGCGGTGCAGAAGTGACCGCCGGACGGCCTGCCCGCCCGGTCCGCGCCGAACAGCGCCCCGACCCGCGCGCTCTGGCGGGTCGCGACCGCATCGGCCGTGACCTCCAGCGGCCCCCGCCCGTCGTCGGCGGCGGCCACCGACGCCGAGGTCAGCGCCAGCAGCACCACCGCGCCGAGCAGCGCGGGCCGGGAGGTGACCGAGATGCGTGAGATGCGTGAGATGCGCTTCATCAAGCCCCACTCTGTCCCACGAAGCTGAGAAACCCGCTCCGACATCACTGAGATTCTCCTGTGAACACCCGGTGCCCCGCCACCGCAGATCCGAAAACCCAAGGGCCACCGGTCCCCCGCGCCCACCCGCCGACGACCCCATCGAACGTACGCCCGACCCCCGACAACCACCCCGGCCATCACCCCGCGAAGACCACGACGACCACGCCGTCCAGGTCCGCCAAGCCACCGGCCCCGCCACCCGTGAGAACATCGGCACGGAGCCTCACCCGACCGGCCGTCAGAAACCGCGCCACACAAGCGACCGGCCGTGAGGGAGGTCAACGACCGAACCACACGCCAGGTTCCGCTCCGACTTCATTGCCCGGGGTGACCTGCCGTGATACACAGAGTGACCGTGCGAGTCATTCGCACGAAACCCGCCAGCCAATGACGCCAAGTCGACATACGTAGGCGACGTTGTCGGCGACAATGAGGCCTGACCTCTGCACACCGCAGAGGCACACGCGGAACTACCCACCAGGGGCGGTGACTTACATGCTCTTTGCGGCCGACAAGGGAGACATCAACACCATCATCGGCGGGATCGCTCCGGACTGGGGCCCCTTCGGCAGCCTGGGCAACGAGGCCAAGGTGATGATCGAGGTGGTCATGGCCGTGGCCATCCTCCTCTGCCTCGGCCTCGCGGTATGGGGCGCGGCGAAGCAGCGCATCGGCGCCACGGCCCTGCGGGACACCTTCAGCGCGGAGCAGGGCAAGGGCCTGATCATCGCCGGCCTCACCGGAGTCTTCATCATCGGCTCCCTCGGCACCCTGTTCACCATCGTGTACGGCATGGCGGTGTAGCCCCTCCCCTCCCGGGCACGCCCGGCTGTCCCCTCCACCCCACCCACCCGTCGTGCCCACCGGCTGAGGTTGCGTCTCCCTGATGTCGAGTCACCACACCGCGCCCGCGCGGGAACCAGCACGGCTACCGTCGTACGTCTACGAGGTGGAGGGGGCGTACGCGGCATGAATCCCGGAGACGAACAGAGCTACAGCGATTACGGCGACACGGGCCACACCCGGACCCGCCTACCGGAGAACGACCCCTACGGCGGCGCCCCCCGCCGCCCCCACCGCTCCTCCTCCAAAAGCCTGGTCACGGTGGTCGGCGTGGTCGTCCTCCTGATCGCAGCCATCGCCTTCGCGAACAGGGGCGACGACACGACCAAGGACACCGCCACCACCAAGGGCTCCCGCCCCCAGACCTCCTCGACAGCCCCCTCAGGCACCCACCCCGTCGGCACCAAGACCACAGGCATCCCCTCGAACTTCCCCCGCACGGAACAGGGGGCGCAGAGTGCGGCGGCGAATTATGCGGTAGTTCTGGGGTCTGACGGCATGTTCAATACCGCCCGACGGCACCAGATCGTGCAGACCGTCGCCGATCCCAGCACGGTGAGCAGTCTCCAGGCTGGATTTGACGCCGATTACTCGTCCTCCTTCCTCAGGAAGGTCGGCCTCAATGACGACGGAAGCGCGCCCAAAGGCAGCACATTCGTGAACCGCACAGTGCCGGTAGGCACCAGGACCACAACGCTCAGCGAAGGCGCAGCGACGGTCGAGGTCTGGTGCAACGGCCTGTTCGGCCTGGCCAGCGACAGTTCAACCAACCCGGTGACCAGCAACTGGTTCACCGTGACCATGAGACTGAGCTGGGACAACGGTGACTGGAAGGTTCGGGAATCCACCCAGAAGACCGGTCCCACCCCCGTCACTGGTGACAACCCTGTGTCCGGGGCCGGCGACATCAGCAGGGCGGTTCAGGAGTTCGGAGGCTTCACCTATGCCCGGTAGCCAGCACCGCGCGCTCAAGCTCACCGGCCTAGTGGCCACCGTCCAAACAGCCGTCGTACTCCTGGCCACGCAAGCGGTCGCAGCCCCCCATCCGACACCTTCCAAGAGCGACGATCCCTGTTCATTGATCGCCGGTCCAGCTAAGAAGTACTGCGAGAACGGCAGCCACGGGTCCAAAGGCTCCTCCGGTATCACCAACAACCCCCTCACCGACACCCTCGACCCCCTTTCCTCTCTCGCGAAGGGCTGTGCCGACGCCGCCGCGTGGACCATCGGCAAGCTCAGTACCGCGGTGAAGGAAACCGCCAACGTAGACTTCACCAACGCGAAGTTCCTTCAGCAGTACGCCGTCGTCTTCGCCGCGTCCACGATCCTCACGCTGCTCCTGTGGCTCCTGGCCGTGGCCAAGCGGGCCGTCCGCGGTGTGCCGTTGACCACCGCCATCTCGGAGGCCATCGGGTTCCTGTGGCTGACGGTGCTCGCCTCCGCCTTCACGCCCCTGATCCTCTACACGGTCGTGTCGGCGACGGACGGCGTGACGGACGTCCTCGCCAAGGCCACCGGCGACCAGACCGACACGTTCTTCGGCACCTTCTCCGGCGCCCTGAACAAGGGCACCGACATCGGCGGCGGCCCCATCATGCTGATCGTGGTCTCCCTGGTCAGCATCCTCGCCGCCGGCATCCTCTGGCTGGAGCTGGTCATCCGCGCCGCCCTGCTCTACGTCGGCGCCCTCCTCGGCACCGTCGTCTACGCCGGACTGGTCGACAAGAACCTGTGGGGCCACGTACGCCGCTGGGCCGGCATCATGATCGCCGTCATCCTCGTGAAACCGGTCATCGTGATCGTGCTCGGCCTCGCCGGAGCCCTCTCCGGCGCCGACGGCCCCGACGCCTTCTCCGCCGTCGTCTCCGGCCTCGCCATCATCCTGCTCGCCATCTTCGCCAGCGCGATGATCTACCGTTTCGTCCCCGGCTTCGGCGACGAGATCGCCGGCTCCCGCAGCAACCGCATCATGCAGGGCGCCGAGGGCAAGGCCGCCGCCGTCATCAGCTCGCCCGCCACCCTCGTCGCCCAGGGCATCAAGACCCATAGCACCCGCGCCGACAACAACGGCGGCGGGGGCCAGTCCGGCGGTGCCCCGCGCCCGGCCAACCCCCTCACCGGTGGTGTCGCCGCCCACAGCAGCCGTACCCCGACCGGGAGCTCCGGCGGAGCCGTCCCCTCCGCCGCCCCCGCGCCCCGCGCGGCCAGCCCGGTCAACACCCCGCACGCCAGCAACACCCGCAACAACCGCTCGGGAGGTGAAGGGCGTTGACGACCGAGTCCCATCTGTCCCATCCGATCACGCCCCGCCGTACGTATCTGATCGGCCGCGCCCGGCCCAACGCGATCGTCGGCCGGAACCGCGAGTCCGGCGAGATCGCGCTGATCGTCATCGGCGCGTTCCTCGGCATGATGTGCGGCCTCCTCGTCCCGGTGCTGCCCCTGCGCATCGTGCTGCTGACCGGCTTCCCGCTGCTCGCGCTCGCCGCGGTCTACGTGCCGTACAAGCGCCGCACCTTCTACAAGTGGTTCGAGATCAACCGCAGCTACAAACGGACCGTCAAGCGGAATGCCCACTACCGCTCGACCGTCATGGAGGCCGGCACCGGCCTCGACGGACGCGAGGTCGAGATCGGCCCTCCCCCCGGCATCGGGCGCATCAACTGGCTCGCCGCCCCCTTCGGGCCCGACGAGATCGCCGTACTGCTGCACGCCGACCGCAAGACGGTCACCGCCGCCATCGAGATCGAGGGCCCGGGCGTCGGCCTGCGCGACTCCGAGGACCAGGAGGCCCTCGTCGACCGCTTCGGCACGCTGCTCAAGCACGTCGCCAACGGGGACGGCTTCGTCACCCGGATCCAGATGCTCGCCCGGACCCTGCCGGCCGACCCGGACGCGCACGCCAAGGACGTCACCCTGCGCGGCGACGACCGCTCCCCGGACTGGCTCCAGCGGTCCTACGACCAGTTGCAGTCCATGGTGTCCACCAGCAGCGAGCAGCACCGCGCCTACCTCGTCGCCTGCATGCACTACACCCGCGACCTGGCCTCCGAGGCGAACGCCATGGCCCGCGCCGTCCGCGCCCGCGGCACCAAGGTCGACCGGGACGCCGGGCTCGCCGTCGTCATGGCCCGCGAGCTGACCGACATCTGCTCGCGGCTCCAGGAGGCCGACATCCGCGTACGGCAGCCCCTGGGCCAGGGCCGGCTGGCCTCCCTCATCCACTCCATGTACGACCCCGACCACCCCATCGACCACATCCAGGCGATGACCCAGCGCAACGCCTGGCCGGCCGAACTGGACGCCATGGAGCCCACCTTCCTCCAGGCCAAGACCCGCGAGTCCCGCACCCGCGCCCCCTGGTGCCACGCCACCGCCTGGGTGAAGGAGTGGCCGATGACCCCCGTCGGCGTCAACTTCCTCGCCCCGCTGCTCGTCCACACCCCGGACGTCATCCGGACGGTCGCCGTGACGATGGACCTCGAACCCACCGAGGTGGCCATCGAGCGCATGCTGACCGAGAAGACCAACGACGACGCCGAGGCGTCCCGCGCCGCCAAGATGAACCGCACCGTGGACCCCCGGGACATCGCCGCCCACAACCGCCTCGACCAGCGCGGCGAGGACCTCGCCAGCGGCGCCGCGGGCGTCAACCTCGTCGGCTACATCACCGTATCCTCCCGTTCCCCCGAGGCACTCGCCCGCGACAAGCGCACGATAAGAGCTTCCGCCGGCAAGTCGTACCTCAAGCTGGAATGGTGCGACCGAGAGCACCACCGCGCCTTCGTGAACACACTTCCGTTCGCCACCGGCATCCGAAGGTAGGGGCTGATTCGCCGATGCGGGATCCGCTGTCCGTCCTCACCGAAGCCTTCACCTCCTTCCTCTTCGGGAAGGTCGAGACGACCCGGCTGCCGGTGCGCACCTCCACGGGCCAGGCCCAGGCCGTCTACCTGCCCACGGCCGCGCCCGGCCTCGGCGACTCCGGCGTCATCATCGGCCGCGAGGTCTACTCCGGGAAGGGATACATCTACGACCCCTTCCAGCTGTACGGCCAGCAGCTCCCGGCCCCCCACTGGCTCGTCCTCGGCGAGTCCGGCAACGGCAAGTCGGCGCTGGAGAAGACGTACGTCCTGCGCCAGCTGCGGTTCAAGGACCGGCAGGTCGTCGTCCTGGACGCCCAGGGCGAGGACGGGGTCGGCGAGTGGAACCTGATTGCCGAGGAGCTGGGGATAACCCCCATCCGGCTCGACCCGACGGCCGCCCTGAACCACGGGATCCGGCTCAACCCCCTGGATCCGGCGATCACCACCACCGGCCAGCTCGCGCTGCTCCGGACGATCATCGAGGTGGCGATGGGCCACGGCCTGGACGAACGCTCCGGCTTCGCCCTCAAGGTCGCCCACTCCTACGTCAACGAGACCATTCTCGACCGTCAGCCGGTCCTCACCGACATCGTGGAGCAGCTACGGCACCCCGAGCCGGAGTCGGCCGAGGCGATGAACGTCGCCATAGACGACGTACGGGCCTGGGGCCTGGACGTCGCCCTGGTCCTGGACCGGCTGGTCGACGGTGACCTGCGCGGCATGTTCGACGGCCCGACCACGGTCGGGATCGACCTCGACGCCCCGCTGATCGTCTTCGACCTCTCCCACATCGACCGCAACTCCATCGCCATGCCCATCCTCATGGCGATCGTCGGCGTGTGGCTGGAGCACACCTGGATCCGCCCCGACCGGAAGAAGCGCATCTTCCTGGTCGAGGAGGCCTGGCACATCATCAACAGCCCCTTCGTGGCCCAGCTGTTCCAGCGGCTGCTGAAGTTCGGGCGGCGGCTCGGCCTGTCCTTCGTGGCCGTCGTCCACCACCTGTCCGACGTGGTCGACGGTGCCGCCGCGAAGGAGGCCGCGGCCATCCTGAAGATGGCGTCGACCCGCACGATCTACGCCCAGAAGGCCGACGAGGCACGCGCCACGGGCCGGGTGCTGGGCCTGCCCAGATGGGCGGTCGAGATCATCCCGACGCTCACCCCCGGCATCGCGGTCTGGGATGTCAACGGCAACGTCCAGGTGGTCAAACACCTGATCACGGAGACGGAACGCCCACTGGTCTTCACCGACCGGGCGATGACCCAGTCGTCCAGCGACCTGGCGGCCGACGAGGCCCTGCGCGCGGCCGAGCTGGAGGCCGAGCAGCGCGCGGCGGCCTTCGTGGAGCAGCATCTGGGCGACTCCGAGTCGACGGTGGCGTAGGGAGGGGCAGGGTGAGACCGGACGACCGCCGTGACAGCCGCGGGGAGGGCCGGAGCGGCGGCATCCCCGACGGGCTGCTGGTCGGCATGCTCGCGTTCCTCCTCGGCATGACCCTGCTGGTGTGGACGGCCACGGGGCTGGCGGCCCGGTTCGCCCAGGGCGCCTGGCCCCACGGCGTCACCTTCACCAGGACCCCCCTGGCCATGCGGCACCTCATCGCCCGGCCCCACGACATCACCGGTGCCTGGCCGGACACCCCGCCGGCCCAGCTGCCCGGCTGGGGCCTGTTCTGGGGCCTGTTCATCGGCCAGCTGATGATCCTCTTCGTCCTCACCGTGTTCGTGATCGGCACGGTGACGCGATGGCGCGCGCGCCGGGCGACCATCGGACGCGGTGGGCCGACGGACGACAGGGCCGAGGTCAGCGGACCTGATGCGACCGTGCCTGTGACCAAGGGGCCTGTCGTCCCCGAGCCCATGACCGCGAGTCCGGCGTTCGAGGTCCCGGCCCCCGCACCGCCCACACCGGCACCGACACCCCCGCTCAGTCCCGCCTCCGCCCCCACGCACGAGATCCCGGCACCTCGCAGCGAGCCCGAGCCCCAGGGGGCCGGACCCCTGCCCGCCGGCGCCGCGGGGACGGGCGGTCGGGAAGCCTCCCGTACCGAGGGCCCGGTGCGCTACGGCACCCCCGCGACCCGGCAGCCGGCCGCGGTCCAGGCCATCAGGGACGCCGCCGGCCCCACCCTCGTCGTCACATCGAACCCGGCCCTCTGGGCGGAGACGAAGGACGCGAAGGCCAAGCTCGGCCCCACCCTTCTCTACGACCCCGCACACCTCTGCGACACCCCGGCCCGCCTCCACTGGTCCCCCACGGCGGGCTGCGCGGACAGACAGACGGCGCTGCACCGGGCGACAGCCCTCCTCGCCCCCGTACGGCCCACCGCCAGGATCGACCAGGCCGTGGCCGACACGGCGACCACCCTCCTGCGCAGCTACCTCCACGCCGCCGCCCTGGAGAACCGCACCATCCGCCACGTCCACCGCTGGACCCAGGGCACCCAGGTCCAGGACGCCGTACGGACGCTGCGCACCCACGCCAAGGCCGCCCCCGGCGCCGCGGGCGAACTCGAGGCGGCCCTCACCGCACACCCCGAAC
This sequence comes from Streptomyces sp. NPDC028722, assembly GCF_040637655.1. Classification (NCBI taxonomy): domain Bacteria; kingdom Bacillati; phylum Actinomycetota; class Actinomycetes; order Kitasatosporales; family Streptomycetaceae; genus Streptomyces; species Streptomyces sp. NPDC028722. The sequence goes on from NZ_JBEZWU010000003.1 coordinate 494,273, forward strand.
GCCGGGACATGGCGCAGGAACTGACCAGCAGGGCCCTGTCCGCCCTCTTCACGGTCAACATCCGCGAGGCCTGCACCCCGAACCGATCCGACGCCCTCGCCCTGGATTCCTTCGTCCACGAGGGGGGCACACTTTACGTGGTCGGTGAATCCATCGAGGACCCCCGGAGCAACCCGGGCGCGATGCCGCTCCTGACGGCCCTCGTCTCCAGCGTGGTCGAGCACGGCCGGCGCATGGCCGAACGGTCATCCTCCGGTCGGCTCGACCCACCACTCACCCTGGTCCTGGACGACATCGCCGCCGTGGCGCCGTTCCCCGAGCTGCCGGCCCTGCTCGCCACCGGAACCGACCAGGGCCTGCCGACGCTGGCCCTGCTCCGCTCCCGCGAACAGGCCCGCTCCCGCTGGCCGCACCAGGAACTGCCGGTCTGAAGACGTCGGCCGCATCGGTCTAAGCGGGCGGGTTCTCGGCCTGCCGGTCCAGGACGAACTCCAGCTCGTTCTCTGACTCGTCGTGGGGGAACGCGACGGCGAGTCCGCTCGGCAGGAACCCCGCCTTGCGGTAGGCACCCTGGGGCCGGCCCACGTTCCGTCCGGCGCCTCGGCGATGAACTGCTGGGACGTGGTGGATCCCGCACCGGACCGGACGGCCCGGTCCTGCCAGAACTCGTCGGGCCTGCCGGCAGCCTCCTCGTAGGTGTCCAGAAAGGCGATGCGCGCGGCCGGATCCCGCAACGAGTCGAGCCGCAGCTGCCGCACGGCGACCCACTCGTCGGGACGTATGGCACGGACGGTGTAGTCATCCCTGGTCAGGCCAGGTGCACCGGTGAGGCTGGTCATGTGGTCACCGTAGACCACTCCTTCCAGGAGGACACCGAACCGGACGGAAGAAGTCACTTTCTGACGGTCTTCAGCCGTGATCGGGGGTGAACGCAGAAAACCCCCGCATCGAAGATGCGGGGGTTTTCCCAAAGATTGTTCGGCGGTGTCCTACTCTCCCACAGGGTCCCCCCTGCAGTACCATCGGCGCTGTGAGGCTTAGCTTCCGGGTTCGGTATGTAACCGGGCGTTTCCCTCACGCTATGACCACCGAAACACTATGAAACACTTCAACCGAAACACCCCGTGACGGGGTGACGTGGTCGTGGTCTCAGAACCAACACAGTGAACGCGAGCATCAATGGACAAGCCCTCGGCCTATTAGTACCGGTCACCTCCACACGTTACCGTGCTTCCAGATCCGG